>NZ_CP049889.1:1282500-1621066 GCF_011299095.1 Jeotgalibaca porci | reverse complement strand
TCCTCTTCGAAAGCATCAACATTCAAATGACAGTGGGTATCAAATAACACGCGCTTCATCTTCCTCTCTCATTCATATCTAGTCTTATTATACATGAAAAATGAGCTGGTGCTTACGCGCCAGCCCATTTTTATTACGCTACCGTCGAGCCGTTTGCAGCTTCTTGCGGTGCTAAAATAACTTGTAGTTTACCGTCTTTTTCAGCGGATAGAATCATCCCTTGACTTACTTCGCCTCGCATTTTACGTGGTTTCAAGTTCGCAACGATGACTACTTTTTTACCGATGAAATAAGCTGGATCTGAGTACCACTCGGCAATTCCAGATAGAATTTGACGGTGTCCTTCGTCTCCGGCATCTAAACGGAATTTCAGTAGCTTGTCCGCTCCTTCGACTTTTTGACAGTCGATTACTTCGGCTACTTTCAATTCTACTACGTCGAAATCGTCGTATTTAATTTGTTTTTCTTTTTCAGATACAAGTTTTGTTTCATTTGGATCAAAAGCTGTTTCTTCTACTTCCTCAGCTTGAACGCCTGTGGATGCGATTTGCTCTTTCAAGAAAGCAACCTCCTCTTCTTGGTCCAAACGTGGGAAAATCGGTGTTCCTTTTTTCACGACGTTTGTGCCGGCTGGGAACTTACCAAAGACTAAGTTTTCCCATTGTCCTTGTGTTTCAAAATCCAGACCCAATTGTTCGAAGATTTTAGCTGGTGATTGCGTCAAGAATGGTGAGAGGAGAATCGCAGTAATACGCAATACTTCCGCCAAATGCACCATTACGCTACCTAATTCTTCTTTACGAGACTCATCTTTTGCCAGTACCCATGGTTGTGTCTCATCAATGTATTTGTTAGAACGTGAAATCAGACGCCATACTTCAGCCAGTGCAACACTGAATTGCATGTTGTCCATTTCTTTCGTATACTTTTCGATTACAGAAGCAACAGTTGCTTCCATATCTGCATCGAATTCTGTTGTTTGATTGGACCAAGCAGGAACTTCACCATCG
The DNA here is from genome assembly GCF_011299095.1 of Jeotgalibaca porci. Classification (NCBI taxonomy): domain Bacteria; kingdom Bacillati; phylum Bacillota; class Bacilli; order Lactobacillales; family Carnobacteriaceae; genus Jeotgalibaca; species Jeotgalibaca porci. The sequence goes on along the minus strand of NZ_CP049889.1, from coordinate 1,620,056 downwards.
AAGTATTTGTTAATCATTGCGATGGTTCTGTTTAACAAGTTTCCAAGGTCGTTGGCCAAGTCAAAGTTAATACGGTTGATGTAATCTTCAGGTGTGAACGTACCGTCACTTCCGAAGCTGACTTCACGCATCAAGTAGTATCGCAATGCATCCAAACCGTAACGCTCTACCAATGGTTCTGGATAAACAACGTTCCCTTTGGATTTAGACATTTTACCGTCTTTCATTTGTAACCAACCATGACCAAAGATTTTCTCTGGTAACGGAATATCTAATGCCATCAACATAATCGGCCAGTAAATCGTATGGAAACGCACGATTTCTTTCCCAACCATATGTACATTTGCCGGCCAGTATTTTTGGAACAATGAATCGTCTTCTGAACCGTAGCCAAGTGCTGTAATGTAGTTCGCCAACGCATCAATCCATACGTAAACCACGTGTTTTGGATCTCTTTCTACTGGGATACCCCATGAGAATGTTGTCCGTGATACAGCGAGGTCTTCAAGTCCCGGTTTAATGAAATTGTTAATCATTTCGTTCTTACGTGATTCCGGTTGGATAAATCCTGGATGGTCTTCGTAATATTTCAACAAACGATCCGCGTATTTGCTCATACGGAAGAAGTAAGATTCTTCTTTAACCAATTCGACTTCGTGTCCACTTGGTGCCACTCCGCCGATAACTTTGCCATTTTCGTCTTTGTATACTTCAGCCAATTGCGTTTCAGTAAAGAACTCTTCATCTGAAACAGAGTACCAGCCTTCGTATTCTCCCAGATAAATATCCCCTTGTTCAACAAGCTTTTCAAAAATCATTTGAACAGCTTTTACGTGGTTTTCATCCGTCGTACGGACGAAGTAGTCATGGGAAATATCCAATTTCTTCCATAGCGCTTGAATGTCCGTTGCCATTTTATCAACGTATTCTTTTGGTGAAATACCTTGTTCAGCTGCTTTTGTTTCAATTTTTTGTCCATGTTCATCCGTTCCCGTTAAATAGAAAACGTCAAAGCCTTGTAGGCGTTTGTAACGTGCCATCACATCGCACGCAATAGTTGTATATGAGTTTCCGATATGTAATTGCCCACTTGGGTAATAAATCGGAGTCGTGATATAAAATGTTTCTTTTTCTTTAAACACGAATGAGTGCCCCCTTAAAAGTTCAATATATGCATTCTCCATTTTACCACAAAAAGAGGCCCTCATGCGCTTTTATTTAAAGAAATCTATTCTGCCGCAAAGATATGGATAGCGTCACGTAAAAATTGTGCTGCGCCTTCTCCTGCCGGCTCGTCATAATATTTTGTGAAGCGCTGATCCGCAATATACATTTCTGCCAATCCGCGATGTGCCGCTTTTGAATAAGCTGGCCAAGTAAAGCTTAACCAGTATTTATGTAGCTTCGCTATCTCTTGTGCAGTTTCACTGGCTGGATTGCTCGTTTTCACTGCTTCTTTAAGATTTGTAAGAATCTTCTCGGCGGTTGCCTGCATGTCTGTGTATTGTTTTTCCGTTAGATTTTCAAATTGGTTATTCGCCTTTTGGATTGTTTCTGCGCCGTATGCGTTACGAATCTCTTTCCCGTATTTTGCCTCGTTATCCGCTAATTGCTGCTGCTTGAATCCTTCAAATTTTTGTTCATCAGCCATGGTTGTCTCTCCTTTTAGGTTTTCGAGTGTCGTATCAAGTGTTTCTAACAATTTTTCCAATCGGTCTCGTCGTGCTAACAGTTGTAGGCGATGTTGATTCAGTGCTTCTGTATGATCGAAATCTGGATCATCGAGATAGTTCTTAATTTCCTCTAACGGAATTTCAAACTCACGGAAAAATAGAATCTGTTGGAGCCGGTTGATTTCCTCTTCTCCATAAATCCGATAGCCGGATGAATTAATGCGTTTGGGTTTCAACAATTGAATCGTGTCATAGTAGCGTAACGTTCGACTTGTTAAACCAGCCATTTCTGCGAGTTTCTTGATGCTATATTCCATCTGCTCCCCTCCTATATGTCCATACTAAACCTTGACGTAACGTCAAGGTCAAGCGGAATGTTTATTCTGAGTGATTTTTTGGTTAGGGTGCTAACTCAAATGGGATTTGCAGTTTGAGTTAGCGGTTGCCGGGTCAAAGTGACCAAGCAAAAAAAACAGCCCGCTTTGGACTGTCTTTTGAAAGTTTAATATTAGTTTACGCGTACTGCGAATTGTGGTGTAAAGTTTGAAATAGTGTTTACTTCAACTGTACGACCTTCGTATGGTGCGTGGATGTATGATCCGCCACCCAAATAAATCGCTACGTGGTATGTGCTTCCAGCTGATCCCCAGAATAATAAATCTCCTGGTTGTGCTTGAGAAACACTGATTTTCGTTCCAAGGTTTTCTTGCGCGCCTGTCCAAGAACCGATTTCCATTCCGTAAGCTTGACGGAATACATATGATGTAAATCCAGAACAGTCAAATCCTGCTGGTGTTTTACCGCCCCATACATAAGGAACGCCTAGATATTTGTAAGCTTCACCAATCAAGTCCCCTGAATGAGAAGGAGCTGGAGCTGGTGCTGGTGCTGGTGCTGGCGTTGGTGCTGGCGTCGATTCCGGCGTAGTAGCTGGTGCCTGAGCAACAGTTTCTGTTGGTGCAGATTGTTGTGGTGCAGTCACTGCTGGAGCTGCAACGTTTCTAGATGTTGTTGCTACAGTTTCAACTTCTGCTACTTCTTCTACTGCGATTGCTGCTACACGTGCTGCTTCTTCTGCAGCTGCAATAGCTGCCGCTTCTGCTGCTGCGATTGCTGCGGCTTCTTCAGCTGCACGACGATCTGCTTCTTCTTTTTGTGCAATAAATTTGTCGCGGTCAGCTTGAACAGTTGACTGTTCAGCATTCAAAGCTGCAATTGCACTTTCTTCTTCGATTTTTTTAATATGTAAATCAGCTTTCAATTGCTCAAGCTCAGTTGACATACCGATAATTTCTTCAAGTTTCTCTTCAGAAGCTACTTTTTTATCTGTAACAGCTTCTTTATCAGAAATTTGTTGTTCAACTAATGATTTGTTCGCTGATACCATTGTTGTAACGACTTCAACACGTGCAACTAAATCTGTTAAAGATTCAGAAGCAAATACAAAGTTAATGTAGTTTGTGTTTGAACCATTTACCTGTACAGAACGGGCTTGTTCTTGTAATTGCTCTTCACGTTTTTCAATAATAATTTCTAATTTTTCGATTTCTTCAGCCAATGTAGTTACTTCGTCTTGTGTTGTGATACGAGACTCAAGTAATTCATTTGAACGAGATTCTGCAGCAGAAATTTCTGCTTGAACAGCAGTTAACGTTTGTTGTGCTGATAGAACTTCAGATTGAATTGCTTCTAATTTAGATTCTTGTTGTTCAATTTTATTTTGTAATTCATCTGCGGAAGCGGCAATAGGTGCTATCATCGTTGATGCAAGCAATGAACTTGTGAGTAATAATGTGGCAAGTTTCTTCTTCAAGTTAGTACCTCCGTGTCGGTTTCATATATATTTTAAAGTTTATATTTATCTCAGTGATGAAATCATAGCATAGTTACTTTGTGAAAAATCGTTTTTCGACAACTTGTAGCTTCTTTGTAACACATCTGTAACACAACCCAACTTATGTCCTAAAGCGCTTTAGACAGTTGACGGAATCAAGCGCGCTCGTTATAATAATTGCAATCATACAAATATTAAAAGTGATGACGGAAACCAGTAGGATTAAGGTTTTGAATTCGTAGAGAGCCGATGGTGGTGAGAATCGGTACGACCTTGAACTGAATTACACTCCCGAGCTTTCTTAAACAAGCGTTTAGCAGACGTTACCTGCAAAGAGGTATTTCGATTTTTTCGAAATGCAATCTGGGTGGTACCACGGTAAATTATCGTCCCTGACTGTTACAGTCGGGGACTTTTTTTATACAAAAAAATAGAAATCGGAGGCAAATATACATGAATATTATTGAAGATTTAGAATGGCGCGGTGCCATTAATCAACAGACGGACGCTGAAGGACTAACGAAGTTAATTGAAAAGAAAAGTATTGGCTTATACTGTGGAATCGATGCTACGGGTGCAAGTATGCATATTGGACACTTGATTCCCTTCATGATTCTGAAAAGATTCCAACTAGCTGGCCACAAACCGGTCATTTTAATCGGCGCTGCAACAGGTTCAATTGGAGACCCTAGCGGAAAGTCAGAGGAACGCGTTTTACAATCAGAAGAAACGGTCGCTTACAACGCGCAAAAGATTACAGAACAAATGCAAAAGTTGTTCAAAGCTGGCGAGTCAGACTCAGAAATTCGTCTCGTTAATAACTTAGACTGGACGAAGAACCTCTCATTGTTAGATTTCCTGAGAGATTTCGGTAAAAACTTCAACCTGAATACCATGTTAGCAAAAGATATCGTTGCAAGCCGTTTGGAAACAGGAATTTCATTTACGGAATTCTCTTACCAAATTTTGCAATCCATGGATTACCTCCACTTATACCGTAACCTAGACGTGCAATTGCAAGTTGGTGGTGCGGATCAATGGGGAAATATTACAGCCGGTTTGGAATTAATCCGTAAAAAAGAAGGCGCGGAAGCAGAAGCATACGGTCTGACTATTCCGTTGATGTTGAAAGCGGATGGTACGAAATTCGGTAAGACGGCTGGCGGCGCGGTGTGGTTGGATGCGGAAATGACAACGCCTTACGAATTCTACCAATTCTGGGTAAACCAAGATGACCGTGATGTCGTGAAATACTTGAACTACTTTACATTCCTTTCACAAGAAGAAATTTCTTCATTGGCTGAAAAAGTTGAAACAGAACCACATAAACGCGAAGCCCAAAAAACACTTGCAGCTGAAATGACAAAATTTGTCCACGGCGAACAAGCGTTGGCAGATGCATTAAAAATTACGGAAGCACTATTTACTGGAAACGTAAAAGAATTGAACGCCAATGAAATCGCGCAAGGGTTCAAAAATATGCCCACTTTCGAATCTGATTTAACTGAACAAGAATTGGTTACATGGTTGGTTGATTTAGGAATCGAGCCATCTCGTCGTCAATCACGTGAAGATATCCAAAACGGTGCTATCACGATTAACGGTGACAAAGTAACAGATTTAGATTTCGTTATTTCACGTGAAAACTCATTCGAAGGCCGATTCATCATTGTTCGTCGCGGCAAGAAAAAATACTTCCTAGTGAAGTTGGTTTAGACGATGACGAAACTCGTACCAGTAAGAGATACATTGCAAGTTGAAGACATTGCACACATGGCTGAGATAATTTGGCAGGAGCACTACCTGCCGATTTTGGGCGAAGCTCAAGTTCGTTATATGTTGGCCACCCTTCAGTCCGAAGAAAAAATGGTTCAGGATATCGCGCATAACAAGGCCGATTACTTCATTATTGAAGCCGGCGTTTCGGAAATTGGTTATGTGGCTATCGAATGGCAGGAGAACGTGCTTTTCCTGAGTAAACTCTATCTATTAAAAGAAGCGCGTGGACTCGGGCATGCTGCAGCGATTCTAAAAGAACTGCTGCAGATGGCGACTGAACGCGGTATGAACGGGATTACGTTGACTGTTAATAAGTACAACTCTGACGCTATCGCTTTTTACGAAAAAGCCGGTTTCGAACGGACTGATTCAATCATTTCCGATATCGGCGGCGGTTATGTAATGGACGACTATGTCTATCATCTTGAAATTACTTGATTTAAAAGGATACACTAAAAAAGAACAGGGAAACCGCACTCAGCGGATATCCATGTTCTTTTTAATTTCTCTTCTTTTAAGCTTAATGACCACATTAATTCCGATAATCAAAACGCCGACTACCACCAACACCCAAATGTTCGTGACCTGCAACCATTTCAATAGTAGTAATGAGAAGCCATAAGCTAAAATAGTCGCTAAGTCCCACTTATCTTCCCATGTATCAAACGTTGCGCCACTCTTGTCCAAGCGCTTAAGCAGCCAGTTGATAGCAAATAATCCGATGGCCGCCGTGAAAACAAAAATAATATTTTCGTATTCTCCCAGCGCACTACCATAGAATCTTTTTAACAAGACGATCGCGACAACAAACACGGCTTGGAAGAGATTTTCTTTTTCGTTTAGTTTCATTAAACTGTCAACCTTCTGTAATAATCTTGGCCCAGTACTTCGCCTTTTTGGACGTTTTCTTTACCGACAATCATGTCGACAAATCCCGGTACTTCTGACTCTTCCAAGTTATAAAGCACTTCGATTTCTCTATTCATCAAAAATGGTGTGGTTTTCATGACTAAATCCAAACTTGGAACAGGCGTCTGAATCAATTCCTCAACGCCCAAGATTTGTTTCAAAGCACTCTCTAACGCTTCATACGGCTGTGCACCAACGACTTTAACTCCTTGATTTTGTTCATTTACCAAAACGAGTGTTGGAAATCCAGTTGCGGTTAGCGCACGTGCTAAGCCAAGATCGCTATTTAACAAACTACGACCTTCGAAAGAATCGGCATCGTTCAGTATTTTTTCGTGATCCAAGCCCATTTCTTCGAGGATGCCTGCCAGTACTTCTCGTTTAGAAATATCCTGGTTCCACACCATAACTGTTTCACGCAATTTACGTAAAAACGCCTGTGCTTGCTCCGGATAGTCACGACGCACAATTTGAAATGCTTGCGAACTAGGGAATGATGAATCGATTGGCTCATCCAGCCAAACCCGGCCATCAATCACCATGCGACTGAAATCACCAATTTCGCGCCAGTGTTTGGCAACATCAGCAGCGGATTGAATACCATTGCTGCTATCACCGCCGAATTTCTCCCATTTCTCAATCATTCCGCCCATAACGGTTGTGTCATTGCTAATGTAAGAAGCATACTGATAACGGAATTTTCTCAATGTCGGTTCAAATGCCCAACAGAATGAACATAGTGGATCCGTTGCGTAGTACATTTCAATTTTACTCATCTGATTCACTCTTTTCTTTTGGTTGGTCATTTTCTTCCGGGAGTGGCCCGCATAAGCCTGTCATTGGATCGCATATCATGCCTTCTGCTATGTCATCCGTATCAGTTTCAATAAATGTAAAATTTGGTAGTGTCATTTCTTTATTCCCCTCTCTTTAATTGTCCCAGTCTTTGGGACTCCAAGACCGGCCATCAATCTCGCCCTCTGCTTGTTCAATGCGTTTATACTGCTCCTTAACAAGTTCAGATAATTCTTGATACAACGCAATTTGACGGTAATCTTTGCTTTTATTTTTTAGCTGTTCAATCAGGGATAGCATCCATTCTTGTTGTTCCATCGCCTATTCCCTCATTTCCTGAAGCGTCCAGTTTAAATCATTCAAGTGCTCGCGATTCGTTTGCAACTGTTGGATAAGTAAATCCACTTGCAGACAGTCGTCTTCAGACAAATGCACTTTTCCAAGTGTCGTGAGTTCTTCTTCAAACCACGCTTCCTTCTCTTCCAACGTTCCCCACAAGCGTCCCGTTAACACTTGCCGGTACTGAATCAATAATTTCCGGCGCTCCTGCTCACTCATATAGTCAAACTGAGAAATGACAAAAAGCGGGAAATACTGCATCTGGCATTTTATAGCTGTTGCTTGAAACGGACGCATTAATTCCGGCAATGTAAACTGCTCCAAACCGCCTGCTTGATAATCTTTTTCCGGAACCCCAGTCGCAACAACCAGTTGCAATTCTTTCCCAACCAACTGACTTCCAAAGCGACCATACGCAAAACCTTCAGTTAAAACGGCATCCTGCCAGGCTTTTAGCAGTGGCGGCGAACTATACCAGTAAAGTGGAAATTGAAAAACAATGCGGCCATGCCCTTTCAGCAATCTCTGTTCTGCGGTCACGTCTATCACACCATCCGGATAAACAGCTTCCAAATGATGCCACGTCACGTCCTGTTCGGGCAAACTCTCCCATAAGAATCGTTGCGTGTGCGATTCCATCAATTCGGGGTGAGACACAATAATCAAAGTCTTCATACTTTCTCCTTCCGCTACTGATTCTATTTCTAAAATCATAGCAACCGTAGCCCCAAAAAGCAATATTACTGCCTAATCCCTTTGGCCTTTGCGGAGACGGCCTACTCAAACGGAAAATCCACTCTGAGTGAGCCATTTACAACAAAAGAGCCTACTCAAACGGAAAATCCACTCTGAGTGAGCCATTTACAGTAAAAGAGCCTACTCAAACGTAAATTTCAATCTGAGTGAGCCATTTACGACAAAAGAGCCTACTCGATGGTCTGAGTGAGCCATCCACACCCACCCACAAAAAAATAAACCGGGACAGAAGCGTCCCGGTTTGCTTTTGGCAGCTTCGACGCCCGCTTCACAAATAGTGATGCGGAGTTGAACGCCTTTTTACCATTCTTATAGTTTAGCTTGCCATTTGTTTGCCCAAACGTTTTCGTTAGGAGTTCCTTTGAATTCGGATTTTCCTTCTAGTTTGTCAATCACTTGGCGAATTGTTTCTTCGTTATTGTGGTATGCGTTAACGAATGTCTTAACCATTGTTGCATCATGCAAATGCGTTGTAAAGTTCAACGATACGAATACTGTTGGAACTTCCCATACGTACCAAGGAACTTCGTTGGACATTGCTGTCTTCCATTTAATACGGTAGTTATTTTCTGCACCGTAACCTGCTACGTTTGAAACAGTTAATGCGAAATCAACATTTTCACGGTATTCCAACGTTTTACCTTTCACACGTGTGTGGCCATCGTTAACAGTTACTTCATAGCCACGACGCTCTAATTCTTCAACGAAGAATCCTAAAGCGTTATTCTCTGAAGAAACGTTCATCGCCTTTTCACCTTCTAGGTAGTATAGACGAATACGACGGTGTGTTTCTGGGCTAATTGGCAAATTATTTTGTGTATCCTTCACCAATGTAATACCCTTATCAGCTGCATCTGCACGCATCTCCAAGTGCTCTTCACAACCGATTACTTCTAATTCAGATTTGTCTTTCAACAATGTGCCTTCTGCTTGTTTCAAGTGAAGGTTCAACTTCGCTTTCAAACCAAGAATACGACGTAAAGCATCAGTCATACGTTCTTCAGTGATGACACCATTTTTGTAGCCGTTCATCATGAACATGGTATCTTCTTCAATATCGTTGAAGAAAAGGAACATGTCACAACCAGCTGCGATTGATAATGGAACATAGTCTTCACGGCGCATTGCTGAAGTCATACCCAACATGTGAGCAGCATCAGTAATAACCATTCCGTTGAAGTCTAATTTTGTTTTCAATAAATCTTGGATCAATTCAGGCGCTAAAGTTGCTGGCATGATATCTTCATCTTTCAATGATGGATCCAAAGCTTTTTGGTATTCTGGCAATGCGATATGGCCCGCCATGATCATTTCCACACCATTTTCAATATGGTTACGGTATACGCGGCCAAATGAATCTTCCCACTCGTCAACAGATAGCTCGTTCACGCCCAACACCAAATGTTGGTCACGTTCTTCTGTACCGTCTCCTGGCCAGTGTTTGATACATTGGATGATTTCACTTTGTGTCAAACCTTCCAAGTAAGCATTTGTATATTTGATGACACTGTCAGCGTTTGTACCATAAGCACGTGTGTTTACGATTGTATTACGCCAGTTCATCAAGATATCCACACATGGGTCAAAGTTTGTATTTACACCAAGCGCTGTTGCTTCACGTCCAGAAACGTAACCAGCATTGTAAGCAACGGAAGTGTCGCCAGACGCTTCTGCTTGTGCACCGGATGCGATGTAAGTACCATCGTTAGTAGCACCGTCACCACCCGAGTCACAGTTGGCTGCAACTAGCAATGGAATCTTACTTGCACTTTGAAGCTCGTTCAACAATCCCTGTACTTGTACGGAGTCTTGCCCTTTGTAGCGCGCCCCACCGATATGGAATTTTTCCACAATTTCTTGGTTGGTAAATTCGTTCCCACTGTACTCATCTGATCCTGGGAAGAATAAGTTAACGAACAACTGTCCGACTTTCTCTTCATCCGTCATGCCAGCGATTGTGTCTTCTACCCATTTAATTTGATCTGCGTTCAAATTATAAGGTTTTTTTGTTAAATCAACTAGTTTAGCCACTGCTTTTAACCACCTTTTTATTAGTCGTATTTACTTAGCAATTCATGGAAATCTTTTTTCAATGTTGCTTGGTATTCTTCAGTAAATTCACCATTTAAGAATTTCGGCATTGCTTCGTTTACTAGACGATCCCAGCATGCTTTTTCTTGTCCAAATAAGATTGGGAAGAAATAAACACCATTTTTCTCAGCTGCTGCTTCGTCTCCGGGTGCATCTCCGACCATCAATACATGTTTCTTTTCATAACCTTTTGTTAACAAATCAGCGATTGCTTCTGCTTTTGTTCCACGGTCTTGTGCGTAGAATGCGTCAACAGAATCCAATAATTCGTGACGTTCCCACTCACTTTCAACTGCTTCTTTATTTGCAGAACTTACAATTGCCACATCCGCTAATTTTGTAATGGCTGCTAAACCATCTTTAGCACCTTCGAATGGACGGTCTTCACCGACTAATTCCGTTTCGATGGCATGGTTTACGCGTTGGCTCCAGTCTAACGTTTTCTCGAAATCTTCAGATGGATTGTTTTTCAAAATTTCTTCGATTGCGCCGTTTGAAAGTGAACTTGCTGTTTCCGCCCACTCTGTCAAAGCAGTGATATCACCAACATCTTCACCGCGTTTTTGTGCATTTTGCAATGCCATAACCAACGCTTTGAAACGGTTCACGCCACGTGTACTTGAGAATAAGTTGATGCGGTTCCAGTCCTCTAGGTATGTTTCACGGTCTTCGATACCGAAAACGTCCGCTGAGAAAGGTCCGAAGAAACGCTCGTGTTTGATGTCCATTGTGTCCATTGCACACCCGTCTGAGTCTACACACACTAAAAAGTTATTTTGTTTTTCAAAAGTTAAAAATCTATCTGTCATTGAAGTTGCCCCCTTATATTTAAAAGGAGCCGAACAGAAACTTCATCTATAATATGAAGATGTTTCTATCGGCTCCTTCCTTAAATTACTATATTAAACGCCTGAGTAAGCGCTGAATCCACCATCGATTGGCAATACAACTCCGTTAACGAAGCTTGCTGCTTTTTCGTCAGCCAAGAACATTAGTCCGCCCAATAATTCTTCAGAGTCACCGAAGCGGCCCATTGGTGTGTTATTAATGATTTTTTGTCCACGTGGTTTTAGTGTTTCGTGGTCAGATTCGAATAACAAATCGCGGTTTTGGTTTGAAACCAAGAATCCTGGTGCGATTGCGTTACAACGAATACCTGCTTTAGAGAAGTGAACTGCTAACCATTGTGTAAAGTTAGAGATAGCAGATTTAGCTCCTGAGTATGCAGGGATTTTTGTTAGTGGTGTGAAAGCATTCATACTTGAAATGTTGATGATGTTTGCACCTTCACGCCCAACCATGTCTTTAGCAAAAACTTGTGTTGGCAACAACGTTCCCAAGAAGTTCAAGTTAAATACAAATTCAACGCCACTTTGGTCTAAATCAAAGAATGATTTTGTTCCTTCTGGCATGTTTGTTTCGTGGAATTCGTTATCTGTTGTCGCACGCGCATTGTTACCGCCAGCACCGTTAACTAAGATGTCAACTGTACCTAAGTCAGCATCAATACCTGCTTTAGCAGCTTCGATCGATTCTTTATCTAGAACGTTACATTTGTAAGCTTTAGCTACTCCGCCTGCTGCAACGATTTCGTCAGCATAGCCTTGTGCAGCTTCTTCGTTTAAGTCTAGCAACGCTACTTTAGCACCTGCTTTTGCGAATGCTTTTGCGAAATCTGAACATAAAACGCCGCCGGCACCTGTAACTGCGACTACTTTATCAGTAAAGTCATGTACGAATGGATTTGTCATAATAATGAACCTCTTCCTTTTAGTTTAAGTGATAGAAATCTCGCGCCCCCAATCTATCGGGGGCTTGAGAATTTTATGAAATTATTTGTTTTGAGCTGCCAAGTTTTTCTTAACTGCTTCTTCTAAACCGTTTAGGTAAGTTGCTCCTAATGCACGGTCATACAAACCGTAACCCGGTTTTCCTGTTTCTCCCCAGATCATACGACCGTGGTCAGGACGGATTGCGCCTTCGAATCCAGCTTCAACACATGCTTTAACAACTTCGTACATGTCGATTGAGCCCATTTCAGATAAGTGAGCTGACTCTTCGAATGAACGTCCACCAACAAGTTTGATGTTACGTGCATGCATAAAGTTAACACGTTTCTTAGCAAGCATATCTTTCAAGATTGCAATTGTATCGTTCTTAGGATCTGATGCGTAAGAACCAACACATAATGTTACACCGTTATATTCTGAATCATACAAGTTGATGAAACGGTTCAACGCTTCGCCACCTGTGATGATACGAGGTAAACCAAAGATTGAGTATGGTGGATCATCCGGGTGGATTGCCATCTTCACGCCTGCTTTTTCAGCAACTGGCATGATTGCTTTAATGAAGTACTCTAGGTTTTCCCATAGTTTTTCTTCATCAACTTCTTTGTACTCGTCCATCAATGCATTCATGCCTTCTGGTGTGTAGCTCTCATCCCAACCTGGAAGTGATAGCGTACGTGGGTCCATTTTGTTTACTTCTTCTTCGTCGAAGATCAAAGCATTTGAACCATCTGGTAATTCGTAAGCCAAGTTTGAACGTGTCCAGTCAAAGATTGGCATGAAGTTGTAACAGACAACTGGAATTCCAGCTTCACCTAAGTTAATAAGTGTTTGCTTGTAGTTTTCAATATATGTATCGCGATCTGGACGACCAATTTTGATTGACTCGTGAACGGGAACAGACTCGATAACGTTGATATACATACCGTGCTCTTCTACGTCAGCTTGCAATTTTTTGATGCGTTCTAGTGGCCAAACTTCTCCAACTGGAATATCGTAAATTGCTGTAACGATTCCTTCCATACCTGGGATTTGACGAATATTTGCTAAAGTAACTGGATCATCATGACCGTACCATCTGAATGACATTTCCATACAAAAACACTTCCTTATTTTTTATTTTTTGAATTCAAAGTATTCAACAGCATTGTTGTAGCTTATATTTGTAATTAATTTTTCTAGTAATGCATCATCGTTTGGAATTTCGCCGCGTTCTACCAAGTCACCGATAAAATCACATAGTAAACGACGGAAGTACTCGTGACGTGTGTATGATACAAAACTTCTTGAATCTGTCAGCATTCCTACGAAGTTCATCAATAGGCCTGATTCAGACAAGGATTTCAATTGTTTCAACATGCCGTATTTCGTATCGTTGAACCACCAACCTGAACCCAATTGAACTTTGCTGCGGATTCCCTCAGCATTCATTTGGAAGTTCGCAGCCGCCGTACCAGCTAAATCAAAGTACGTTGGGTCTAATGGGTAAATAATCAATTTTGGTAACTGATTGTTTTCGTCCATCGCGCCCATTAAGTTATTCAATGCATAACTTACGTTCGGTTGATCCGTGATTGAGTCTACTCCTGCATCCGGGCCAATGTTTTTGAAAATACGTCTGTTGTTGTTACGGATTGCTCCGAAGTGCAATTGCATCACGAATTTCTTAGCGTGATAAATTTTACCTAATTCAACAAACAGTTTTGTTTGATATTTCGCGTATTCTTCTGTCGTTATTTCTTCACCTTTAGCAGCTTTTTGGAAGATTGCTTCAATCTCCTCATCCGTTGCTTCAGCGTAGTGAATCGTTGTCAAACCATGGTCAGAAATATTCGATCCGTGGTCTGCGAAGTATTGAATACGTTCTTCCAAGCCTGCTAACAAATCAGCAAAGCTTGTCATCTCGCGTCCCGTTACTTCTTTCATCTTCGCTAGGAAGTTTGTAAATTTCGACTCATCTTGAACAGCGAATGCTTCGTCTGGACGGAATCCTGGAAGAACCGCTACATCGAAAGAGTCATCTTCAGCGATTTGCTTGTGCCAAGCCAGATCATCAGTCGGGTTATCCGTTGTACATACAAACGTAACGTTGGAGTTCTTAATCAACTTGCGCGCTGTTAAGTTCTCTTCTTCAATTACTTGGTTACATCTGTCGTAAATTTCTTTCCAGTTCTTGCTCGTTAGTAATTCGTCAATGTGGAAGTAGCGTTTTAATTCCAACGCCGACCAGTGGAACAAAGGATTACCGACTGCATTTTCACATGCATATGCCCAGGCTTCGAATTTCTCTTCGTCTGAAGCATCTCCTGTAATCAATTCCTCACTGATACCCATTGCACGCATCCCGCGCCATTTGTAGTGGTCGCCGCCTAACCACAGCTCTGTTACGTTTTTAAACGTGTGGTCCTCAGCAATTTGTTGTGGTGATAAGTGACAGTGGTAGTCAAAAATCGGCATGTTCTTTGAAAAATCATGGTATAAATGTTTCGCTGTTTCACTTTGCAACATAAAATCATCATGAATAAAAGACATCTAGTAAAACCCTCCTTATTGTTGGTTAAGAAAATTATTTACCTTGGATAGCTGCCAATTTATCAGCAAATTCCTTCGCGTTTGCTGTTACTTGTGTCATACCGCCTTCAGCCATTCCTTTAGTCAAAGCACTTCCGACACCAACAGACCAAGCACCGTTTGCAATCCATTTGTCCATGTTGTCCAACGCTACACCACCTGATGGCATTGCTTCTACCCATGGAATTGGACCGTGTAGGTCTTTAATGAATCCAGGTCCTAATAAACCGCCTGGGAATAATTTAACCACTTCACAACCAGCTTCCAGTGCATGAGAAACTTCAGTAATTGTTCCACAACCTGGTAAATAAGGGATTGTATAGATGTTACACATTTTTGCGATTTTCTCATTGAAGTTCGGACTAACAATAAATTTCGCACCATTTAGAATTGCAAGTCTTGCTGATACTTCATCCAATACCGTACCCGCACCTACAACCATGTCTGTTCCTTCAAATTCATCAGCTAAACGACGCATTACTTGCTCTGCGTTCGGAGTAGAAAACGTTACTTCAACGTTTTTAATACCACCCTCGTAGACTGCTTTCGAAATTTCATATCCTTCTTCTTGGGTTTTCCCACGAACGACTGCAAATAGAAAGTTTTGTTGCATTTGATTCAAGACATCTCTTTTGAAACTCATTATTTTTCCTCCGTTTCGTAATTACCGTTTCACAATGTGAAACGGTATATCGCATTGCGATCCAACTTTTTTCAATAAAGCTTTATTAACCCTCACCCACTTTGCCTTACTTCATCCAACAGTTCCAATAACCGTTCGCAATGAGTGACTGAACGAAGTGGCGGACAGGTGACTTTTAGAACGCGATTTACTCACTTTCAAGTCAGACTGATGTAAGCTCGAAAGTTTTGTTAATGTTTCCAAAATGCTGAGGCTCTATCAATCGATTGCTCTTTTGATAGTCCATATTCTGCTATTCGTGCTGCCATACGCTTACAAATCTCTAGTTCGAAAGTGTCTGCGTATGTTGCTTTCTACACTACAAGTATAGCAAGCAAACCCACTGTTTGGCAAATGTACTATAATGACTTCAAGTTGTAAAAATGTGCGTTTGCCGTCAAAGGCAAGCGCTTTCTTTATTATGTTGACCGTTCAAGCAAACGAACAGCGTTCACCGCTCTCTCAGTCAAATGTGAAACCTGACTCCTAAGCCAGGTTCCGCATCGTTTTTATTATTCAGTTATGTTCATTGCTTGTTCTTGGGCAAGGAGACATAATTCTTGCGCTTTAAAGATATGAGCTTGTGTCATTGCTTTTTCTGTTCCATTAATAATATCTAAAATCATCTCGCCGAAGAACGGGAAGCCTACTTGGCCTGTCACTTGATGATGTTCTTCGCCGTCTTTTGTCACTAAGAAGACATGGTCACCTGATGTATCCGTTGCAACGTTGATGTATTTACGGATTTCAATGGTTCCTTCTGTACCTGTAATGAAGGTACGGCCATCTCCCCAAATGCCTAACCCGTCTGGAGTAAACCAGTCAACTTTAAAGATAAAGGTGGCGCCGTTATCACCAACGAGTGTTGCATCACCGTAATCTTCCAATTCTGGCGTATCTGGATTGCTGTAGTTGCCAACTTTACTGTGCAATACTTTTGCATCTGTATTACCGGTGAAGTGTAGGAATTGTTCGATTTGGTGGCTTCCGATATCTGCTAGAATTCCGCCGTACTGCTCTTTCTTGAAGAACCACTCTGGACGTTTCTCTTTGTCTAAACGGTGTGGGCCGAATCCCGTCACTTGAATCACGCGACCGATTTTACCTTCTTCAATCATTTGGCCCGCTAATACTGCTCCTTCAACGTGCAGACGCTCGCTGAAATATACCCAGTACTTACGACCTGTTTCTTTCACAACTTTTTTCGTTTCTTCCAGTTGCTCAAGCGTTGTGAAACCTGTTTTATCCGTGAAGTAGTCTTTCCCTGCACGCATCACACGGTTCCCCAAAGCACTGCGTAAATTTGGAACTGCCGCAGCTGCTACGAGTTGCACTTCCGGGTCTTCCAAGATTTGTTCCAAGGATTCTGCCGCTGGAATATCCGGGAATTGTTCTTGGTACGCTTTCAACTTCTCAGCGTCTGGATCATATACATACTTGATCGTTGCCCCAGCTTCCAACAAACCATTTGTCATACCATTAATATGGCCATGGTCCAATGCTGTTACCCCTACTACAAATTCGCCTGGCTCAACTACCTTATTCTCTTTCCCTTTTGGTGCATAATTCATTCCATCTTTAGATGCCATTCTTAAACCCCTCCATTTTTTAATACATTCCTATTTTAGATTCCTTTATTAAATCTACCATCTGAATCGTTTGATCCAAACGTGTGGATTCTTTCATTGCATCAATCATTAACATTGATGGCAGTGCTTCTTCAACGGACACATAGTCAGCTGTATCATGTTCAATAGCATTATAAAAACGCTGGATGATAATCCCGTGACTTGGACCATAGTACGATTTCGTATCGGCTCGTTGCTGATCGCGGGCCAACGATTCGAAATCGCCATTCTCGTCTATCACAAAGAGTTGATTGTTTTTAATCATGTAGGTGCATTTCTCAGTTACTACTTCAATTTCGACACTTGCATTCGTTGCATAGGCATTAGTCGACATATAGAAGCCTCTTACGTCATTTTCGAAAGTAAAGTTCGCCACAGCCGTATCTTCGACTTCCATAGCATAATCCGTAAGATTAGAGAGACTGGCTTTACAGGTTTGTAATTCGCCACCTAATAATTGCATTAAATCCAATGTATGGATGGCTTGATTAATGATAGTTCCGCCACCCGCTGTTGCCCATTTACCCCGCCATGGTTTATCGGTGTAATAATCTTCTGTTCGATTCCATGCTACCAACCCTTTGATTGCTTTGATGGCTCCGTGATCTTCAGCCTTCAATCGCCGCAGCAATTCTTGAAAGGTCGAATTGTAACGATTTTGGAAACAAATTCCTATTTTCCCCGGTACATTCTTGGCCAATTCAGCAGTCAGAAGGCCTTCGTGGTAATCCATCGCTAATGGTTTTTCTTGGAGAATATGCACACCGCTCTCGGCACATATTTTCGTAATCGGATAGTGAAGATGATGCGGCAAACAAATGTGAACAACGTCCAACTCCTCAGCCGCGAGCATTACCGCGACATCTGTATAAAAAGGAATACCGGGATAATCCTCTTTCTTTTCTTCATCACTATCACAAACCGCTACTAGTTTGCCATTGTGCGTCTCTAGGATGGCTTGGCTATGGACTTTGGATACCGTTCCTAAACCGATAATTGCTACTTTCAGCATCTCATTTCATCTCTCTCTGTTCTTAAGTTTATAAGGAATAGCTTTTTCGAAAGCGATTAGGCGTTTGACCGAAGTTTTTTTTGAAAAATCGGCTAAAATGCGCGTCACTTTCAAATCCGTGCTCATACGCAATTTCCTTGATGGACTTTGTTTGATCAGTCAACAAAGCGCTTGTGGAAGCTGACAAACGGTAGCGCATCAAGTAATTCATAATGGAAAATCCAGTCATTTCCTTAAATACGTGTGAAATATAGGATTTGCTTAATTCCAGGCCATTTGCGATATCTTCAATGGCGATTGCGTCACGGTAGTATTGGAAAATATAGGTCAATACGTCTTCGGCGATTTTTATCTTTTCATCTTTATATAGACGGCTTTTGTCTCGAATTGCGACCGTAGAGAGGTCGATTCGTAATAAAAGCCCAGTAATCATTGTTTTTCGTAGTGCTTCATGCTTATAATTATGGGTCAAATCGTTCAACTGGTCAATTTTTAAGAACGAGTGCTCAATGGCTTCGGCATCCTCTTTGGAAAATAAACGAATCTTTCCATTGCGATTCTCACTGAATAAATCGAGTAAGTAAGCGACACCCAGTTCTTCCAACAATGGTTGGAGCCATTTTGAATGAAATTGGATAATACTTCGTTCATACGTTTCGCTTTCGTCGAATACATAGGCACTTTGAATGGTCTTCCCATCAAGTAAAAGCAAGTCTCCCGGGCGGAGCGGATAAATTTTGTTACCTACTAAATAGCGACAGTTACCTGCGTGCACCAATATCATTTCGAACTTTGGTTGTTCTTTAAAATCCATTTCGGACTCTTTTCCTTCTTTTCGATAAACTGCTCTCAATTTAATAGAAATTCTGCTCTCCTCCTTTCGGAAGCTCCTAATAATTATATATGAACCGTTTTCTTTTTAACAATGACTGCAACTGCTTACATTGGTTTGCGGTTGACCAGAAGTGCTTTTTTTGTTAGAACGTTCACGAACAGGACTAAGAGTCAAAAAAAAAGCAGATCTGATAGCCGCTTTGTCATTAACTTAAGGGAGTTAACAGCTATAGAAAGGGAGCATTTTTTAAGTTATCCGAGATGAGATGGAAATGCCCCGCTGCCCTCCGACCATTTCCAACAAATAACCTTCTGGTTTAAATGGCTTGCTTTTTATCGTTGATGTTACCTTCAACCACCGACCAACTGATTTTAAAACTATTTACAACGAGTTCGAATGGGAAATTCACCGACCAACTGATTTTAAAACTATTTACAACGAGTTCGAATGGGAAACAACTAGCTAAATTAGAAAACACCGTCATATCTAGGAAGAATAATCCTTGATATGACGGTGTTTTTAATTACTCAGACTATAAATTATTACTAAAAAGGGACTTTTCCCACTCTTCTTTCCTATTAACTCACTTACGCACCGTTTCCTTCTTTTTGCATCCGGTACATTTGGGCATAGACACCATTTTGTTGTAACAATTCAGTATGTGTCCCACGTTCAACAATTTCGCCGCTTTCCAATACCAGAATTTGATTCGCATGTTGAATCGTAGATAAGCGGTGCGCGATGATAAATGTCGTCCGCCCCTCTTTCAACACATCCATCGCGTGTTGGATAACTTGCTCGGTTTCCGTATCAATGGAAGACGTCGCTTCATCTAAGATTAGAATCTTCGGATCAAAGGCCAGTGCACGCGCAAATGATATCAATTGACGCTGTCCGGAACTCAAAGTTGCACCCTTTTCCACAACGGGCTCCTGCATCCCTTTTTCGAAATGACTCAACATTGGGCCTCCGCCCACTTCCAGAAGTGCACGCTTCGCTGTTTCTGCATCGATACCCGGATCGCCCAAAGTGATATTGGATTCCAGCGTACCGGTAAATAGAAACGGATCTTGCAACACAATCCCCATACCTTTACGGACACTTTGACGGGAATAGTCTGTCGTCGCATGCCCATCAATTTTAATTTGGCCTTCTTGCGGATCATAGAAGCGGAACAAGAGGTTCATAATAGAGCTCTTTCCGGAACCGGTGTGCCCCACCAATGCAACTGTTTCGCCCGGATTCGCAGTAAAGTGAATATCTTTCAATACTTTCTTGTCATCGCTATAACCAAAGCTGACATGGTCGAAGGAAACTTCTCCGGCTGCAACCGGAAGTTCGCCTTCTTTCTCCACTTCGCCCGGTGTATCAACTAATTCAAAAACCCGTTCACCCGCCGCAATCGCCTGTTGAACGAATGCCATTTGCTGGATAATACCTTGAATCGGGTCAAACAGACGTGTGATGTAATCACCAAACACATACAGCGTACCAATCGAAATCCCTAATACACCGTCTAAATATTGCGTGGAGAAATAGACCATCATCAGTAAGAGTGCTATATGACGCAATAACCCTCCTAAAGTAAATTGTGCCGCTGAATCCAGAAGCACGTATTTACGTTCCGTTTCAAACCATTCATTATTAATGACTTGGAACTCATCAGCAATCTGCTCTTCTTGTTGGAACGCTTGAATAATCGACATCCCTTGGACCGATTCATTAATCTTTCCGTTGATGTCACTATTCAATTCACGCTCTTTCCGGCTCAATGCACCTGCGTACTTACTATAAAACTTATGCCATATAAACATTAAAGGAAGCAATACTAATAAAGCTATTCCCAATCCTTTGTGCAGGCGCGTAATCGCAATGTACGTTCCAATTACATAGGTAATATTTAACATCACATTACTGATCGTTGCGACATAGAACTGTTGACGCAAGACCTCCGTATCGTTTGTAATGCGAGAAACCACTTTACCGGCCGGCAAGTTATCGAAGTACCGGATTGGCAATGTTTGTAAGTGACGATATGCTTCGTCACGAATCCGTTTCACGATACTATTCGCTGCTTTCGTTAAAATCAAGAAACTGATGTAACGCAATACCGCAGTCAACAGCATTAAAACAGCATAGATGACCAACAAACGTAATAAGACGTTTGTGACAAATACGCCCTCAGCAGCTGCCGGTGTAATGACATCATCAATCACGCGTTGTGCAATTAATGGTGCTGACAAGTCCGCGAACACCGCAGCAATCAACAAACCAAAACCAACTACAAATTTTAATTTATCAAATTTCATATATGTTAAAAGTCGTTTGAATGTTTTCATTCTTCGTCACCTTCTTTCAATTCTTGACGAAGAAATTGGGTATAGTACCAACCACCAAGTTTCAGTAATGCTTCGTGCGTACCTCTTTCGATAATCACACCATCTTCCAAAACGACAATTTCGTCGGCTTGTTTCACTGCGGAAAGGCGGTGGGTTGAGATAATCGTTGTCTTCCCTTTTCTAACGTTTTGAATATTTGCAATAATCTTTTGTTCGGTTTTGGCATCCACCGCTGAGAGTGAATCATCCAAAATAAGAATCTCCGGATCTTTAATCAACGCCCGTGCAATCGAAACACGCTGCTTCTGACCACCCGAAATCGACACACCTTTTTCACCAATCATCGTGTCGAGACCTTTTTCCATTCGCAACAAATCATCCTCAAACGCTGCGATATGAACACTTTCCATAATTTCTTCGTCAGTCGCGCTCCCTTTCCCAAAAGCGATATTCTCCCGAACACTACGAGAAAATAAGACATGGTCTTGCGGAACGTAACCAATTAACTTTTGGAAATGACGGCCTTGATAATCCAAGACATTCGTATCGCCATAACGAAACTCGCCTTCTCCAAGCGGATATTGGCGCAATAATTGACGCAGGAATGTCGTTTTACCGGCACCAGTCTTCCCTACGACACCTAACATTTTGCCTTTTGGAATCACGATATCGATTTGTTTCAGGTTCTTATCTGTACTGGATGGGTATTGGAAATCCAACCCATGCATAATAATATCATCGGCTGTTTCGATTAATTTCAAGCCACTTTCTTCCATATTATCTTTTGTATCCAGCACTTCTTCGACCCGAATCATCGATGCACTACCTTGACGCAGAACATTCGTTAATTCACCGATGGAAATAATTGGCCATACAATCATACCGAGGTACATTTGAAACGCGACTATATCCCCAACCGTCAATACATTCTGGCTGACCAGGTACGCCCCGTAACCAAAGGCGATGATATTACTAAACGTAATAAAGAACTTAACCATCGGCGTAAACAGTGCATTCGCTTCAGCTACTTTATTATTTTTACCCAACATACTCTCTGTCTCTTTGCGGAACGTGTCCACGTAATCTTCCTCTTTGACATATGCGCGAATCACGCGGATGCCATCAATGACTTCTAGTACATCGTTATTTAAGGAAGAAAAAGCATCTTGGGCAATCGTATAACGTTTCTCAACGATATTACCGACTTTACCAAATGTATACGCCAAAAATATCAGAGGAAATAAACTAAATAAAGCCAGACGCCACGATACAGATACGCCCATCATGGTAATAATCGTTACCAAGAAGAGTGTCGCATTCATCAGCACCATCATGCCGTAACCAGCTGTATCCGAAATCGAGCGGATATCTTGGGTAGAACGGGCCATCAAATCCCCTACTCGGAATTTTTCATAAAATGAAGCACGCATCTTCAAAAAATGCGCCATCATATTTTTACGCATATCGCGTTGAAGTTTGGCCGATCCTGTAAAAAGGTAATAGGACCAAGTGAACTCTAATAAATAAGCTGCAACCAAACTGAATAAAAAGGCACCGCCGAATTTCATTAATAAGGCACCGGTTAGTTCTTGTTTGATGATGCTGTCGATGATTCGCCCGATTAAATACGGAATAAAAACACTAAACAAGTTACTAGCAATCATCGTAAAAAATGAAATAAGATAATCTTTTTTGTTTTGCTTAAAGAAGTCTTTCAATTTAAACATGACACTAAACATTCTGTCTTTCCCTCTTTTCTGCCTTCCTACGATTCCACTTATTAAAAATAAGCACAAAAAGAGCGTAATCCGTCCGTGACAGATTACGCCCATTTTCATTTAAAATAAATGGTCAAATCGTTCTATGGAAGGAGGTAGTTTCGTATTGATTGTAAACGTGTACTGCAACAATGTTATTCATTGTGTTACCCTCCTTTTCTTAGTCTGTTTCTATTTTAACCGTTTGCATTTAATAGAACAAGTGTTAAATGAAATTTTCGTAAGAAAAACTAGTACTTTCCCAGAAGCAACGAAACTGTTATGATAGTTAGAATAAATTTAGAAGTTAGAGGTGGCATATTCTATGCATCAATGGTCGACATTATCACAAAACTACCCAGCATCCAGCATTCGTAAAATGGCAAAACGCGCGCGTGAAATCGGCAATCCGATTATGCTGACAATGGGTGAACCTAATTTTGAAACACCGGATTTTATTAAGCAGGCTGCTATTCAGGGCATTAACGAAAATCGTACGTACTATGGACCCAACGTGGGCGAACATAATTTCCAAACGGCAGTTGCGGATAAATATACTAAAATGACTGGGTTTCAATTCGAGCCGGATAATATTATGGCGTCGTTTGGAGCTACAGAAGGTATTTTATTAGTGATGATGAGTGTATTGAACGAAGGCGATGAAGTGTTGGTTTCCAATCCACACTACCCGAACTATTTGGGGCAGATTATGTCAGTCGGTGCGCAGGCAGTTGACGTCCCTGTTTACGAAAAGAATCAATTTAAGATTCAAGCAGCAGACATCGAAGCAGCGATTACGGACAAGACTAAACTACTGATTATCAATTCGCCGAATAATCCCTTGGGTTCGATTTTGGACCGTGAAGATTATGAAGCGATTCTAGCCGTTGCCGATAAACATAAAATTACAATTCTATCGGATGAGGTCTATGAAAATATTATTTATGACGGCAAGGAACATGTCAGCTTGTTCCAAATTCCAGGCGCCAGCGAGAATCATTTCGTTGTGAACAGTTTTTCGAAAACTTATGCGATGACCGGCTGGCGAGCTGGGTATGTTGTGGGTCATAAACAAGCGATTCACGTCATGGCAGAATTCCGCGAAGGGATTGGCTTTGCGGTGGCTCCTTTCACACAAGATGCTGCCGTTGCAGCTCTAGAATCCGACCAAACAATCGTACGTGAATACTTACAGGCTTATGATGAACGTCGTCATATCGTTGTGGATGGTCTGAACGCAATTCCCGGCTTCACGTGTTTGAAAACAGAAGGCGCCTTCTACGCTTTCCCAAATATCCAGGCCTTCAATAAATCATCAGAAGCGTTTGCGATGGAATTATTAGAGCATACTCACGTTGCTATCACACCCGGTTCTGCATTTGGTTCGATGGGTGAAGGTTATCTCCGAATTTCATTTGCCCAGTCAACCGAAGATTTGAAAGAAGCTATTTCGCGGATTGGGGAATATGTGGCTCGGGCTTATCCGGAGTTGCATTAGTGGTAGAGCACTCAGAGTCCATATTGGATTTGAGTCAGCGGTTTGCGGATAAAACGACTACTCAAAGGCTGTTTCACGTTTGAGTCAGCGTTTTGCGGATAAAACGACTACTCAAAGCCAGTTTCGCGTGTGAGTCAGCGTTTTGCGGACAAAACGACTACTCAAAGCCAGTTTCGCGTGTGAGTCAGCGTTTTGCGGACAAAACGACTACTCAAAGCCAGTTTCGCGTGTGAGTCAGCGTTTTACGAATAAAACGACTACTCAAAGCCAGTTTCACGTTTGAGTCAGCGTTTTGCGGATAAAACGACTACTCAAAGCCAGTTTCGCGTGTGAGTCAGCGTTTTACGAATAAAACGACTACTCAAAGCCAGTTTCACGCTTGAGTCAGCGTTTTACGAACAAAACGACTACTCAAAGCCAGTTTCACGTTTGAGTCAGCGTTTTGCGGACAAAACGACTACTCAAAGCCAGTTTCGCGTGTGAGTCAGCGGTTTGCGGATAAAACGACTACTCAAAGGCTGTTTCACGTTTGAGTCAGCGTTTTACGAACAAAACTACTACTCAAAGCCAGTTTCACGTTTGAGTCAGCGTTTTACGAACAAAACGACTACTCAAAGCCAGTTTCGCGTGTGAGTCAGCGTTTTGCGGATAAAACGACTACTCAAAGCCAGTTTCGCGTGTGAGTCAGCGTTTTGCGGATAAAACGACTACTCAAAGCCAGTTTCACGTTTGAGTCAGCGTTTTGCGGATAAAACGACTACTCAGCCGCTGTTAATCACAATAATAAACAAAAAATCTTACCCAGCTAGGCTGAGTAAGATTTTTTTATTTGCGCGCTTGGTATTTTTGATAGAATTTCAACATATACTGAGAAAATGTAATAATTGCGAGAAGTGCAACCACGACTTGCATCCAGAATATACCAGGAATTTGGAAAGCTGCGAGAATGATGGTTAGAAATACCAACACAGTCGTTGCTTTTCCGAAAATATTTGCCGGGATAATAATACGCGGCTTCAGACTGACTATCCACACACCCAACACTATCTGCAGCACTTCTTTCACTAAGATAATCCAGAAAAACCAAACCTCCAGATAACCCGTGTCATAGAGGGTATAAAGAACCGCAACCTGCATCATTTTATCCGCGAAAGGATCAGCCACAATCCCGAATTTCGAGACTACTTCATATTTGCGGGCCAAGTAGCCATCCAATACATCGGTAAAACTGGCAGCAATAAAAATATATAACGCATACTGTAACGCGTTGGGGCTTTCCATATAGAAAACCAGCAAATAAATAGGAATCATAAATAAACGTAATAAGGTCAAAAGATTCGGTACATGTTTCTGAACTGCCCCCTGTCAAGTAGACAGGTAAAAAAACAAAGTATTTTAGACCATGCATGTAAAAATGTGTGGTCTTTTTTTTGTAGCGTTTATGCAATCATTTGTAGAATCTTCTCTTCCGTAGGAATTGCTAATCCCATATCCAAAGTAACGCGTTCATTGTTGAAGAACGCGATGTATGCCTTGATTTTCCGGTCTAAGTACGCTGGTCTGTCAAACGTATCCAGGTTAAACATCTCCACCTTGAGGGTACCCCAAAAGCCTTCCATAGGGCCGTTGTCAATACATTTCGAGACGCGTGACATACTATGGATTATCTGGTGATCTTTAATCATCTTGTTAAAGGCATGGGAGGTGTACTGGGAACCGCGGTCGCTATGAATCAGTGTGGTTTCAGGCTTTACATCACCCAAAATCTGCTTTAGTGTATCCAGTACTAACGGGTTGTCATTGCGGTGACTGGTTTTATAAGCCACGATTTTCTTTGACCCGAGGTCATAAATAGCGCTCAGGTAACGTTTTGTCCCATTGGTCAACCGGAATTCCGTGACATCCGTCAATAACTTTTCCATGGGTCTTTCAGCGTGGAAATCACGGTTTAAGATGTTTTCAGCCACATGTGCAGCTTTGTGTGGCACGTAGTTCCTTCTTTTGCGACGGATGACGGCTGTGATCCCCATGATTCTCATGAGGCGGTGTACACACTTATGATTCACTTTCGCTCTTCTAAAAAAGTTGAGAAAGATGGTCATTCTTCGGTAGCCGTAAATCCCACCGAATGCCTCGTGGATTCCTTTGATCGCCCACATCAGTTTCAGGCGTTTTAATTCTGTTTCTGAGGGTTCCCGTTTTAACCACTTATAGTAGCTGGATTTGGCGATACCCAGTATGTCACAAAGATGGATAACGGGATATTTATGCTTTAATTCTTCAATAGTTAAATATTCCACTTCTTGTCTAACCCCTGTGATTTGTGATTCCCAGCGATTTTTCGGCGCTTTTTTAACGCATCGTTCTCCATTTCTAGCCATTTGTTCCGGGCTTTAAGTGTCTCTACTTCTGCGTTTAAACGTTCTTCCGTTGTTTGAATTTCCGTGGGCTTCCCGCGGCCCCGGTTGTCTTCCAGACCTATCGGTCCATGCTTTTTGTATTTATTCACCCAGGAATAAATGTTACTGTAACTTACATGGTTTTTCTCCGCTGCTTCCAGATAAGTCAGGCGATTGGCTATGTAATCTTCTACGATTTTTAATTTTTCTTCATATGATTTTTTAACACCCGTCATGTTGTACACCTCAGATTTCGGAGAATATGTCTCATTCTCTTTTCCTTCAGTATATCGAATTACCCATTTGTTTACCGTTGTTTTAGATGGAATGTTATATTTAGCGGCTAAGTATGAAAAGCCGTAACCCGTCTGTAGGTATTCAGCTACAATTTTCTGCTTGAATTCTTTCGAGTAACTGCGGTAATTCTTCTGGGAGCGGATCCCTTCCATGCCATGGTCCTGGTACCGATGGACATAATTCATAAAAGTGGTATCAGATAGTTTGAGATGGTGCTGATCAACAAGTGTTCGATAAGAAACACCCCTTAGGTGTAAATCAATTAAATGTAACAGTTCTGGATCGGTATGTTTTCTAGTCATAGAAAAAAACCCCCTTCAAAGTAGTTTGTTTTTTTCAGTGTCTACTTTGAAGGGAGCTTATCATTCATAGCCAGCCTCCCTTTTACAAATATAATACCATATAGCGCATGATTACGATGCGAAAGAGAACCCGAATACGCTAAATTATTTCTTTTACTACTTCGGTTTTAACTTTCGAATTAGACATATTAAGCGTATAATCAAGTTGTTACAAGTAAATTACGTTTGGAGGAACATACATGTTAGAAGTCAAACAGCTATACAAGTCCTTTGGCAGCCTAAAAGCAGTGGATGACGTTTCATTTACAATTCGCGAAGGCGAAATCATGGGTATGATTGGCCAAAACGGTGCCGGAAAGACAACAACCTTTCGTTTGATTCTCGATTTTTTGACTGCAGATAGCGGTGCTGTCCTCTGGAATGGTAAACCACTTACGAAAGACGACTACAATGTCATTGGTTACCTACCAGAAGAACGCGGACTCTATCCACGGGTTTCGATTGAAGAGCAGCTCATTTATTTTGCACAGTTACGCGGGATGTCGAAAAATGATGTCAAAGGGAAAATCGATTACTGGATGGATAAGTTCCAAGTAAAAGGTAAGAAAACGGATAAAGTTAAAACGCTCTCCAAAGGGAACCAACAAAAAGTCCAACTCATTTCTACTTTGCTACATGAACCGAAACTCATTATTCTGGATGAACCGTTCAGTGGCTTGGATCCTGTTAATGCCAGCCTGTTAGAAGAAGGAATCAAGGAACTACGTAAGCACGGCTCCAGTGTTATTTTCTCAAGTCATAATATGAATAACGTTGAAGATATCTGCGATCATTTAGTTATGTTAAGAAACGGTTCTGTTGTTTTAAAAGGTGTCGTGACGGACATTCGCGAGCAGTTCGGTCGGACTAAACTTTTCTTGGAGTCACCCTTAAGCGATGACCAACTATTGGCTCTCCCAGGTGTTAAGACCGTTTCCCATAATGCGGATGGCTTCCAAGTTCTGGATTTAGAGGATCCATCTTACGGCCACGCTATTTTTACAGAAGTGACTAAAAATGGCTATATCCCTACTTTCAGCCAACAGCCACCCACTCTGGATGAAATATTCCGTTTGAAAGCAGGTGCGACACATGAGTAAATTTTGGGTTATCGTTGGGCAAGTTTATCGTAAAAATGTAAAATCACTCGGATTCGTTACGATGATGCTGAGTCCGATTATCCTTTTAGCTATTATTGGTGGTATTTTCAAATACATTGAAACAATCGAAACCGAAGTACCCACTATCGCGGTCTTCTCTGATTCTCCTGAAGTAACGGAAGTTCTGCAACAGGAGAACACGAGTTATGCTGTTGAATCCGGCGTAGCATCTGTTGAAGATGCTGAAAAGTTAATGGAATTGGAAGGTTTGGACGGCTACTTAACGGTTGCGCAAGAAGGTAGCATTTTCAATGCTTCTTACATCCATACATCAGACAGTGAAACACTTGATTTGACTTATATTCAAGCTTTGCTCGCCAACTTACAAATCACATTACAAGCGGAAGAATTAAATTT
The DNA here is from genome assembly GCF_011299095.1 of Jeotgalibaca porci. Lineage (NCBI taxonomy): Bacteria > Bacillati > Bacillota > Bacilli > Lactobacillales > Carnobacteriaceae > Jeotgalibaca > Jeotgalibaca porci. Next base: position 1,591,214 of record NZ_CP049889.1, on the reverse strand, counting down.
GTCCGCTGAAGATATTAGTACGTTGTCCACCCCACCCGTTATCGAATCAAACACGATTTCTTTCGAAGATGGAAATGTTGTTTACGGTGATCAAACCGAAAGTGGCATCAAGTTGGGCGCTGCCTATGCCATTAGTATTGCAATATTCATGTTTATCATGACGTACTCTAGTATCATTGCTGAAGAAATTGCATCTGAAAAAGGCACCCGGATTATGGAAGTTATTTTATCCAGTGTTGATTCTACAACCCATTTCTTTGGTAAACTCACAGCGATTTTCTTCATTTGTTTAACACAAATTGGCTTCTATGCATTGATGGGTATCATCGCCTTCCAATTCGATGTTGTGAAGAATCTTATGCCGGAAGGAATCGATATTTTCCAAACGCTTCGCGCTGTCATCGGCGTTTCCATGTACTATTTTGTAATGGGAATTTTCCTATACGCCGTTATCGCTGCGTTCCTAGGTTCACTTGTTTCGAAAATTGAGGATGTATCCAAAGCCGTTACACCAATCGTATTTATCGCCTTAATGGGCTTTTACGGTGGGATGTTCGCGCTTGTGAATACGACACACCCGATTATTAAAATTGGTTCCCACATTCCTTTATTCACACCATTCATTATGCCATTCCGAATCGCCTCTGAAACAGCCGGCGCCTCTGAAATTGGAATTTCGATGGTCGTTATGTTTGCTTTTACGGTCCTCATCACTTTCATTTCAATGATGTTGTATCGTTCAAACGTCCTGATCTACTCAGATGCCGGGATGTTTAAAACGGTTCAGACTTCTATTCGGAGCATTCGAAATGACAGAGCAAGCGGGAAAAATTAATTTAAATGAAACAGGACTCTCGAAAGATTACGAGAGTCCTGTTTTTCTGCCCCTATCAAAGATACTCCCTAAATGAAAAAAAATGATTGTATTTATCCTTAATAGATAAACACAACCATTTATTCATGACATTTTTTTCAAATCAGACTCTACTCGCTTTTCCATTTCCTCGCGCATCGCGATGAGTTGTTCATCCGCGTTGGGATTTCTGCGTAACGTAAATTTCTTCGGTACGGGATCAAAACCCCCATTAACAAATGGTTGGCAACGCAGAATCCGTGCTGTCCCCATTAACGTTCCTTTGGCCGCACCGTGCGTTTCAATTGCCTGAATCATATAAGTAGAACACGTCGGATAATAACGACAACTCGGCGGAAAGAGAGGCGAAATATTCTTTTGGTAGCCTCTTACACCTTTGATTAATATCTTTTTCATTGTGACCGCCCTTTCTGTCTTTATTATACGACGTTTAGTAACGAAGTTCATGTTTACTGAACTTTATTGATTACGTAAGCGTTCGATAAAATGACCGACACGTAAGAAGGCCTCACGCAACTCTTCAATCGAATAGGCATATGAAATCCGAATGAACCCTTCGCCGGAATCTCCAAAGGCACTTCCCGGAACGACGGCTACTTTCTCTTCCAACACTAATTGTGTCGCAAATTCTTCCGAAGTCATGCCGAATTCTGAAATATTTGGAAAGACGTAAAAAGCACCATAAGGTTCAAAACAAGGGAGATTTAACTCTTTCAAAGCATTCATCAAATAACGACGGCGTTGATTGTAACTCTCACGCATTTCTTGAACTTCTCGGTCACAGTCTCGTAATGCTGCAATACCGGCATACTGGCTGGAAGTCGGTGCCGCCATAATCGCAAATTGATGAATTTTCGTCATTTCTTCCAAAATCACTTTCGGACCTGCTGCATAGCCGAGACGCCATCCGGTCATCGCAAATGCTTTCGAAAAACCATTGATTACGATTGTTCGTTCGTGCATCCCTGGCAGAGATGCGATACTGATATGCTCTTCCTGATAGGATAATTCACTATAGATTTCATCACTAATGACATACAAATCATTATCAATAATCACTTTTGCAATAGCTTCCAAATCTTCCTGATTCATAATCGCACCGGTTGGATTATTCGGATAGGAAAGAACGACCATTTTAGTTTTTGGTGTAATGGCTGCTTCCAGTTCTTCTGGTTGCAGGCGGAATTGGTGCGCTTCCTGCAACGGAATCGTAACCGGAACCCCGTCCGCCAACACGACACATGGAACATATGAAACGTAGCTAGGCTCCGGAACAATCACTTCATCGCCCGGATCCAACATTGCGCGCAACGCCAAATCAATCGCTTCACTTCCCCCGACAGTTACCAAAACTTCATCTTTCGCACTGTAAGAAAGGTTGTATTTCCGGTAAAGATAGTTACTGATTTCTTGACGGAGTTCCATCAGACCGGCATTTGCCGTATAAAAAGTAAACCCTTTTTGGAGGGTATACATCCCCTCTTCACGAATAACCCAAGGCGTGTCGAAGTCGGGTTCTCCCACACCTAAAGAAATAACACCGGGAATTTCATTCGCAATTTCAAAAAAACGGCGAATACCGGATGGTTTAATTGCTTGAACTTTTTGATTTAACGGATTTCTCACGGTGAAACCACCATCCGTTTGTCACGATCTTCCGAAACAAATAAGGTACCGTGATCTTTATAGCGTTTTAGAATAAAATGTGTCGCGGTTGATTGCACTTCATCGATTGTAGAGAGACGGTTCGCCACAAATCCAGCGATTTCCTTCATCGGTGCTTTTCGCATTTCGACAAGTAAATCATATGCGCCTGACATCAAATAAACAGCATCCACTTCCGGATATTGGTACACCCGTTCGGCAATCTTATCAAATCCTGCTCCACGCTGCGGATTCACTTTCAACTCGATGACGGCAGAGACTTCATCATCTGCAGCTTTGTCCCAGTTTACCAGGGTATGGTAGCCGCAAATTACTTTATCTTCTTCCATTTGTTTCAGGGCCGTCGCCACATCCATTGGATCCAAATCCAACATTACCGCGATATCCACATTCGTTAAACGGCTATTTTTCTCAATTATTTTTAGAATTTTTTCTTTTGCCTCTTTAGTCATCTTTACGCTTCCTTTCTCCACCAAACAAAACTAAAAAATTGTCTTAATTTTAGCACCGCCCGCCCCTATTAGCAATGGATAGTGTGATTAATTTTGTTTTAAGACAGTATAACGATATATAAGTTTGTTATATAACAGCTGAATAGTTCTAATTCGTTTCTTTGTGTTAAATTTTCTCCAAATAAAAGAAGCGCCACAACAGCGCTTCTTTCATTAGAACCCGTATTCGGCTTCTTTGGCTTCCCAAATTGTTTGATACGTTTCGGTCAAGACCATCGTATCTTCAACCAGACGTTGAAGACGGAAAATAATATCATCGTTAATAATTTCATTGCGGTAGAAATCCTTTTCTTCGATAAAGACGTACGTGTGGACAAGCTGTGCCTTCATGTAAGAAAGAATCGGTCGCAATTGTTGTTCAGCAATCAAGTAGTGCTTCGGAGATCCAGCCGTAACAACCATGCTGACAACCTTATCACGCAACGCTTTCTCCGGTAATAAATCAAAAACATTTTTCAAAGATGCCGGAATCGAAGCCTGGAAAATAGGCGTTCCGATAATCAGCGCATCTGCGTTCATCACTGTTTCAGCAATATATTTTGTATCTCCTTCGTACTCGAGATAGTTCCGTCCATCACTGAACTGCATCTGATATTCTGCTAAATCCAGTAGCGTGATTTCACTATCCGGATAATTTTTTTCTATTTCAGCGACGGTATAATTCATCGCCGTCCGCGTCTTCGTTCCCACATTTGACCCGGACAAAACAACTACTCGCATCTAGTCATTCCCCTTGTCTTTTTTCGTATATTTTTTAATCGCTGGTAAAATCTCATTTCCGATTAACTCAATATTTCGCATTAACTTATCAAATGGTACACCGCCAAAATCCATCTGTGCAATATAACGTTGGTGTCCAAACATCTCATGTTGATAAAGTATTTTTTCAATAATTTGTTGTGGACTCCCGACGTTCATGATATCGCGGGGATCCGCACCTTGCGCAAATTGCTGCTTAGGAAAGCCGCTTCCGTTGGTTAACTTCATCCCTTCATTAATATGGGAATAGTAATCACGCTGCGCCTGTTGCGTTGTATCGGCCGCAAAGAAAAATCCCGCTGTTGCGACCGGTAACTCGCTCGGATCAAAACCGCTTCGTCGCGCTGCTTCACGATATGCATCCACTGAATTTTTAAAGTGTGAAGCGGGTCCGCCCAACATTGCCAAGAACATCGGCACACCTGCATAACCGGCTTTAATCGCACTAGCCGGGGCACCACCCACAGCACGCCAAATCGGCAAACTTCCATTTTTTGGTCGTGGCAAGATTTGCGCATTGCGTAATGGTGCGCGGAACTGCCCTTCCCAGTTCACAACTTCTTCTTCATTTAATTTCAAAAGGAGTTCAAATTTCTCTTCAAACAATTCCTCGTAGTCACGCAAATCGTAGCCTAACAACTCAAATAATCCGATCCGCGATGCACGCCCCGCAATAATCTCCGCACGACCATTGGAGATTAAGTCCAACGTTGCAAAATCTTCGTAAACACGAACGGGATCAGATGTACTAATAATCGTTGAGGAACTTCCTATTTTAATGTTTTTCGTTGCTTGTGCGATTGCAGAAAGCACGACCGTATGTGCCTGCGTTGCAAAATATTCTTGATGGCTCTCGCCCACACTAAAGAAATCGATTCCCGCCTGATCAGCAAGTTTAGCAAATTCAATAATCTCCTGAATCCGCTGTTGGGCCGAAATCCTTTCACCGGTATTTGGGTTCGCCAAATGATCCCCTAACGTGTAAATTCCAAATTCCAGACCATTATCTGGATTGATTCTATATTTCTCCATGCCCTCAACCTTCCCATCTCACATTCTACTTACTTTTGTATAGTTTAGCATATTTGCCATCATTCTAATAGATTCCCGCTTAAAGAACCAGAATGGGGAATGAAGCACCAATCAGTACTCACTTTACTAAACAGCTCACTCAAACTGATTTTTCGATCTGAGTGAGCCTTTTGAGAAAAAAAAGCTCACTCAAACCGATTTTTAGCCCTGAGTGAGCCTTTTGAGAAAAAAACAGCTCACTCAAACTGACTTTTCGATCTGAGTGAGCCTTTTGCGAAAAAAACTACAAAAAACACGGAGTCACGAGGACTCCGTGAAAATTTTATTATCTTAGAATTTTGTGTCTTCGAAGCCACAGAATGCATCTACTGGAGATACACCTACGAACTCAGAACGACCCAAGAACTTCTCAACCAATGCTTTCATTGTAATTTCTTTAGCATCGTATGCGTTGATATATGTTTGTACTTGCGGAACGTCAGCCAAATGGAATGGCGCTTGCAAGGATACAAAAATTGTTGGTACTTCGTGTACGTAGAACGGAATGTCCGGCGTACCTTTCGAAGCTGGCCATTGAATACGTTGATCAGTATTCGGGTTAACAACTGCCAAGTTAATGATTAAGTCATAGTTGTCAGTCAAATCAGCGATTGGACGTTTTTGTGCATAAACGTTACGCAATTCTTTTTGACGTTCTTCTAGTGGTAGACCACTGATACGCTCTTCAGCTGATTCCCAAATTGAAACTTCGAATCCTTCTGCTTCAAGAATTTCTTTCATCTTAGCAGATGGTTTTTCGTTGTTCCCAATCATTGCTCCAAATCCACCTTTTGTTCCAGCAACGTCTACAAGTAGAACGCGTTTCTTCGTTTCTGGTGAGATTGGGAAAATGTTTTCGTTGTTCTTCACTAAAGTGATTGCTTTGTCAGCTACTTCTTCAGCGATTGCCAAGTTTTCTGGCAAACCAATTTTAGCCATTGCTTCTTCTTTAGCCGGCAAAATTTCAGTCTTCGCTTTTTTGTGTAGACCAAGCATTGCTTTCATACCTAAGATACGTGTTAATGCTTCAGTCAAACGCTCTTCAGTAATCACACCGTTTTTGTAGCCTTCTAGCATCCATTGGAAATCTTCGTCTGGATCGTTGAAGAATAAGAACAGGTCAGAACCTGCAGCGATTGCTTGTGGAAGCATATCTTTACGTTTCATTACGGAAGTCATCGCAACCATGTGGCTCGCATCAGTAACAACAACACCGTTGAAGCCCATTTGCTCACGCAACAAATCTGTTAAGATTTCTTTGCTTAATGTAGCAGGCATGTTTGCTTCTTGAAGTGTTGCGTCTGGATTAAATTTACGTACGTAAGAAGGAAGTGCAATATGTCCAGCCATAATAGACGGTAGACCTGCTTCAAACAATGAGCCGTAAACACGACCAAATGTTTCGTCCCACTCTTCAGTTGAATAGTGGTTAGGAGCAGCTGATAAATGTTGGTCACGCTCGTCAATTCCGTCACCAGGGAAGTGTTTTGCAGCTGGTGCAATACCACTCTCTTGAATTCCACGCATGTATTCCAATGACAATTCAATTGTTTGGTCTACATCTTCACCCCACGTACGCGTTGAGATGATTGGGTTACGCCAGTTACGTAACAAGTCAACGATTGGTGCGAAACTCCAGTTACATCCGATTGCAGCAGCTTCAACACCAGAAACACGGCCTAATTCGTAAGCGTATTTTGGATCATTCGTAGCAGCAACTTTGATTTCGTTACCGATGTAAGTTCCATCAGTTGCAGCACCGTTACCACCCATTTCTGTGTTGGCAGCGATTAGCATTGGAATCTTACTGTTCTCTTGAAGAATCTTGTTTTGTTCGTAAACTTCATCAGCTTTACCTGGGTTGTAACGAACCCCTCCGATGTGATACGTGTTCAGAACGCCTGTTAAATACTCTTCAGTACGCTCAGCTCCCATATTGATGAATAATTGACCGATTTTTTCCTCTTCAGTCATACCAGCGATTGTCTGTTCAACCCATTTGATGTCTTCTGCCGACAAGTTATAAGGCTTTGCTGTTAAATCTACTCTCATTATATTTGAACTCCCTTCAGTTTGTTATAAATAAATTGTAACGGAAAACCCTTTAAACAGCAAAGTTATTTTGCCGTATTTCCTTTCCTTTTGCACTTATTTGCAAAAGTCGCAAGTTTAGTACAACTTGAATTGACGGTTATTGAAACGTTTTCTAAATTCAGATGGCTTGCTAACGACTTAGAAAGCACGTCATCGCTCTTGTTACAATTTATTTATATTCACACACCCTTAATAAAGAGCAACAAAAAGAAGCTGAAAATTAATCCCAGCCTCTTTCGAAATCACTCACTATTATTTCTTAATAAAATTCTTAACCAGCGTTGCAAACTCTTCTGATTTCTCAATTTGCGTCCAGTGTCCGCAGCCGCCGAAAATATGCAGCTCTGCGTTTGGCAGCAAGTGAATCAAACGCTCTGAGTTTGTTACTGGAACAACGGCATCTTCGCGACCGTGTACCAGTAATGTTTGATGTTCAATCTTCTTGAACGTCTCATCCGGGAACGAAAGGTTATCAACGGATGGTTGGCGTGGATGTGGGAACATGGAGCTAAACGCTTCATGGAATCCTTCTTCCATTGACGCTTCGTAACGTACATGCGCCAATTCTTTCGTTGCAAATTTCTTGTCGTAAGTGAACAAGTCGATCAATTCAACCATATGCTCTTCTGTTCCTTTGTAACCCCAAACTTGGTCTAATCCGTATGGAATTTGTCCTTGTGGCCCCATTGCTCCCATTGTAATAATCTTTTCAACACGGTCTGGAACTTTTAGAGCTGTTGAGAAGGATAACGAACCACCGAACGAGTTACCAACTAGAATTACTTTTTCGATATCCAGTGCATCCAAGAAATCGATAATCTGTTGAGTCCACAGTTCTTTACCATAATCTACTTCAGCACCTGTCGGTTTGTCTGAGAAACCGAAGCCGATCATATCCATTGCATACACGTGTGCCACATCTTCTAATAGTGGCAATACTAAACGCCAGTTAGCATACGCTGAAACACCTGGGCCTGATCCGTGAATGAATAGTAACGGTGTACCGCCATTCTTTTCTCCTACTTCTAGATAGTTCGTTGTAAAGTTACCTGTTTTTACACTTTTTCCTACTTCTGGTCTACTCATGTTATTATTCCTCCTAAATTAAGTAAAAGTCCGGGCTGAATTTATCCCGGACTTACAGCAGCAATGTTTGTGTTATTTAATATGCTCAGCTTCCGGGCGTTTTTCTTCAATTGCTTCCTTGAATTTTGGTTCAAGGCGATTGCGAATCGCACGCTCTTCTTTTAATTTATTTTCAAGTGGGTTGTAGTAAATATTTGAAGCCTCATCGGTATCTACAATCGCTGGCGTTCCGTAACGGAAGTATGTACTTGGCAATTCGCCACCATACCAGATAATTGCTAATTCTGTATCTTTTGCTTCCCATTCGACTGTTGGGTAATCTGGATCCAAGATGAGGTAACCTGTATCTCCGAACAACTCGATACGGTTTCCACCTGGCTCTATAATATACATACAACGTGCTTGGGATACACCATGCTTCAGATAAATCATCCAGATGTTGGGGTGCACCATACCAGAATGCCAAGTGGTGAAGACGTCCGTGTCCACCTAATGTATCTCCCATCAACTTGTGCAGACTTCTACCATCCAGCCCACAAAAAAAAGAGTTGGGAACCTTCTCCCAACTCCGTTTTTATTACTCTTTTTCTGCTTCTTTTTCTCTCTCGCTGAGTACGCCATCTTTCATGACATAAACGCGGTCACAATAAGAAATCAAACGCTCGTCATGGGTTACCATGATGGTAGCTTTTTGTTTTTCTTTCGTTTCACGAGCCAGAATTTCCACAACTTCGAATGCCTTCTCCGTGTCTAAGCTGGCAGTCGGCTCATCTGCTAAGATAACAGCCGGGTCATGGTACAACGCACGCGCAATCGCCACACGTTGTCTTTGACCACCTGACAAATCACTTGGGTATTTATTTTCTAACTCTTCAATTCCCAGTCCATCCATCAATTCTTTATTCTTTTCCGAATCGAATTTCGTACCGTTCACTTTATTAACCAAACGTAACTGGTCGCGTACTTTCAAGAAAGGCACCAAGTTCGAAGCTTGTAAAATAAAACCAATTTCCTCAAAACGTAACTTCGTACGTTTTTTGTCACTGACTTCACTAAATTCCTTCTCTTGAATTTCAACTTTTCCGGTCGTCGGCGTTTGTAAACCACCCAAAATCGTCAGCAATGTACTCTTACCCGAACCACTCGGCCCAATAATTGCGACGAATTCGCCAGCTGAAACGGAGAAGTTCGTTTTCTTCAGCGCTTCAATTTCTTTACCACCATCATCAAACTTTTTCGAAACGTCTACTGCATCTATTAATTTCATATGAACCTCCTAACCGATCGCTTCTAGCGGATCTATTTTGGCAATCGCACGTACTGAGAAGAAAGCACCCAATACCGCAAACAGAATCAACATTCCCGTAATCACTGCCAAGAAAATAATGTTTGTTGAATACGGAACTGTAGCCGGCAATACAAAGGCTGTGCCGACCGTTAAAATAAGGCCGATTCCGACACCCACTGCCGCCAAAATGAAGGTCTGTGCAACGACTGACTTCGCAATATAGGCAGTTGAAATTCCTTGAGCCTTCATAACGCCGAACAGGCTCGATTTTTGAACCGTCAGTACATACATAAAGATTCCGATTACGATTGCTGCAATCACGATCAAGAAACCAATCATCAATCCGAACGTTAACACTTGCGCCATATAGCCAGGAATCTCTTCAATATATTCCTTGATTGAATAAGAGCGCAAGTCTTCATTATCCAATTCTATATCTGAGAAAGATTCATCACGTGCAATAATTGCACTGATGCGTCCTTCCTCAGATTCATCGATTTGACCAAAACGAACATCTTGGTACGTATTTACCGTTGTATATAGAACCGGCGCTACGTTAAATTTCGCGTCTTCAGTAAATCCAACAACTTCAACTTCCAATTCAGAACCAGCCATTTTCAAAACATCGCCCAGTTCAATACCGAACTCTTCCTGCAAACTGATATCAGCAATAACTTCATAATCCTCAGTGAATTCCTCACCATCGATTAAATCCGGCATCAAAAATTGATCCTTCTCAATCCCGAAGAACGTCACGTTAATTTTTGCATCTTCGCCCGTTTCGCCTTCTTTTCTGACAACGTTAGGTGCTTGCCCCAAAATCGCTACCTCATCCGCATCCACATCGTCCGCTAAACTCCGCGGCATCATGGACATGTTGATATTCGCATTTGATTCATCCGTCAAAACAATTCCCGATGCATCCCACTTATCAACACTCGTGCGGTTATCCATTGCTAATCCGTACGCTAATCCTACTAAGAAAAATACCAAATACGAAATCAAAGTCATAACCCCGATAATCAATGTAAAGCGTAGTTTTGCGTGCTTAATTTCATTCCAAGCTAAAAACATTCTTTCACCTCTCCCAAATTCTCATGTTTACCTTTAATATTTTATCATCTGATAAGTTTAATTCAAAATAATGTGCTCAGAACTTTTAAAAAAATCTCATAGCGTAATTAAACCACCCTAGATCCCCTCAAACCAATCACCTCCCAAGAAAAAAAGCATCGGAAACTCCTATTCTGAACAGTTTCAGAATAAGCATCCAATGCTTTTTTATTTATCTAACAATCCTCATTTATACTTTAGGTCAGAAATGCCTACAGACAGCGTGCAAAGGTTGGTTGATTTAGACTGACTTCTGCACGCTTTCGCGGTAAATAGTGCAAGAGTTAGTCTTTTTTAACTGAACTTTGCACCTTTTTCAAGTTTTTAGTGCATAGGTCTTCACTTCTTCACTGACCTTTGCACGTCTACACAATGAATGACGTTCCCCCAGAAACTTATAAAACCCTTTACTACAAAAAACTAAAAAATGAATCAGCCACTGCTATCATTTTTTCACTATTCTATATTCATTCCAGAAAAACTTACTCAGATTTATCAAAATAACCACACTGAACAAGGAAAGCTTCAAGACCCGATCCGTTACGGCCACAATTGCAAGCATAAACAGAAAGCTCACAAACCAGACGTGCCTCGCCCTAGGAACAGTCGTCAACTCAACAACATCCCCATCTGTCACATCCAAAACATTACTTTTAGAACCTAAAATTTGAACTTGCAGCTTTCCTGTTTTATTTTTCAGGGGAAAGTAAGATCGCTCACCATGAACAATACGCCCCACAATTTCCCCGTCCACTTTAACATTCATACGCCCGGCACTGCCATAGACCCCTGTATTACGTACGATTTTCACTTGCATAAGCCACACACTCCCGAATATTTTTAAAACTAGCTCAACCGCTACAGCCTATTCTGGTACCAATACCGTTAAATGCTGCGGTAATACAGTAATATCCAGTGGTAACTTATCACCCGGATCACCGTCTACATTTGTTACCAAGTCATCCCCGTCTTCAACAGAAAAATGCCCCTTCTCAAATGCACGGTACAGCACATTATGGTCATCCATTGCTTTTCCAGAGAAAATCTTCGGTAGCAAGCTCACCTTGTCCACCAGATTATCGCCTTTCAAAACAATCAGATGCAACTTCCCATCATCATAAGAAGCATTCGGCAACAACGTTTCCATGCCCCCGACCGAATTCGTCAAGGCAATTAATACCGCCATTGACTCTTCTTGAATCTTTTCATCGTCAATCGTCATATCGAACAGATAACTCTTATTATCCCGAACAGCTTTCAGCCCTTCCAGAACATAAGCGAACGATCCTAGTTTTGTCTTCTGTTCCGGCTCTACTGCCTGAACAGCCTCCGGAATCGTCCCAATCGCGACGACATCGATAAAGTAATGATTATTAATCTTGCCAACATCTAATTTCTTCTCAACCAAACGATCCAACTGACTGATTGCCTCTTCCGGATTCATCGAGATTCCGAGCGAACGCCCCAAATCATTCACTGTCCCCAGCGGAATAAAACTAAACTTCGGACGATACGCTTCTTCGGCTAATCCACTTACGCCTTCATTAACCGTTCCGTCGCCACCCATCACAAAAACAGCCTCATAACGCTCTTGCGCCGCTTCCTTCGCAAACGCCGTCGCATCACCCGCTTTTTCCGTATACTTCGCAACAACCTCAGAATATTTTTTCTCTAACGCCTCGGCCACAGAGTCAGCATAACGTTTTCCCGCTTCCTGACCCGAGGAAGGATTCACTACTAATAAAACTTTCCCCATCCTAAACACATCCTTTTATTAAAAGTTCTCATTTATACTCGGATAACCGGCCGCTAACGCCTTCCGCCACACGGGCACCAGCAAAGGAGCAACCTTCGCCTGCCCATTGCGCTCATACCAATCAATCCCGTGGAACCCAACCATCAGCGTCGAAAACGCTCCGATGTCCATTTCCAGAACCTTATCCCCCGGCGCATCCAGCACCTTTTCCACTGACCCATCCAGACCAATCTGGAAAAAGGCGTCGTTCCACTCCGCCTGCGAATCATTCACTTTCACGTGTAACGTTTCTTCCAGCTCAACAAACGGATACAGCTTCAAGAAAGCTTCCACATCCACAATCCGAATCATCTTATCAAAGTAAACTTTCCGTTCCACATTCGGTTCCTTAAAAATAACCGGAAAAGAACTGTGTGCCGGCATCGTGCCGACAACTTCTTCAACTTGAGAGCTGTGTGAACGCACATAGCCCCACAACACCCGGTCCGAATGCACGTTTATCGAATAAAAGTCTTTGATTCGGAACGTTTCATCCTTCGTGTTATAACGTATGTACCCCTCAATCAGGCCATCCGCATCCAAACTTACCACAAAATGATCTTCCGGAGCACGGTCTTCCAGACGTTGCCACCAGTCATTATCACGGAAAATCTGACCATTTAGAGTCCGCACCACCTCATTGTGGAATGTCTTTACTTTTTCAAACCATTCGCCTTTTTCAGTGTAGTTAAAACGAACCACACGACCAGATTCCGATTCTCTCAAAGTTAATGCATCAGAAGGAATGCGATACTCCGTATTTTCAAAATAAACGTCCCAACCAAACTTCCGATAGAACGATTCAGAAAATGGCGCCAGCGTAGACAATACCTGTCCATCCGCACGCATTTTCGCCAAAGACTCGCGCATTAATTGCGACGTATGCCCACCTGAACGGTACTCCGGATACGTCGATACCCAGCCAATGCCGCCCATCTTCATTTCAACCCCAAAAACATTCGAGACAAAAGGAAACACAACTAACTGCGTCGCCAACTGCTTACCATCATAACCACCTATAATCGCGCCCTGCTCCAGCCACGGCAACATATCCTCATCCGTCGCGTTCGCATGAACCGGCTCAAAACAGTATCTTCTCAGCTTAACTACTTCATCTATCTCTGACTTCGAAATTATTTGAAAATGCATAAAAGACTCCTTTCGGGATTAAAAAATACCATAGTAACTTTCCAGTTTTTGCTTATTTATATCGATTTCGTGCCTTTGATATAAGTCTTTACGCTTATCATACAAAACTTCAATCATTTCTAATTTTTGTGGAATTATTGCATGATGAATTCTGCTATGACAAGTCGGACAAAGGCAAACGACATTATCTGTAAAATCTATTGTATTATCATAGTAGTCTTGCGTAGCCATGGGAATCAAGTGATGTGCATCTAAATAAGGTTTTTTGTTAGCCATACTTGTAAAAGTTTCATGTTGATTATTGAACTCACATTGCCAATTACACTTCATTTTTGCCTTATACACAACTAAACGATTACGCGGATAAACGTATAATGAACCTACTTTTATCTTTGGTTTCTTTTTCTGAGGCCTCTCATATAGAGCAGATGTTTCTTCTATAATATCTTCACCAAAATCTAGCTTATTAATATCATAGTTTAATTCATTGTCTATCATTTCTTCAGATTCACTATTCAAATATGCTACATAACTGATAAAAGAATTTAAAGCAGCATTAGGAAATCTAGCCTCCCTGATATTGTAAATGCAGAATTCATCTTTGAATGCATCTCTTAGAATTTCAATTTTCTTAATAGCTTCAAATGTTTTAATTTCCAGTAGTTTATCTCCGATTATTTCTTCATAGAGTATAACTAATCTAATTAAGTAGCGCGCATACGAATCAGGCTTTCCGCTCACTGACTTAACTTTTTCCTTATCCTGAATAGATAAATTGAATCTTATAAAATCCTCATAGATATCAGCAAACCTAATCTTTGTTTGCTTGTACGCTTCGTCAGTCGCAGGTATCTTCCGGAACTTGCTCATTAAGATGCACTCCTCTATTACTACTTAATAATTTTTGCTACATACTCTCTATCTAACCAATAGCACTGTTTTGTAATTCTTTGTCCATCAGGAAGATCCGTTTTATCTGAACCGTCTTTTGCCTTTGGTCGTATATGCACGACTCCATTAGATTTTGGTTTAGGAAGGTTATTTAAGACCCTATTTCCTTTATCTACAAGTTGGACTCCCTCACTCAAAATGTTTTTGACTTCTATCCACATTTTTTTTAGTTCTTCGTTAATAACTTTTTCTGGCATATTCCATAACTTTATGGTTTTGAACACAGGCTCTCTTTCCGGATTTTCGTCTTTCGTTTGACTATATTGAAAGACAATAAATAGGAATTTGGTCGGCTCAAATTTCTCATACAATTGAGAATCTTCCCATTCTGATTCAAGCCAATAATTAAAATCGATATTTTCAAATGACATATGTTCTTTTGGGATACCATCTGGTTCTAAGCGGATAGTCTTAAACTGAATATTAGCTTTCTCAAATTCTTCAATCTTATCTAGTCTAGTTCCTGTTATTCCTAAGATACGACTGATCATATTTGGTATGGCAGACTTGTTGGACATGTTAATGGCGTAATCTATCTCATTACTAATTTCAGAAACTGTTTTCCCTAAATATGGATCAAATTTTTCATATAAAAGTTCTTCTAGTGTTTTTGTTCGTAACTCATTAGCTTTTGCAAACGAAATTACTTTTTCATTACTTAATTTCTGCCTTATTAAAACTGTCATATAGGATGCTTTGAGTGAATAAGCCCGTTGCATTGCTAAAGCTTCAGAAAATGGTTGCTTACGTAATGAACTTCTATTGGCACCTTTTGTACAGGCAGCTAAGTAAAGCGTATCTCCCTCTGATAATTCTTCCGCTTTCCCAGCTCGGATTTTCCCAATTATTATTTCCCAATCTTGCCTTATAATTTCTAAATCTGCAGCGGGAAAACTATACAGAAGTGACTTCAAAATTTTATAATCTCTACGTTCTATATCTTTTTCCCACAAATAAAACATCATGAGTAGCTTTTTATTTTTTTGCCAAAATGAAGATTCTTCAAATTTTTTGTCATATTCATTCATGTAATTGATGATATTTAAAACCAGTCGTTCTTTTGCTGAAATAGTTTTATTTCTATTTATTTTTACAGGTGTAACTTTTAATTCAATTCCTAACTCACCAAAATCGGCAGAAGAATCACTATTAATTTGATACTCAAATAAACCCTCTTCAATAACCTGGCCGAGACCACCTTTATTCCCTCTTGAATCCAGGCGTTTATTAATATCATAATCGCCGAAACGTTTACCTTCAGCTTCTTTTGATTTTGCTAAAACTTGTTCTACCGTTTCATATTCCATCATTCACACCACCAATTAGTTTAATATATTTGTATGCGTTTCCTTTATTATACCGTAATAAAAAGTATGTAAGCATTTAGATTTATATCCCTTAAACAATATGTTAACGTAATTTCGTATCTAATATTGATCTTTTTTACCAAATCATGTATAATAGATTTATTCATAACCGAAAGGATGTTCGTATCAAATAATGACAACTAAACCACTACATATATTCGAAATGTTTGCTGGGGTTGGTGGGTTTCGTGTCGGGCTCGAACGAGCTGATGAAAATTTATTTCAGACAAAGTGGGCTAATCAATGGGAACCTTCCAAGAAAGCACAAGAAGCATTCGATTGTTATGACGCACGCTTTCCTGACAGCCTAAATTTAAACGAAGACATTTCTGAAGTCCCAGACTCATTTTATACCGACAAAGAAATTGATATGATTGTCGGTGGTTTCCCTTGCCAAGACTACTCTGTTGCGCGATCACTGTCTGGTGAGTTGGGTATTCAAGGTAAAAAAGGCGTGTTATTTTGGGAAATTGTAAGAGCAATCGAACTCTCTAACCCTAAGTATGTTCTGTTAGAAAACGTTGACCGCCTATTAAAATCTCCTTCTACACAAAGAGGTAGAGATTTTTCTATTATGCTAGGAGCATTTAATAACTTAGGTTACTCCGTCCAATGGCGAGTAATCAATGCTGCTGAGTATGGATTTGCTCAACGCAGAAGAAGAGTTTTTATTTTTGCTTATCGTAACGATGATAACTATTCAAAAAAATTAGCAGAAGATTTAGATGAGAATATCATCTTCTCAACTGGTTTGTTTGCTGAATTATTCCCAGTTCAGACCCATATAGTGAAGAAACGCCATGCTGTTGGAACTCTATCTGACGATATCGTAGATATTTCCGATTCCTTCTCCACACCTATCTTTAATACGGGTATCATGCGAGATGGCAAGTTCACGACAATCGAAACAGAAGCTGTTTACGTCAATCCCACGACTCTGGGTGAAATACTTGTTCCAGAAGAGACAGTCGATGAAAAATACTATCTATCTCCTGAGCAACTTGAGAAGTTTGTTTATCTAAAAGGACCAAAAAAAATCAAACGAACCAGTGCTACTGGTCACGAATATATCTTTTCTGAAGGCAGTATGTCCTTGACTGACTCTTTAGAAAAGCCTGGAAGAACAATGCTTACAAGCGAGGCTAGCATCAATCGAAGCACACATATTGTAGAAGTTGATGGACGTATTCGATTCTTAACTCCTGTCGAATGTGAAAGATTGAATGGATTCCCTGATGACTGGACAAATACCATGCATAATCGCATGAGATATTTCTGTATGGGTAATGCACTTGTCACCGGCGTTATAGAGCGTTTGGGGCAAGGGATTGCTATATTAGAAGCAAACCCTAAAAATTAAACTAGTTAGAAACTTCAAAGTAGAGTAAATAACTAAACTAAAAGATAGATATGGATTAAAAGCCCACATCTATCTTTTTTGCTTTATTAATATCCACGTTCTGAATAAATAATTCTTTTCATCTCTTCGATTTCATCATCTTCGAATTCAGGAATTAAGAATTCACCGTCTATCGCTGCAATCATTCGTTCAGATTTTTCGTTCAATCTTGTATATATCTTTTGATCAATGAAGTTAAACATTTCTTTATCTGAGACAGTCATAAGATAATAGTAATTTGTTTTATCATCTTTCTTTAGTCCTAGTCGATGTATCCTATCACGTGACTGCAGCATAAAGGTCAAGTTATAATTATATTCAAAGTATACTGCATCATGAGCAACAGTATGTAGAGAAACTGACTCACCTAAAGTATTAGGATTTGATACCAACACTGTGATACTCTCGTTTGATTCTTTAAAAGTGTTTATCATATTTTCTCGTTCTTCTTTTGGGGTTCCACCATAAATCAAACCTACCTTTATTCCATGCTTCTCAAGACTCTTTGTTAT
This sequence comes from Jeotgalibaca porci, assembly GCF_011299095.1. NCBI lineage: Bacteria > Bacillati > Bacillota > Bacilli > Lactobacillales > Carnobacteriaceae > Jeotgalibaca > Jeotgalibaca porci. Next base: position 1,573,579 of record NZ_CP049889.1, on the reverse strand, counting down.
TTTTTTTAAAGTATCAACGAAAAGGCCCCAAACAACAACTTTTTTCCCTTCGCGAACCAACTCTAATACTAAGTCTATTCCCCTTGTAAACTTAGGTGACTCTATCTTAGATAAGTCCCAATCCTTCACTTCTCCTACGGAAGCATTATGTATGCTTTCTTCTAGTTCCTTCCTAAACCTTTCACCCATTTGGTCATAAGATTCATCTTCGAACGTATCGGCATCACTATAACCTAAATCATTATAGTTAATAACTTGATTAATTAGTTCAGGATTTGTGGATAACTGAATCATCCTAATCCAAACGGCCAAACTATTTTCCGTTTTGGTGTATATAATTTGGGACAATCTTTCTTGCTCTTGACTTGGTCGAACTTCAATAATATGATCCGCTTCTGCTTTAGGAACGCCTAAATCTTCTTTACTAGTCCTCCAGTAATATGGTTTTAATTTTTCATTTATTTCTTCAATCTCATACTGATCTGGATTATTCAGTAATTTGTAATCAAATCCAAAATAAGAATTATATTCATTTTTATAAAGAATATTCAAGAAATTATAGATATCTAGGTAACTATTAGGGATTGGAGTTCCCGTCAGAACATATCTATAATCAGCTTTATCCGCTATTTCTAAGGCAGAAATTGCACGTTTCGATTCGATACCTTTTACTCGATGAACCTCATCATAGACAATCATGGTATCTTTCGTCGTCTCTAAACATTTTATAATTGAGTCTTGGAACTTGTTTAATGATTCATAGTTTACGAGTACCAAGTTTGAGTCTACCCAGAAAGTCTCAAAAGCATAAATATTTCCGTTCACTTTTTCATCATGAACACTTAGTTGCTTCAGTTGCTTTTTACTTCCAAAAACAAACTTAAATTCATCTATCCATGACATAAATGCGTTTATTGGACAAATCACTAAGATTCTTTTTATTGGAGTCTTCTTTTTTATACTATTTAGATATGCAAATATTGAAAGTACCATTGCGGTTTTCCCAGAACCAGGGACAGAAAAGTTAGCTGCTCTTTTTTGGGTAAGCATATACATTGCTGCTTGTAGTTGGGCTTTTTTCATAGGACGAACAACTTCATCGGAAACGATTTCTGAAAACTCTCGGAATTCTTCTCCCCATATAGCCAAATCCATTTCTTTAAGTGTAAGCCCTGATTTTCTATATTCATTAATTGAATATCTTTGTGAGTTAATAAATCTTTTAACTTCTGGGGTTATAATAAATTCATAACCATTCTTAATAGTCTGTTTTTGAGCATTATCAATAATTTTTTCTACAGTCTTATAATCAAAATCTCCCCTAAAATAAGGATATCCTTTTTCATCGTCAACATAATAAATAAGTTTATTTTTGAAAGACTTTTTGCCGATAGTTTCTTCATTTGTTTTATCAATTAAATAGAAATTATCAGCATCCATATCGAACACTACCATATTGGATTCTAGTGTATAGTTTTTTTGAATCTTACCTATATTGTAATTTCCAATTAGTTCATAAATAACATCATTAGCATTTTTTACTTTTATAACATCATGGAGATTATTCCATAAAATATCGAACTCAGTAGTTTTTTGTGTGATTCTTTCTCTAACGTTAACACTTGTATCCCATGAAAAATCTACATCAAATGAATCATAATTATTCTCGATTCCTCTGGCCGTTTCATTTAATGAACCATTGAAATATACCTTGTCCCCTCGTTCGTCTTCAAATAGACCCCATTTTGTATGAAATAATCCGTTATTAACAAATCCAAACTTAATATCAGCTCTATTACTAGCAATCAAAAAAGCTAAATTACCTAGTCGTTTTTTATCAACATCGGTTAACCTCTCGTCCTGCGAGCGTAATCTATATCCCTCTTTTATCTGATTATAATCGCCTTGAGAAATGTCTTGCGAGATTATTAATTTCATTTTCCCATTATTCTCAGCTAGCCTGTCTAATCCTTCAGAATATAGCGATAGAGCTTTGGAAGAAAAATAACCACTAACACGCTTATACTCTTTAGATTTTGCAAGAATAGGATTGTAAAACTCTCTAGGAATATCATTCGAAAGGGAGTTGTAACTTCCTTTAATATCATTTTGCAATGATTTTAACATTAGTTATTCACCTGCCGATTTTATAGCATCTATATAGAACTTTAGCTCTTCTAGTTTGTTCAATAATTGGTATTTATCTTTCGACTCTAAATGAGGGATAACTGATATATCTATAGAACTTAAACTATTAATAGCTCTTGTCATCAACGTTATAGGCATAGTTCTTTCCTTATGATTCTTTACTGACTCTGAAAATTTACCTGTAATATCTTGAACCTCAGACAAAGCTGTGGAAATTGATTTATTACTAGCAAGCACGGAGGTTAATTCAATATTACTCTTTATGGGCTCACTACTATCTAAAGCATCAACAATTAAATCAGTAACGTCTTCCATTTCTTCAATGAAATTACTTTCTTTCTTTGTTCCAACCACATTTTTCACAATTTCTCGGTATGATTTTTTATAATCTTCTTTAGTTATTCTAATTTGTAATATTTTGGTAAATATAGAATCTAAAAGCTGAGTTTCGTTATCTTGGCCTTTAAACTTTTTGTATTGAGGTATTAAATCTTGTATAGGGCCGTCTAACTCTAGTTGCTTAGCTAATGCATAATTTTCAGGGTCAGCATTGGAGAATTCTAAAAACCTCACAATTAATTCAGCTTCTAGTATTCTTTTGTTTACTTCATTTGTTGACCCAAATCCTGCATACTCAGAGTATTCTTTTGCAGTCATTATATTATTTACTTTTACGGTCTTATAAGCATCTATTGCTCTATCAATAGCATGATAATCTACTTTACCAAGCTTGCCAAACTGAATTTGCAACTCTAAAGATTTTATTTTCTTTTGGTCATCATGGTTTTTAAAAGATAGATCATTTAATATTACGGCTTCAAAATACTGATCACCAGTAATATCTGCATCTTGTTGTAACAGCCTTTTAGCAGTAAAACGTCGATTGCCATCAATAACTCTACCATCTTTTAAGACATAACCTGCCTCTTGTTGACCTTTCACATGCATATCTCTTTTTAATTTTTCCATCTCTTTTTTTGTCGAATTTTCTCCATCATTTATAATCATATTTTGAATTGCTAGATTGTACTCTTCATTATGTCCAGGAATTATTCGACCATTAGTACTTTCATACTCTGAAAGAGCAACTCCTATTCTCCCATTTTGATCGTTGTAATATAGATACTCCAATGGAATCATGTAAGTTTCCCCACTATAACTTTCTCCATTGAATTTTTTAATTGGAACGTTCAGATTATGAACTCCTTTTTTAACTATTCCTTGATTGTATAATTTAATCAAATCTATTTTTGACATATTACATTCACCCTTTATCTTTCAATAATTTCATTTACATATTCTTTATTAAACCAAAATCTTTGTTTAACTAAATACTGTCCCGTGGGCAATTTTGTTTTATCTTCTCCATTTACTCCTCCTGGGCGTAAATGTCCTAAATAATTAAATTTAGCTGACGGCAAATTATTTTTATTTATTATTTTTCCACTTTTTTGCCTTGTCGGAGTAATTTCTAGTTCTCCAGTATTAATAAGTCTACATACTTCTTCCCATACCTCTTTTAATCCATTATTAATATCATAGTCTGTCATTTTCCAAACCACTGCATCTAAAAATGTCATCTCATCATCAGCTACTCTTTGTCCAAGTGGATATTGTTGAAATATAAATAAGACTAGAGTTTTCTTCTTAAAGTAGCGATACAGTGAATTATCTTCCCAACTTCCGCACGATACCCATTCTTGAAAATCTATAGGCATAAAAGACATTGACTCTGCTGGTTTTTCATTTCCTGTAATACGAACAGTCTTTAATACGGCATCTATTTTTTCATCACATAGAAAAAACTGATTACTTTTCAAACTTAACATCTTTTTTGATAGCTCAACAAACGAGGCTTTATTATCTAGTAAAGTTAATTCAAGAATTTCCTTTTTTATTGTAGAAACTTTTACACCTTTATAAGCTTGGACTTTTATATCGATTTCATTTTGTGCCATTTCTAATAATTTTTCATCGGTAAGCATTTGTTATCTCCCTTTCACTGATGACTTTACAGTTCAAAATTTAAGTTCAGGAATAACATAAATTTAATTTATTAGTTTTTCATTATTGATTAAATTATGATTACCCTTACATTATATCATCTAATATAACTCAATGCGTAAATAAATATAATAATATTAACGTACCTTGTTTTATTATTTATATAGTAGTTTCCTTTTTTGATTAAATAAGAAATCCCTGCAGAAATAGCACCGCGTGAGAGCCATGAAAAGGATGAAATGCGAATTAAGCCCCGTTCCACTTTAGTGGCTACGGGGCTTTTGAGGCTTTCAAGCTTGGAGACCTGGGCTCCAAGCGGTCCCATGGCTACTCACAAGCAGTGCGTATTTCGGAAGGGATTTCCTCCCGAAGCGAACTTCACCCCTATCCAAACCAATAAAATTCGCATTCTTCCCATCCACACAAAAAACCAAACAGGCACACGCCACTACTGCGCGTACCTGTTTGGTAGGAGGATGTTTCATATGCAGTTAATCTTCGGCTTGCCATTTTTCGACATCTTCATCTGTACCAAGAACGTAGTGAGTACCATCGATGAGATGTTGGCTGCCTGCGTTATAATCCAATCCGCTCGTTTCATAGTCATAAGACAATGCCACGCGTTTGCGTTCAACAATCGGGTTTGGATGTGGGATAGCGGAAATTAAAGATTTCGTATACGGGTGAATAGGATTGTTGAAGATTTCTTCAGTCGTGCCTGTTTCAATCATATGGCCCAAATGTAGAACCCCAATTCGATCAGAAATGTAGCGAACCATTGATAAATCATGCGCAATGAACAGATACGCAATATTCGTTTCCTCTTGAATCTCTTTCATCAAGTTCACGATTTGCGCTTGGATAGACACATCCAACGCACTGATTGCCTCATCCGCAATAATTAAATCCGGATTCATAATCAATGCCCGGGCAATACCCAAACGTTGACGCTGCCCACCTGAGAATTGACTTGGGAAACGACCTGCAAAATCACGGGACAAACCAACACGTTCCAAGATATCCATTACCTTTTGTGCTCGCTCGTTCTTCGTACCCGCCGTCCCTTGAATATCCAAGCCGTGTGCAACAATATCCATCACATTTTTACGCGGATTCAAGCTCGCCATCGGATCTTGGAAAATCATCTGCATCTTCGTACGCAACATACTGTTGGTCTCACTTTTTAATTTTCCCGAAATGTCCTGCCCGTTAAAGTTAATCGCGCCGTCCGTAATATCATGGAGACGAATGACAGAGCGGCCAATCGTTGACTTCCCGCTTCCTGATTCCCCTACCAATCCGTACGTTTCACCCGGATAAATGTCAAAGGAAATACCGTCCACAGCTTTCACCGTATAATTACGGTTGACCTTAAAATATTGCTTCAAATCTTTCACTTGTAACAGTGGTTCAACTTGTAATGCCATGCGCTACTTCCTCCTTTCCCTTCATCCGCTCGATACGTTCAACCAATTCTGCCGGCAACGTATACGCCGGACTATCTTCACTCAGCAACCACGTAGCGGCAAAATGAGAATCAGTCACTTTCATAAGATCCGGTTCTTTTTCTTTATCAATATGTAAAGCGTAAGCATTGCGGGGATAGAATGGATCGCCCGTCATTTCTTTAGCCATGTTCGGCGGATTGCCTGGAATTGAATAAAGTTTGCTCGTTTTCGTATCCAAGTCCGGCATCGCCAATAGCAAGCCCCATGTATAAGGGTGTTGCGGATTATAAAAGATTTCATCCGTCGTACCTTTTTCCACAATACGGCCGGCATACATCACATTTACATAATCCGCCACTTTCGCCACAACACCGAGGTCATGGGTAATATAAATAACGGAAATACCGGTTTTCCTTTGAATATCTTTAATCAATTCCAAAATCTTCGCTTGAATCGTTACATCCAACGCTGTCGTCGGTTCGTCACAAATCAGAACATCCGGGTCACAAGCAAGGGCAATCGCAATTACAATCCGTTGGCGCATTCCGCCTGACAAATGGTGCGGGTAGCTCTTCATCCGTTCTTCCGGATTCGTAATCCCAACCAGTTCCAACAAACGCACTGCTTTTTCATACGCTTCTTTCTTCGGCGTTTTGTAATGCGTCCGCATGCCTTCCATCACTTGATTTCCGATACTCATCGTTGGGTCCAAAGACGTCATCGGATCCTGGAAAATCATCGCAATACGTTTGCCGTTAATCGTCTTCCGCATTTGCTTTTTCGAAAATTCTAAAATGTTTTTAGTTACTTCTACTTCTTTATCCTGATAGGTGTAATTGATTTCACCTTTTTCAATCTGACCATTCTTACTTAAAATACCCATGATGGCCTTTACGGTCACAGACTTACCGCTCCCTGATTCGCCTACAATCGCGATTGTCTCCCCACGATACAAGTCCAAATCAATACCGCGGACAGCCTGTAACTTCCCGCCATGCGTCTTAAAGCTGATGGTTAAATCTCTTATTTCCAATACTTTCTCTCGTGCCATAGTTACACCTCTTTCAACGTTGGGTCTAACGCATCACGTAACCCATCTGCGAGCAAGTTAAAGCTCAACATCAAAATTCCCAACACCAATACGGGTGGAACAATCATATAAAAATGTGTCGTTAACGACTTAAAGTTTTCTGAAATCAATGAACCTAACGATGCCATGGGTACCGGGATACCAATTCCCACGAATGCCAGGAACGCTTCGGTAAAGATGGCACTCGGAATCGAGAACATCGACATAATCAACAATTGTGAGAAGATGTTCGGCAATACTTCTTTGAACATAATCTGCAGGTCATTCGCGCCCATTGTGCGGGCTGCCAAGACATACTCACTGCCCTTTAACTTGAGCATCGATGCCCGGGCAATCCGGCTCATGCCGATCCATCCCGTAATCGCGATAGCTAACGTAATACTCAACAGACCGGGTTTCAAAATGATGATTAATAATGTGACAACGACTAAACTCGGAATTCCGTTAATGATTTCCAACGTCCGTTGCATCACGTTATCTACTACACCACCGTAGTATCCTGAAACCATTCCGTACGTCATTCCGATGAGAACATCCACAATTACCGCTACTAATGCGATATACAAAGAGATACGCGTCCCCATCCATGTCCGGGTAAATAAATCTCGGCCCAGGACGTCCGTTCCAAACCAGTGATACACATCTTCTCCACCAGCAAGTGTTTCGTATTTATTGACAACAAGCTCGCCGGTAGATGTTTTCAACGTTTCTGAACCATCAAAAATGCCTAAATTTTCTAATACAGGAATGCGCGGCGCCATGCTCTCATGACCGGTAATTTGTTGGTCATATTCATATCCCGAAATCATCGGACCAAAAATAGCCAGCCCGGAGATGAGAATAATCATGAAAAAGCCGATGACAGAGCCTTTATTGCGTGCAACCCGCCCAAGCATTTGTTTCCACTGCGGGTCTTCTTTATAAATACTCTCTTCTATTAAAAGTTCTTTATCTTCCACAAATACTAATTTTTGTGTCATTTCTTTTGGGGTATGCAGTGTGTTATCCATTTACATTCTCCTTTGCCAAGCGAATCCGTGGGTCCAGGACGCCATATAAAATATCCACTACCAACATGATTGCCACATACATCGCGCTATAAACGAATGCCAACGTCAAAATAACGTTATAGTCATTCGATTGAATCGCCTGGATCATCAACTGACCGATGCCCGGTACGGAGAATATCTTCTCAACAACCAGACTTCCTGTCATCAAACTGACGACAAGCGGGCCTAGAATTGTGATGATCGAAATAGAGGCATTTCTCAAGGCATGTTTGAAAATGAGTTGGATCCCGGAAACACCTTTACTTTCAACCAGTTGCACATAATCGGAATTCAACACTTCAATCATTTCCGTCCGAGTGAAACGGGCTACCGTAGCAGTAACCGTCATGCTGAGGGCTAATGCCGGCAAGACGTAAGCGACAAAGCCGTGATCTTGATTAAAGAGCATCGGAAACAGTCCCAATTGGAACCCGAAATAGTACGAGAGGCCCAAAGCAAACACGTAAGATGGGATAGAAACCCCTACTACGGAAAAGAATGTGGCTGCTGTATCAAAAATTGTGTTGTGTTTCAGAGCAGCGAAGATTCCCAATACCAAACCTGTTATGGTTCCCAATGCAATCGACATCCCTCCTAAGAGGAGAGAAATCGGCAGACGGTTTTTCAATAACACTGAAACGGGGGTATTTTTCGAAATCGTATACGATTCTCCAAAGTCGCCGGTCAGCATATTTTTCACGTATCGGAAGAATTGGACGAAAACGGAATCGTTTAGCCCATACTTTTCGCGTAAAGCGATTTGTTGCTCAAACGACAATTTTTCATCGTTGAACGGTGAGCCCGGCATCCACTGCATGAGTACAAATAAAATGAGAACAATAACAAATAATGTGACAACTGATAAAACGATGCGTTTTCCTATATATTTTTTCATTGTGCGTTCCTTTCTATTAAAGTGAAAAAGGCGGAACGCGCAACGTGCCCGCTTCCGCCAGTCCTTTTCACTCTCAGAAATTTCTATTAATCGATTACTGCGTTTTTATATACGCGTGGAACACCCACCGTATGGAAGTCAACGCCAGATACGTTGCTCTTAATCATTACCGCGCTACCCTTTTGGTAAACAGGTAAGATGGCTGCATCGTCCAGAAGGATTCCTTCCGCTTCTTTCAATGCTTCCCAACGTGCTTCCACGTCGCTTGCAAGTTCACCTGTTTGTGCAGATTTAACAATTTCGTCGTAGCGTTCGTTTGACCAACTACCATTGTTGTTAGATGCGCCTGTCACCCATAAATCCAAGTAAGTCATCGGATCCGCGTAGTCAGGACCCCAACGTGTCAGACCCATATCGTAGTCTTTTTGTTGCATACGATCCAAACGTGTTTTCTTCGGCATTTGTTCGATTTCAACAGTCAAACCTTCCAGGTTCGCTTCGACTTGTGATTTAATCATTTGTGAAACGTTAATGGCACTTTCTGTGTCTTCAACTAAAAGGCTGAAGGTAAATTCTTCTGCGCCCAATTCTTCTTTTGCTTCTTTGAACAAAGCTGCTGCCGCATCTAGGTCTTGAGCCAAGTATGTATCTGCTGTTTCCCGGAAATCTTTTCCGTCCGGTCCATTTGCTAAACCTGTTGGGATTGCGAATTCAGCCGGGATTGAGCCGTCTTTCAATGCTGTGTTTACAATTGCTTCTCTGTCGATTGATTTGGCAACTGCTTGTCTTAATTTCGCGTTACCCAATCCTTCAACTTGCGTATTCACTGAGACATACCATAAGTAGCCATCTTGCACGTTAATGAATTCCGGATCAGCCTTGAACAAGTCCACTTGCTCCCCTGCTAAGGTTACAACGTCCAAGTCGCCGTTTTGGTAAGAAAGCATCGCTTGTTGCGAGTCTTTGATGACGAGAACGTTCATACCATCCAACGCAACATTTGCTGCATCGTAGTAATCTTCGTTTTTACTTAATTTAATACTTGTCGCAAGTGGTTCGTAAGATTCTAGCTTGAACGCACCGTTGGCAATCGTTGTTTCCGGAGATGTTCCATAGTTCGCGCCGACTTCAGTCATGAATTTCTCGTTCATCGGGAAGAAAGAAACAAAAGCCATTAAACTTTCAAAGTATGGGACTGGATGCGTCAGTTTCACTTCCAACGTTTTGTCATCTTTCGCCACTGCCCCTAATGTATCCGGAGCTTTGGATCCGTCCATGATGGCAGCTGCATTTTCTACACCAGCGATATCCATAATGTATGCATACTCGCTTCCTGTCTCAGGATCTACCAAACGTTGCCACGCGTAGACGAAGTCATGAGCCGTTACAGCATCTCCGTTCGTCCATTTTGCATCACGAATCGTGAAGGTATAAGTCAAACCATCTTCACTGACTTCTGTTTTTTCAGCCATACCAGGTGCGGCATTGCCTGCTGGATCAAGTTGGTAAAGACCTTCCATCATACTTGCAACAACTTGGAATGATGCACCGTCTGTTCCGATTTGTGGATCAAGAGATGCGACCTCTACGTCGAATTGGACATCAAGGATATTATCGCTCGCTTCCGTATTTCCGGAATTAGCGTTACTTGTGCTTTCTGTCGAATCCGTTGCGGTTCCCCCACACGCTGCCAATAATGTTGCAGCTGCTAAACTTGTTGCATATAATTTTAATTTTGCCTTCTTTGCCATCTTAATCCCTCCGAGTATCGTCCTAAACCATTAAATTAGAATTTTCTAATTATTAATTAATGAGATTATAACCTCAAGTGCTATGTATAGTCAAACACTTTTAAAGATAAGTCCGCATATTGAGTCAACGAATGCTGTTTTCGTGCGTTTTCTAGGAGGTATTATTTTTCATGATGAGGGTTATTTCCTCTTGTTATCGTTCGTAGATACGGCCATTATTTTCTCATTTTAGGGGAACGGATTCTAATAATGAGCGTTTATTAACTTTAGGGGTGATGAAGGAATGAGATTGTTCCATTTCGTTGTGAATCTTAATTTTGGGAACACTTGAGTGAGGGTGTGCACAACTATCTCTGAATTCTTGATAGTTGTACAGACTTTGCGAGATAGTCTGCACAACTTTGAGGATTTAGGTTGGAGTTGTACAGACTATTTTAATAACGGAGCCGCCCTCTTTCAATATTTAATAATTAATCTTTGGACAATCGATTAAGAGTTTGCTTAAATTAAGTGAATACAAATTTGGAGGCGGTTTTTTGGATAAAGCAACAGTAACAACCGAGAGTTTATTCGATTTAAAGAGTTTGGGACAGCCGGTTGCGCATGGCAATCGTATTTTTTATATTGAAACAATTCCGAATAAAGAGGAAAACGGTTATCATTCTTACATTTATAGTATCGACCGCACGACGAAAGAACGCCGCCGTTGGGGTGATGCTGGCACGAGCCAGGCATTACTGACTATTTCTCCAAATGGAAAATATTTGTCATACTTGGGAAATGCAAACAAAGATAAGAAGATGCAAGTGATGATTATGCCGCTAGATGGCGGGAGTGCTTACGCTTTGACGGAAGAAAAGAATGGTGTGTCCACTTACCGCTGGGCGGAAAATGGTGCGACAGTTTACTATCAGACATATGAGAAAAATGAAGAAGAAAAAGACAGCGATTTGAAAGAAAAGAAAATGCCGAACACGACTGAGATTGATAAGCTGACGTATAAGTTGGACGGCATGGGTATGCTACCAAAAGATTTGACGTATCAGATTAAAAAAATCGGCGTGGCGTCTCGTGATGTTGCCACGTTATTGGAAGACACGGAAAGCGTGCGATTAAACTATGTGGCCCATGACGAAAGTTATTTGCTCATTGCGGGTGAGTTGGACAGCGCGGATGAATGGAATTACGGCGGCACAGTTTACTATTATGATGTGGCTTCCAAGGAAAAACGGTCGTTAACCATTTCTGTTCCTAAAGGTAGTTTCTCGTTTGCAGCCATGTCCAAAAATGAAGATTACCTTCTATTAAACGGAAATGATTTCGAATATGCGTTTGTGACGTTGAGTCGTATTTACGGATACGATATGAAGACGCATGAATTAAAATGTTTAACGGCGGATTTGGATGCGGAAATCAGTGACGTGATGGTTGCCGACTTCCAGCAAAATGTTTATGGGTTGCCGATTGAGTGGTTAAACGAGACAGAGTTTCTCTTCCCTGCTACACAACACGGGAAAACGCAGTTGTACAAAGGAAATTGTGACGGCGAAACGAAATTGGTCTTTGATCAACGCGTGCATCTAACCGATGGCCACTTAATTGCGGGGAGTGAAACGTTGGCTGTGACGTATTCTACTTTGACGAAAACGTCAGAATTGGCAGTCCTTGATTTAGCTAGTGGTGAGCTGGATGTATTGTATCAGCCGAATGCTGCCTTTTTCAAAGAACACGCCGTTGTGGAGCCGGAAATGTTCTGGTACAAGGGCGCGGATGACTGGGATATTCAAGGTTGGTATGTGCCACCTGTTGCGGAAAAAGCGAATCATCCAGCCATTTTATATATCCACGGTGGCCCACAGGTGTGTTACGGGGAATCGTATTTCCACGAAATGCAAGTATTGGCGGCGCGTGGGTATGGCGTCATTATGTTGAACCCGCGTGGTGGAAATGGCTACGGTCAAGATTTTGTTGCATCCATCTTGGGTGATTATGGAAATAAAGATTTCGCGGACTTAATGCTCGGTACGGATTACGTGTTGGAACAACATCCGGAAATCGATAAAGACCGCGTTTATGTCATGGGTGGCAGCTACGGCGGCTTCATGACGAACTGGATTGTCGGACATACGGACCGCTTCCGGGCTGCGATTTCGCAACGCTCGATTTCGAACTGGATTAGTTTCTACGGAACGAGTGATGTCGGCGCGTTCTTTGTGGAATTCCAATTGAAACGTGATTTATCTGATGTGGATGGGTTGTGGCGGATGTCTCCTCTAGCGCATGCGGCACATGCGAAGACACCGATTTTGTTGATGCACAGCGAGCAAGATCTGCGTTGCCCGATGGAACAAGCAGAGCAATTTTACGTGGCAATGAAGAAACACGGGGTAGATACGAAATTGATTACCTTCCCGCAATCGAATCACGGCTTGTCCCGCGAAGGTTTACCAAACTTGCGTGTGAAACGTGCGGATGCGATTTTTGAGTGGTTGGAAAAATATTAAGAAGTTTTAGGGCCGGGGATTATTTCCTCGGTTTTTTATTATATTCGTTTTCATAAAGACGATTGTTTTCACAAAGTCATTTCGTTTAAAATAGCGCTATCATTGCTATTTGATACGGATATTGCGCACAAAACTTTGAAAACAAGTTGTTTTTTTTGCGAAATGTTGACAATTCGATAGAACAGGCTATAATGCAATCTAGTGTGTAAATCACAAGTATATCTTTAAGGAGCAATCAGAATTGGAAAAAGTTAAGACAGTTTTGTATACAGAAGTAACGGCTAATCCGGCACCACTTGGTTTAATGGGCTTTGGGATGACAACTATTTTGTTGAACATTCATAATGCAGGTTTCTTCCCGCTAGACGCTATGATTTTAGCAATGGGAATTTTCTTTGGTGGATTTGCTCAAGTCATTGCAGGTATCATGGAATTTAAAAAGAACAACACTTTTGGAACAACGGCATTCACATCATATGGTTTCTTCTGGCTATCGTTGGTTGCTTTGAACATTTTACCGTTGATGGGCTATGGTGAAGCTGCAGGCTCACTATCAATGGCTGCTTACTTGTTCATGTGGGGACTTTTTACATTATTCATGTTCATCGGAACGTTGCGTATTAGCAAAGCACTTCAAGTCGTGTTTGGCTCTTTAACTCTTCTATTCTTCTTGTTGGCGCTTGGAAACTTCACAGGCTCAACACTTATTTTGACAATCGCTGGCTATGAAGGAATTTTGTGTGGATTCTCTGCAATCTACGCGGCAATGGCACAAGTATTGAACGAACTTTACGGAAAATCTGTTATGCCGATTGGTGAAGTTAAATAGTTATTTTGAACCTGGTGCTTGGCACCGGGTTCTTTTTTTACGTATAGTTGTAAACCCTTCCACCTTTCGGGATAGAACGGTATAATAAAAGCATCTAATCAGATGAGGGGCTGAATAAATGAAGTATATGCAACTGGGAAATACTGGAATGAAAATCAGTGAATGTGCGTTAGGAACATGGGCGATCGGCGGCGACTGGGGACAGCGCGATGACAAGGAAGCGTTGCGTGCTATCGACGTTGCGATTGAATCAGGGGTTAACTTTTTCGATACGGCCGATGTGTACGGTTCAGGCCATAGTGAGGAGTTACTTGCTGAAGCGACTAAAGGCCGTGAGGAAAGCATTTATATCGCTACTAAATTTATACGGATGGGTGATATTACCGATCCTGCGAATTACAGTGAAGCACAAATTCGGACCTATCTCGAAAACAGCCTGAAACGGTTGAACCGCGAGCAGATTGATTTGTTCCAAGTCCACTGCGCACCGTTCAATATGTTGAAGGAAACGGACCTCTTCCCTATTCTTGATAAATTAAAGCAAGAAGGTAAAATCCGCGCGTACGGTGTGAGTGTGGAAACGGTTGACGAAGGTCTGTTTGTTTTAGATCAGACCAATGCGAGCGCCTTGCAAGTTATTTTCAACGTGTTGCGTCAAAAGCCGCAAGATGTTCTTTTTCCGAAAGCGAAAGAACAAAATGTCGGTATTCTGGCGCGTGTTCCGTTGGCGAGTGGTTTATTGACTGGGAAATACACAGCGGATACTACGTTCTCTTCTGATGATCACCGTCACTATAACCGTGACGGCCAGGCCTTTAACGTCGGGGAAACGTTTGGCGGTTTGCCTTTCCAAAAAGGTGTGGCGTTGGCAAATGAAGTGGCGTGGATTGCAGAAGAACGTGGGAATTTAGCGCGAGCTTCGTTGAAATGGATTTTAGAAAATGATGCTGTCACAAGTGTGATTCCTGGATTTAGGAATGTAAAACAAGTGCAGGATAACTTGGCTGCAGTGGATGAAAAAGGCTACAGTGCTGAGGAAATGGCGCGCCTGGAAGAATTTTATTGGACGAAAGTACATCAACATATTCGCGGTGCATACTAAGGGGAGGTTTTGAGGGTGGAAGTTCAGAATGAAGCAGAATTATTAGCGGGATTGGAACGACGAGAGGAAACACTGGTTGTTAAAGGGGAACTGCGGGAAACTGTGCGTAAGTTGTTAAAAACGAAATTGACGGATGAAGAGTTAATGGGTTTTGAATTAGGCTCAGCCGGAACAGGTGGTATTTTAGCAGAACTTATTTATTGGATTTCCGGGCTGTTAAGCAAACAACCCAAACTGCAAAAAGATATGGAATCTGCTATCCGTCAATACAATGCGAAGCTAGATGATGACAAAAATATCGTTTTGTATTTAAGACAGCTGGATTACTAGTAAAGTGCTAACTTAGATTGGTTTTTCCGTTTGAATGAGCACTTTTACGCCCCAACAAAAAAGTGTGTACAACTTTTCGCTTTTTAGCGGAAGTTGTGCACACTTTTGGTAAAAGTCTGTACAACTTTGAGGGATTCCTCAATTGTTGTACAGACTATTTTTATTTGGGATAGTTTAGGCCAAATCCTGCGCGGTAGTAATTTCCGCTTGCATCGCAGTAGGCGTAGCTACCACCTTTTACTTTCGCCAATATTTCTGGCGCAATGTATGGGTCCTTATCGTATCCCGGCACATCGTTTGGGGAAACGCAGACTTCACGTATTTCGCCCGCGATTTCTTGTTCATGAACGGCAATCACTTCCAGAGATGAAACCATAGTCAGACTCATCTTACCGGTTGGATTATACGCCCCCACCAACACATCCATCTGAGCGCGAATCGCATTGTGTAGCGCAACTTTGCTCGTCGTATATTGGAAAGTTAAGGCATCCACGAACGGTTCCAACTTGTCCAACAACCATGGATTAGTAACCACACACGTCGCAATCACTTTACCGCCATTTTGACGAACGATTTCACTTATCTCTTTAATTTCCGCTACTTCCTTCAACGTGGTAATAGAGACTTTTTTGCCAGATCTTTTCTGACTCTTGTTCACTTCACGTTCGTCGAACAGTCCATTATCCACCATTTCGATTACCGGCGTTGCGAATTGATTAAATACCATCCCGTTCGAAATCGGCCAAACGTGGAAATAGGCATAGTCGGTCTCTTCGGGATTTTCAACAATAGTAAAGCCCTGCTCCTGGAACAATGAAACGATGAAGGCATGTAATTTCTCTTCTTCATCTTTCGGCTCATGTTTCTTCCCTCTTGCCGCAGCCATGAACGAAGCCCCGGTATCAATTCCTTTAAAGCATTTTATATACACAGATTTTTTAGCAATTAAAGGTAGAGCCTCCGCCTCATTCTTCGCCAACACAACTGCTTTTTGGTTCGCAAGATAAGCCTCTTTTTTGGCCGAATCGAGATTCTCTTCTCGCACTTGGTTGGCATAATCCGGATCCAAATAAGGATTGTCGACTCGTTTCGTTTTGAATAAACTCAAGAGACGATTATAGCTGGCGCGGTCCAGGTCTGATTTCTGCAGATACCCTTCTTCCACGGCCCTCACAATATTTTCAGGATCTGCATTTCCTCCAACAACATCTGTCCCCGCTGCAATCGCTTTGGCATAACGCTCGGGAACTGAAAGATTTTCTACTCCATAAACTTGAACAGTTGTAATACCCGAATCCGAGTTCACATACCCGCCGAAGCCCATCTCGTCACGTGCCAAATTCACCAACAGTTCTTTACTATAAGCCGTCCCCACTTCTTCTTTGGCTCCCGATTTACCGCGATACGTTTGCGGCACACTGCGGCTGTCATTTGAAATACGGGAATAGTTCGGCATGATTGCAGAAGCTTTCATATCAAATGCAGCCTGGAATGGTGCCAGATGGTACTTTTCCAACGAACCTTCCGTTGGGTAAAGGCGGTATTGGCCAATTGGCATGTGCGACTCAAAGCCGTTTTCAGACGGTCCATCTCCCGGGAAATGTTTCACCGTCAAAACAACTGATTCTTCATTTAAACCTTCAGTTCCATTTTGATACCCTCTTACCAATTCCGAAACAATCCCGGCCGCGATATCACTGCGCTCGCCATATGTTCCACTATTTCGCGGCCAACGCGGATCCGTCGCGATATCAACTTGTGGGCCGTACATAATATTCTGACCCGCTGCTTTCATCATCTTGCGGTCAACACGAGCCATTTCGTAAACGAGTTCAAAATTCTCATCCCCCATCACCGCCGCCCCAATTCCCAATGAATCAGGGTAACCGATATTAATCGGATTTGTGTGCAAAGAATACGGGATTGCCACACCACCGTTGCACGCTTCATATTCCAACATCTGCGTGCCAGCATTATGATAGAGCGCGCTCATCGCTGCTTCGATATCCATCTCGCCACGGTAGACACCGCCTGTTATTTTCCGCTCCAACACGTCTTTATCATCTACTGCCATAGAAACGCCCGGCAGCGGTGATGCCGGAAGCTCTGCAGATGGGTCATGCTTTTTATATATTTTATCAAATTGCAATTCGTTATTTTCATTCATTGCTGCATCGCGACTTGGGGCAACTGGTGAATTCCACAGCGTATTCAATACCAAACCGGCCTGCTGATCCAAGCGCATATGGCGGACCATATCTTTCGCACGCGTTTCATCATCGAGACGCCAATCTTTATAAGGCGCCATTTTCCGTGAATTATCCATATCTTTGAAATACAAACCGTCTTGAACAAGAACACCACACGTTGTTACACCAATCGTCGGACCATTTTCATTTTCGAAAAATACAGGTTCCAAATACTGCCCATTGATACTTTCGCCTTCTTCTAGTTGATACGGCGCTTCGATGTAGCCATTTTTAAGCGACTTATCAAAATCCAGTGCTTTCTTTACCATTCTATTCCCTCCCGATTTAAATTTAACTTTAGCATCACCACGAAAAGAAAGGGCTTACAAAGACGGTTATTGGAGTGAAAACTGCTTATTTAAATAAAGTAAGCAGCTTTCTCCAAATCTTCTTTTTTTAAGAGAATACGGTATTCATAAAGGGTATCTGTTTTCATCCCGGTAGTGCCGGCATAGGACCGGTTAGCGCCGAGACGGGTATTGGTTTTCACTTTGTAAGGAATGTGCTCTTTTTGCAGTGCCGCTATTACAGCATTCATCTCTTCCATTTTGTAAAGTGTTCGAAATTCGCGCCAATCCCAAAACATACAACCACTCCTTCAAATGAATAGCTTTTTGTTATTTTTTTAGCGTTCCACTGACGCATCAGCTGTCATTGTTTTTTCTGTTTCTTCGACTGAGAACGGTGAAACATCGCCGTTTACAGTATGCTTCAATGAAGAAAATGCCGTTGCGAAGTTAATAGTGTATTCCGGATCTTTATTTTCTAAAATACCGTGAATAACGCCGGCTGCAAAAGCATCGCCGCCTCCGATACGATCGATGATGTGATCCATGTTCTGCACTTTTGAGTAATACGTGACGCCCGCTTTCCAGAATGTTCCTTGCAAAGTATTGTGCGTTGCGGAAATAACGTTACGCAACGTTGAGTAGAAAATCTTAATGTTAGGATACATTTCATTCATTTTTTGGTAATAGTAATCCAGTTCATTCTCTTGCTCTTCTATTTCAGGGACTCCAAAGAATGTAATGGCATCGCGTTTTCCAGCTGAAAGATAATCCACGTACGGAAGAACGTCTTGCAAGAATATTTTACATTCTTCAATCGTCCATAGCTTAGAACGGTAATTTACGTCAAAGTTGACAGTAATGCCTTTCTCATGCGCTTTCTTCATTAACTCTTTGGTCATTTCGCGGCTGTCTTCTGAAAGCGCAGCAGTAATGCCCGTGATGTGGAGCATCGTTTTCCCTTCCAACAAAGCATCCACGTCAACTTCGGATATCTTCATTTCTGAAATTGAAGAGTTCGCACGGTCGTAAATAACTTTCGACGCACGTGGACCTGCACCAGACTCAACGTAGTAAGCACCCATACGACTGCCGCCAAACAGAACTTCACTTGCGTTTACGCCATATTTTTGGGTATGACGAATAGCAGAATGGCCTAATTGGTTATCTGGAACTTTTGTGAAATAGGTTGTCTGATGGCCTAAAGAACTCAAGTTAATAGCGACGTTTGCTTCGGCTCCACCGTAATGCAAGTTTAACTTAGTAGTATCGTAGAAGTGTGTTCCGACTTGCGTAGAAAAACGCATCAATGTTTCCCCTACACATAAGATGTTGTGTTTCATCTGTATCCCTCTTCATTTTGTATTTTGGTTGCGCTTTAATTTCCATATAGGAAACCATGCGTTCGTTAAAGAAACTTTCTCTTTATTATAGGCCATAAGAAAAGAGAGAGCAACCGTTTTCTAAAAAATATTAGAAACGATTGCTCTCTTTTAAATATACATGTAAACATTCTGAAGTTCTTTTAAAATTCCTCGACGGGCAGTTCTGATTGCTTCGGCAACAGTTGCTTCTTTTTCTGGCGTACGACGATAGGTCGGCATGCTCACACTAAACGCTCCGTAATTCTTACCGTTTATAGAAAGCGTGGCTCCCATGCAAAATACTTCAATTTGCTCTTCACTATTGTCAAAAGCTAATTCTTTTTCACGAATCTCCGCCAGTTCTTCTTTTAGCGTGGTTGCGGTTACCAAGGTATGCGGCGTGAAAGGTTTAAGCTCCACCCGCTCTAAATAAGCGTCAACTTCGGCTTCCGGCAATTCGGAAAGAATCGCCTTCCCCATCGCGGAGGCATACATCGGTTTAGAATAGCCGATTCGGGAGGTCGTTACTACAATCGGGCGCATGGACTCCAACTTATTTACATACAGGATTTCATCACCCTCACGGATAGATAGGTGGACCGTTTCGTCCAGTTTGTCATGTAATTCTTTTAAATAAGGATACGCGATCTTGGAAATATCCAAGTTGGCTAAATATTGGTTGGCATAACGAACCAAACCGCTTCCGAGGACATAGGTTTTGTCGGTGTCATTCTTAGTGACGTACCCGATAAGTTCCAACGTTCCCAGTATTTTAAGGGTTGTGGGATTGGTCATTTCAGTTGCTTTTGCGATGGCGTGTAACGGCTGCGGCGCATGGGCAGATGACAGGAAATCGAGAATTTTATCTGCTTTAATCAGTACCGTTCCATACGGTTGTGTCTGTGTCATAGTTCTTCTCCATTCTCTAACTGTTGATTAAAATATAAGGGATATTTTGGTTTTAGTAAAGGTTTGTTGTGTCGCGGGGTGCGTTTTTGTGAGATACTGTTAGTTGTGATTTCAAAACGGAGGGACAAAATGATCTATATTCAACAGGCAATTTTGCATATACTCGACATTAATACAAATGAACCGATTTACTCATTGGCAGGACTCGATATTACGGAGAAATTTACGTTGGACTACATCCACGCAATGATTGAAAAAGTCGAAGATTCCGACAATATGAAAGAAGGCACGCTACCGGAAGATAGTCCGGTTGTGGGGATGCTGGCAAATGTGAAGGACGATTTTGTAGCGGCGACCCGCGCTTTGACGGATAAATTTTACGGCATTACAAAATTGAACTACGAAATTCCGGCGGCAGATTTATTATTTGTTCAGTTTACACTGGACGAAGTTGCGTGTCTGGGGATGTTCAAATTGAACTATTCAGATAGTATTACGCACCACGTTTCGCAGGAAGATGATACGCTGACAAACCACCTGATTGTGAACCGGGCAATTTTGCCGAGTGCGCGCCAAGCGATTCAGGAAGGGATGGTCTTGAACTTAGAATCGATGCAATATCACGTGCTCGAGAAGAAGCATATGATCACCGAGCTGGCAGAGAAGCGGTTTTATTTTACCGAAATGTTTTTAGAGGATGAACCGAAGCCAAGTTTGAAAGAAAATATTGCAATGATCAAAAAGGCGGTTCAGAAAACGAGCAAGGCATTTAACGATGAGGAGTTCGTAGCCCTGGCGGAAACGAAACAGGCGCTTGTCCATAGTATGGAAGAAGAAAACGTGATCGATAATCAGGTCGTAGCGGATCGTTTGTTTGGCGACAACTACGCGAAGAAGGAAAAATTCTTCCAAGAAGTTGAGGAGCTGGGCTATGTAGACCGTGCGCCGGCTGAAGTGGCAGTCGCAGGACCGAAATTTTCAAAACAAAAATTACGTTTGGATAATGGGATTGAGATTAGTATCCCTATGGACTTGTATCAAGATGCGGAAGTTGTGGAGTTTATCAACAATCCGGATGGTACAATTTCGGTTATGATTAAGAATATTGAGAAAATTAAGAATTTATTTTAACCAATGAGATAAGTGCGGACTTCGAGGGCGGGATGGCTCTATGAAGTTCGTGCTTTTTTGTTTGAAGTTCGCGGCAGAAGTGTTTTACCGGCTTTCAGTCTGGACATAATTGCTGGACGCCGGTGGTTCGAGCGGTTTACCGGCTTTCAGTCCGGACGTAATTGCTGAACGCCGGTATTTCGGCTGGTTTACCGGCTTTCAGTCCGGACGTAATTGCTGGACGCCGGTGGTTCGAACGTTTTACCGGCTTTCAGCCCTCACAAAAAATCTGTACGCCGGTACCAACCCAAATAAAAGCCCTGGACGCGGTGTCCAGGGCTTTTCCGTCTCTTACATTTTCTTCAACAGCTCTGATTGTGTCTTGTACAAGTGATAGTAACGACCACGTTGTTTCAGCAACTCTTGATGGCTGCCGGATTCGAGAATCTTACGGTCGCCGATAAAGAAGATGCGGTCACTGTTACGAATCGTCGATAAGCGGTGTGCTACTACAAAGGCAGTTCGTCCTTCTAGCAGACGATCCAATCCTTCTTGCAACAGCACTTCCGTTTGCGTATCAATACTAGAGGTCGCCTCATCCAAAATTAAAACTTTCGGATCAGATAACAATGTCCTTGCAAAGGAAATCAGTTGGCGTTGCCCGGCTGATAAGGTACTCCCCCGCTCCTGAACATAGGTCTGATACCCACCTTTCAGATCCTTGATAAAATCATGCGCACGCACAACTTTAGCAGCTTCAATAATTTCTTCTTCTGTCGCATCCAATTTTCCATATCGAATATTATCCATAATCGTTCCGGAGAAAATGAACGTATCTTGCAGCATGACCCCAACTTCCGTACGCAGCGAGGACAATGTCACATCGCGGACATCAATTCCGTCCACCATGACTTTCCCTTCCTGCACATCATAGAAACGGGGAATCAAGTTAGTTATCGTTGATTTACCAGCTCCAGTTGGGCCAACCAGGGCAATCGTCTCACCTGGATTCACCTTAAAGGAGAGGCCTTCGAAAATGTTCTGCCCCTCTTTGTAACCAAACGTCACATTTTCAAAAAGAACTTCTCCTCTAACCGGGGGCATGTCGAATGCGTCCGGTGCATCTTTGATCATCGGCTCCAAGTCCATCATTTCAAAGACGCGTTCCAAATAAACCGTTCCGGAAACGAGCGAGTTGTAGAAGTTACCCAAGTTAATAATCGGGTTCCAGAAGTTTGTCACGTATGCGACAAAGGCAATCAACACACCCGTTGAAACGTCTACGCCGAGCCCGCGAACCCCCGCAAAATAAATGAAGGAAATCGTTACGACCGAAATGACTTGCACAATCGGCCCTAGAATAAATTGGGCGCGGACAGCTTTCATCCAAGCCACGCTTTGTTGGTTGCTGACATCGGCAAAAATATCAAAGTTCATCCCCTCACGTGTGTACGATTGGGTGGTTTTAATTCCCTCAATCGATTCATGAATATACGCATTCAAGTTCGATTGTTTCGCGCTCAATTCTTCGTATGCGAGACGCTGTTTATTTTTAATAATCATCGTTACTGCGAACAAGACCGGCAGCAAAATGAAACTATACAGTGTCAACACAACATCAATGGACAGCATAATCGCCAGCGTCACAACAATACTCAAGATATCCGAGATAACCGTAATTAAACCGGATGATAAAATGTTACTCAAAGCATTGATGTAGTTAACTACCCGCGTCAGAATCTTCCCGTGCGGCCGGCTGTCAAAGAAGCGAAAGCCAAGTTTTTGCATGTGATTAAACAGATCCGAGCGAATGTCGCGCAGGACGTCCTGTCCTAATTTCGTAATATGGTAAATGCGGTATTTAATCGCACCGGCATTCAGAACAGAGACGGTCGTATAAAACACCGTAATCCAAATAATCGCGTTGGTGTCTTGATTCGGAATGACCGTGTCAATCACATAACTGATGAGGAAAGGCCCCAAAATCATGGCGAAGTTAGAAAACAATAACATCGCCAGAATCTTTCCAATAGCTGCTCCATAAGGTTTCAAGTAACTTCCGATTCGCTTAAATCCTTGAAAGTCTATTTTCGTTGTACGTGTGTCATTATATTCCATCTTCTTCACCTACTTCCGCTTGTCCTAACTGCTCTTGATAAATTTGATAATAAAGGCCACCCTTTTCAAGCAATCCTTGATGTGTGCCCCGTTCTACAATTCTTCCTTTTGATAAAATAATAATCTTATCGGCATTTTTAACAGAAGAAATACGATTAGCGATAATGACTGTTGTTTGTTGGCCGGATGTCTGGCGCAAACCTTCTTGAATCTTGACTTCCGTCTCCATATCCACAGCTGATGTTGTATCATCCAAAATTAAAATCGCTGGATCTTTAATCAAACCACGTGCTAACGATAGCCGTTGTTTCTGACCACCTGACAAACCACTTCCACGTTCACCTAAATAAGTATCGTATTGATCCGGCATCCGCTCGATAAACTGGCTCGCATCAGCTACTTGCGCTACTTTTTGAACCCGTTGAAACGGAACCCGCGGCGCACCATACATAATATTGTGCTTAATCGTATCCGAGAAAAGAAACACATCCTGCATCACCACTGCGATTTGCTGACGCAAGTTAAGAACGTTCATTTCTTTAATATCAATACCGTCGATTAATACCCGACCTGCCGTGGGGTCAAAGAACCGTGAAATTAAGTTCACCAACGTCGATTTCCCAGAACCTGTTTCGCCCAATACACCCAGCGTTTCACCGGCTTTAATACTGAAATTGATGTCATGTAATACATCTACTTCCGGTTCATCTGAGAAAGCAAAGGACACATTTTCAAACGTAATATCTCCTTGCAAACGGGGTACCTCAATCCGTTGTTCAATCGGAATTTGCGGCTTCACTGCCAGCATTTGACGAATTTTTTGAGTACTAGCATCGAAGTTTTGCAAGTCATTGACGTGATTCCCTAAGCTGCGCATCGGAACATTTAACATCCAGATCAAGCCGTTAAAGGTAACCAGATCTCCTAAAGACATCGATTCGTTGATAACAAACAAACCACCCAATCCGACTGTAATAATCGAAAGGAAGCCTGCGAACACTTCGATTATCGGTAAGTATTTCGCTGAAATAGCAGCGGAGTCCAAGTTGCGTTGACGAAAGTCTTCGTTGAAACGATTGAACTTCTCAATTTCAAAGTCTTCCCTTACGAAAGCACGAACGACTTTATTTCCGCCGATATGCTCCTCGACAACAGTATTTAAACGCGAAAAACTTTCACGAATTTGGTAGAAAGCTTGGCCTGCATGTCGTGAGAGTAAGACGGTAAAAACTGCGATAAAAGGCGTGACTACCAACAACGCTAAAGTTAAGCGCCATTCGATGGCTCCCAGGAAAATAAGTGCTGAGATAAATAAGACGGCATGATCCAAAATATTATAATACGCCCAGGCGACTGCGTGACGAACAGCATCGGTATCGCCTGTCATCCGTGCCATGATGTCTCCTACCCGGGTTGTGTTAAAGAATGTAAAATCGAGTTCCTGTAGTTTCACATATAAATCTTCACGAATCTTAAATAACACATTTTGACTAATTTGTTCGAATTGAATTTGATAAATATAACGCAGGGTCATCCGCGTTATGGTTACAGCAATCATGAGTCCTAATAAGGGTAGCAACCAATCTGTTCGGTTGTTGAGAATGACTTGATCGACGATTGTACCGCCGATATAGGGTGTAATAACGTTAGTCAGGGCAATAATAACTGTCAACAGACTGGCCCAGAACCAACCGAAACGGTAAGGTTTCAAATAACTTTTAACCCATTTGATACTACTTTTCATCGTGATTCCACCTTTCTTAGTATTTACAAACCATTTTAAAGGGTATCGGTGACGAACCGAATGGACGATACACTCAATGAGGATGGACAAAGTTATCAAGAGAACATTTTCATAGCGTGTTCGCTCCGGAAACGCTATAATTTTAGTGATAGACAGGAGGTAGGTTACACGATGTTGAAGATTGATTCCAAAACTTTCAATCCCGAAATTCTCTACGTATTCGATTCAGAAATGGTTGGTCCGACGGCAGGAAAGAACCATTATCATGATTTTTTCGAACTTTCTATTTTAATCGAAGGCCAGTCAGAATATACGATTGAGGGTAAAAAACACCTCTTGAGTAAAGGTTCCATTTTATTATTTAATCCCGGCGTATATCATTACGAGCAGGCTTTTGAAGGCATGTATAATCGGCAAATTCATATTGGTATCCGCCGTTTTTCAATTGATCGTTTTCCGCGCGACTTTTTCCCATTGGATACAACCATCGTTCATCTGAGCGAGTACGAAGATGCCTTTTTCGAAACGTGTACTGAAATCGTGAAGGAGCGCAAAGAACGCCAAAGCGGCTACGACATTATTTTGAAGGCATTGGTTTTGAAATTAATGGTCTATATTCTACGTGATAAAAGTACCGAACAAAGGGAAGATAAGGAATTGCTACTCACTGACGAAAAGTTGGAACGGCAACAGTTAGTGGATCAAATCAAGCTCTATATCGAAACGAATTACCGCGAGGATTTAACTGTTAATGGAATTGCGGAAGCCTTTTTCTCCAGCCCCGCCACCGTCTCTCGCATTTTCAAAGAGCAACTTGGTGAATCCCCGATTAACTATTTGATCCGCTATCGTTTGGAAAAAGCCAAAGTCTTATTGGATAGCGCAGATGATATCTCTATAAAAGAAACCGCCCATTTAATCGGCTACGAAGATGCTTTGTATTTCAGTAAATTATTCAAGAAATATTACGGTAGCTCCCCAACAGACTACGCAAAACGGCCGAAATAAAAATATAAACATGTTGTCCAGTCACAAATTAGACTAAAAAAGGAAGATTATTGTCTTGCCAATATATTGCAATTTATAGTAAGATGAAAAAAATTATTGGGAATGCTATCTATGGGAGGAATGTTATGACAGCTGTCATGCTTCAAAAAGATTCAAATTTTCAGTCTGTGCCGACAAGAGTGCTGTATGGCTTGTTTGTCGGCTTATCACTCGCAATGATTGTCCTGGCCTTTTGGTTCAACACGCCTACTGAAATCTGGGAGGGTTTTTGGTTAATTACACGCTCACCAGCGACACTTTTGACTGATTATATGGCTTTGGCAAATCCAGGCGCAACCCTTATGAACGCTGCTATCATGACTTTGCAGGCGATGGTTGTTGTGTGGATGTGTCGTGCCAAAATTAATGGTCCCGTTATTTCAGCACTATTCTTAATTATTGGTTTCTCTTTCTTCGGAAAGAATTTCTATAATTCCATGCCCATTGTTCTCGGTGCTTTAGCATATGCAAAAGTGACAAATAATCCTTTAGAACGCTCGTTATTGGCAGCCTTATTCGGTACCGCACTTGGCCCGTTGGTAAGTGAATTAACCTTTAATCAAGGGTTGGCTTTACCAATAGGCGTAACAGTTGGGTTATCAGTCGGATTCATTACGGGCTTCGTCCTTCCTCCGTTGGCACAACATCTTATTACTTTTACGAAAGGTTTTAGTTTATATAATGTTGGGTTCACGTGTGGATTCGTAGGTTCAATATTTATTTCGATTATGCGGAGCTTTGGTATGGAAATAAATACCGTCAGCATCATTTCCACTGAGTACACAGAGGCATTTAGTGTGATTTTACTTGTTTTGTTTGGTGTGATGATTGTTTATGGGGCATTTGTAAATCAATTCAAACTGGCAGGTTTGGTAAATATTTACAAACACACAGGTCAGTTATCTACGGACTTTTTGGATGTCGGTGGAATTGGCGCAACTATTATGAACATGGGAGCTTTGGGGATTTTCTCAACGCTTTATGTTCTTACACTAGGCGGTGCTCTTAGCGGACCGGTCATCGGCGGAATTCTAACCATTGTAGGATTTGGTTCATTCGGTAAGCACCTGTTCAATTGTATGCCGATTATGGTCGGTGCAACATTCATGTCCTACATTACCGAGCATACGACGCAAGAACCTGCCATTTTAATTGCTATTTTATTTTCGACGACACTAGCTCCAATTGCTGGTCGGTATGGAACACTGGTCGGTATTATCGCCGGTGCTATCCACCTGACGTTAGTAGTCAATGTCGGATTTCTTCACGGCGGTGTGAATTTATATAACAATGGGTTTGCCGGCGGTTTAGTTGCCGGGATGATGGTGCCTATCCTCGAAGCGATTCACGTTCACCGTGTGGCACGTTTGAATCCGCAACGACCTGAAGTGGACCCGGCTGAGGAAGTCGAAACATTATCATAGCTACCAAAAACACCAACTCGAAAGGGAGTTGGTGTTTTTCCATATTTCTATAAGAAAAGCCGGATAGCCGTTATCGCAGTCATCACGATAATCAGACGACGATAGGTCTTTTCACTGATGTTCTTCACAATCCAAATGCCTCCCCAAGCACCAATCGCAATAAAGGGAATGGCAAAGAGTGTGTACTTCGCCGTCTCAAGAGTGATGGTTCCCCACAAAAAGATGTGGAAAGGCAGTTTTAAGATGTTCATTAAGAAAAAGAACCACGCTGTCGTACCGATCATCGTTTCCTTCTTCAAGTTCTGAGCCAGAATGTAGACGTTAAATATCGGTCCGGCAGCATTTCCAATCATCGAAGAAAAACCACTAATCACGCCTACTCCTCCTTTTAGAAAGGGATTGTCCGGCAAAGGAATCGTTCGCTTTTGAGATTCACGAATAGCAAGGAGGATGACGCAAATGATGACGATAATTCCGATTAACATTTTGAACTGTCCATCATTAATCCAAGTTCCAACGAGTGCACCCGCAATAATTCCCACTACCGCCGCCGGAATCAATTTCATAACATCACGGATATTCCCCTGTTTCCCATATTTCATAATAGCTACTAAATCTCCGACCATCAACATAGTGAGAATAATACCTGAAGAATCCTTACCACCAAAAATAATGGCCATCATGGCAACTGCTGGAATAGTCGCCCCTTGGATACCCGCTTTGGAAAAGCCAACGATGAGCGCACTCACCACCAACATTATTATTTCAATTACATCCAGACCGAACATGCTGCACCGCCTTTAGATTTTGATTTAACTATAGCATTGCGCTTTCATTTCAGCAAAAAAAGAGAAGCATCGGCCATTGCTATTCTGAACAGTTTCAGTATAAGCAGCCGATGCTTTTTTATTTATCTAACAACTCCCGTTTTTCATCACGTAAGCAACGTCCACAGAAGTGGAGAGGTTGTGTTAGTGTGGCGCGGCGTGCAAAGGTTGGTTGATTTAGGCTAACTTTTGCACGCTTTCGCGGTAAACAGTGCATGAGCTGGACTTTTTTAACTGACCTTTGCACCTTTTTGGAGTTTTTAGTGCAAAGGTCCTCACTTTTTTACTAACTTTTGCACGTCTACACAATGACTGACGTTCCTACAAAAAAAGAGAGAAGCAGGGGCGCGACCCCTTGCTTCTCTCTGTTCACTTATATTAGTGTTCGTTTTTTAGTTGTTCGCCATAAATGATTACTGCATTTACAAGCTCTTTCCAGAATGTTTGTTTACTCATATTTATCTCTCCTTTATAATCATCTCTATATTATTATAGTTCAGTGCCTATGCACTCTCAACTCATTACAATATTATTGTATACCATTTTCATAATACTGTCAAATGCGAAGCTTTCACATTTAATTATAAAGCCTATTAAAACAACTTATTTCTGAAAAATAAAGCAATACATATAGTTATATTACACTAATAAAATAAATAAACAAAGTTTGTTAACCATTGAACTATCCATCAACATAATGTTAAACGCGTTTTCATTATTGATAATGAAAGAACCATCCCTTTAAAAGGAATGGTTCGATATCATCTTTTTAGTTTATTGATCATTTTTTTCACAAGGCTTTCTTTTGGAGCGTCTGCAGCCTTCTCCTGTTTCAACATTTCTTGCATATCAGGGTCCCTGTCACTATTCTTCAAACGGTGCTGTAATTCTTTCCGCATAAGTTCACCGATGTTCTTCAGGTCGGGATATTCACCCTTTACCTCCCCCTTTGCGATAAAAGAAAGCACCTCAATATAGCTCAGCGCCAATGCAGTCGTCAAAACTGAAGCCGTTCCACCACTGATAATGCCGCCTGCTATCGTTCCAGCACCCGGGATCAGTTTCACCACATTGGACACAATGTAGCGCCCCAGATAAGTCGCACCACTTGTTCCACCGATTGCCCCCAAGATACTAGCTATGCTTGTTCGTTCCAACGAAATTCCGAAAATGGCGGTAATGTGGGCCATCATCGTAATCTGCATGGGTACTAAAATCGTCGCATCTGAGAAGGGAATCGGTGTAAAGCCAACTCCGAATGTTGTTGCTACGTATCGTCTCGCCCAACTCCTGGCTGCTTTCGCTTTGCGTTCTATATCCACTTGTTGGGCGTTGTTAAAAGCATCTTTCACTTCTGACGGAATGACGTCAAAGGTTAAGCCTATCAATTCCTTTAGACCTTTTTGCGGAATCGTCAGTTCTTCAGAAATGACAAACGGTTCCGCCATGACCGTCCGCACTGCAATAACATCCAAATTCAAATCATCAATGTATTTCTTAAACGTTTCTGCCGGCTGTCCAATTGCTTGCGTTAAAACAATAATCACCGGGACTTGCTGAGACAGTTCACTAATGAAGCTGATCTCCGATTCTTCAATTCGCGAAGAATTGGCGTTAATACAATAGTAAATAACATGGATCGCCTCATCGGGTCCTTTTTTACGATT
Organism: Jeotgalibaca porci; assembly: GCF_011299095.1. Lineage (NCBI taxonomy): Bacteria > Bacillati > Bacillota > Bacilli > Lactobacillales > Carnobacteriaceae > Jeotgalibaca > Jeotgalibaca porci. Next base: position 1,543,683 of record NZ_CP049889.1, on the reverse strand, counting down.
CTCTTCCAACGCTTGGAAAATTTCCTTACGAACCTCGGATTGGACACTCTCGCTCAATTCCAACCCGCGTGTATCGTAAAGGACGATTGGAACGCCTTCTTTAGAAATACGGCGTAGATGCTTTGTGATGGGCTTTCCAATACCCGTTGACGCGAGTTGCTCACGAAAGACATTATTCACTAACGTACTTTTCCCTACACCAGTTTTCCCTACCAACAGAATATTCACGGGTGCCATTTTTTCGATTTCGGCTTGGGTTTTATTTAATAACTCTTCCACCAGTCCTAAGTCTAAATTTGTTTTCGCCATATTCTCACCTCTTCAAGTATTAATACTTCAGGCCAGTCAGGTATACAGAAACAATTTTAAATGTATGCTGGGACATAACGGCTGGCGATTCAACCAACCCTTCATGTAGCCACGTTTGGACAATCCCCTGCATCGCATATGATATCGCAGAAACAGCATACACGGGCGGAATGTCAAAGTGATTCGCATCCACACGTTCGATAAACGTATCTTTTAGAAATTCGTTGAATTTAATATGGAAAGAGTAATTGCCTTTCTCTCCTGTCAAACTCTTAACGAAACGCTGATGTTCTTTAATATATTCAAACAAAGCCGTCAACATATCTTCAATTTCACTTTGGACATTTTCCGGACCTTTATTTGTCAGTGTGAGGGAAATGATTTCCGTCCCAATTTCACGCATTTCCAGAATTAATTGGTTCACGCTTTTTTCCATTAAGTCATATTTATCTACATAGTGGAGATAGAACGTCCCTCGGTTAATACCTGCCAAATCAGTTATTTCTTTTACAGTAATTTCATCTATTGTCTTTTGCTCTAACAATAGTGTTAACGCATTCAAAATCTCTTTCTTGGTACGTACAATGCGACGGTCGGTTTGCTTGCCATTTATTCTCATAATGCCCTCCTATCAGTTATGCAGACTTTCTCACAACTTTTTTATAAGTATATATAATAATAGCGGAATTAACAACAAAATTGGCGAAATAGTTGGATATACGAAAGATTGTCGATAACACTGTATAAAAAAAGGCGAGACACTCGGCCTCACCTTCTTCACTCTTATTAATCTCTTCTGCGTCCACTGAACATGAGAACAAGGCGCAATAATTGTAGGAAGCTCATGATGGCAGCAGCCACATAAGTAAGTGCTGCAGCATTCAGAACTTTTCTCGCTTGCGGAACTTCATCGCGTTCCAAAATATTTCCGCCGCCTAAAATATGAAGTGCACGACTAGATGCATTAAATTCAACGGGCAGTGTCACAACTTGGAAGACAAACGTCAAGGCAAATAGAATAATTCCCATTTGAATGAAAAGTCCACCAGCTTGTCCCAGAACAAGGCCGATTAAAATCATCGGCATGGAAATGCCTTGGCCAATATTTACAACCGGCACCAAACTATGACGCAGGCGCAAAGGAACGTAGCCAACTTGATCTTGAATAGCATGACCGACCTCATGAGCCGCAACTCCGATAGCAGCAACAGAAGTTGAGTTGGCTGTAGAATCTGACAAACGCAGCACTTTATTACGTGCATCGTAGTGATCCGTCAAGTCTCCGCGCACACGTTCAACGCTGACATCGCGAATGCCGGATTGGTCCAAAATATATTGAGCGGCTTGCGTCGCTGTATAACCCTTCCGGCTTGCTACTTCACTAAACTTTGAAAATGTACTCTTTACGTACGCTTGGGCAGCGAGCGAAATAACCAAACCAATAATAATTAAGAAATACGTTCCATCGAACATGAATGGCATGTATATCCCTCCTTTTAGATAAGTGTATCAAATTTGTGTGAATTTTCTATGAAGTTATTTCAACGCAGCTAAACTTTTTTCATAAGCTTTTATTCTTCTTTCACGCGTTTCTTCAATACGGTGCTGACGATTATCTATAAAGTGACCGTGCGCATCCGTCCAACTATCAATACGCGTAAATGGCGCTTCGATTTTCTGGTTGAAATGAGCGGTATATAAGATGCCTGTTCCTTTGAATTGATGGAGCTGTTTTATATTATCATCAATCAAATAGTCGGAGCGAACAACTTTTTTATTTCCACAGTAAATATAGTGATTCACATCTAAGAACGGAAAGTTTTCTTGCAGCCATTCGAATTTATCCTGGAATGAACCCGGAATTTCCATTGCGGCCGTTGCAATATAAACATCGTATACGTCATTTAATTCTTTGACAACTTCAATCGCATTTTCTTTAACGACTAAATCGCGCGTGAATCCCGGAGAGTTAATTTCATTAAACATCTGCATCATAGTCGTTTCATCAAAAACCGCTTCTAAGTCGAGCGTCAACAAATCATCCGGAATATAATTCGTTTTCTTGAGGGTATTATAGGACAGCACCATTTTTTCGGTCGTTCCGGCCAAGACATCATCCATATCGATTGCAATACTAATTTTATCAGTCATGTATTCGTAATCCCCTTTTTATTTTCTCCTTCTATTATAACAGAAACCGACAGATGAACTAAAAAAGATGATTGGGCTCACCTTGAGCACAACCATCTTTTCAAATGAATTTTATTCTTTGGTTTTTCCAAATTCAGGTACTTCTTTGGGATCATAAGCTTCTTCTTGCGGCAAGATGAGGTTCAATCCGATTCCTGCTAAAGCGCTCAAGGATGTACCTGAAAGCGTCAAGACCTCCATGTCCAGAGTCGCGCCACCTAATCCAAGCACCAGCATGGAGCTTGCGATGATCAGGTTACGAATCATTCCGAAGTCTACTTGCTCTTCAATCAATACTTTCAACCCATTGCTGGCAATGACACCGTACAACAGAATGGACATTCCACCAAGGACTGCGTTTGGAATTGTGGAAATCAATGCTGTAAATTTACCCAGGAAGCTCATTCCGATTGCAAAGAAAGCTGCATTTCGAATAACGGCTACTGAAGCGATACGTGTCATTCCGATAACGCCGGTATTTTCACCGTATGTTGTGTTGGCCGGTCCACCGATGAAAGCAGAAACAGCTGTTGCAACACCGTCCCCGATTAATGTGCGGCTTAAGCCGGGATCTTTCAAGAACTGGCGATTACAGATTTTACCAAGAACGGTATGATCTCCGATATGTTCAGAAATCGTTACAAGCGCCACCGGGACAAGCGCTAACGCTTCTGGCCCGAAGTACAAGCGGTAGGAAGCAAAGCTTTCCGTTTCGAACGGCAAGTAGAATTGAGGGATTTCAAACCATTTCGCTTCTAGAACCGGCGTAAAGTCAACCAAACCGATTGCAAAAGCAATCAGATATCCGCCGACAATACCGACTAAGAAAGGAATAATTTTGAAGAAGCCTTTTCCTTTGGTATTGACGAATGCTGTGATTAAGAAGGTTACAACGGCAACAAAGATGCTACGAATATCGCCGCCTTCAACAAAACCGGCATTTGTAACTGCTGAACTAGCCAAGCCCAAACCGATAACCATAATCATCGGGCCAATAACAATCGGTGGCAACAGTTTGTCTATCCACTTTGTTCCGATTATTTTAATAATAGCTGCAGTAATAACGTAGACAAAACCGACCATGATGACACCCGTCTGAGCTGCACTGATATCGCCACCCATTTGGTCAATCGCTACTGCCATGGCCGTAATATAGGCGAACGATGATCCTAAGTAAACAGGTATTTTTGCTTTGGTAGCGATTTGATAAATAAGTGTTCCGATTCCACTTGCGAACAACGCGACTGATACAGGCATTCCTAAGATTAATGGCACTAGGATAGTGGCACCGAACATTGCGAATACATGTTGGAAACTGAGTAGAATCCCTTTCAATACTGGTGGTTTTTCGTGAACGTCTAACAGTAACGGTCTTTGATTAATAGCCATACTTATACTCCCCCTATTTTTGGGCATAAAAAAACGCCCTTTTATACGCAAAAGGACCTATAGGTATCAAATATGGATTTGTTACCCTTCTTGACCTCTCTGGATCAGTTTAAAGGACTCTGCTCCAATTAATATAGCACGGTCTTTTTTAAAATGCAAGACCCTATTATTTGAAAAGACTTCCGTAATTCTAATCAAATTTTCGTTAAACTTTTACACAATCCAAAAGATTTCCTCGTACATTTCCAGTATGCTATATGTGTAAGTAAGAGCAGATGCTTTATATGACCTAAAAAAATTCAAAAACATTGTTAGGAGCTGCAACTCCTACCCCCACCTAAACAACGCCGATGCGTTGTTTTTTTATTTTAAAAATACCCACATTGTTCTCATTTTCAGCAACACGATGGTATACTTGGTACGAGCGATGGTTTTTTGGAGGAATTACAATGAAAAAATTAGTAAACAGCAAACAAATGAAAGCAATTGATGCATATGCGATTCACACAATCGGGATTCCTCCGCTTGTGTTGATGGAAAACGCTGCGTATTCAGTCGTCAGTTGTATGGAGAAAAGTATTTCGAAAGAAGACATCATCTTAGTTGTATGCGGTTCTGGCAACAACGGCGGTGACGGTTTGGCAGCAGCGCGTATTTTATTAAATCGCGGTTATCAAGTAGACGTCTTTTTAGCGGGTAATCCGGCACATTTATCTGAAGAAACAGCGACACAATTGAAGATTTTAGAAAACTTGGAAATGGTTATCTGGAATCATTTGGAAGAAGTAAACTTTGCCAACTACACGATTTTAGTAGATGCGTTATTCGGCATCGGCTTAGAGCGTGACATTGAAGATGAACAAGCAGCAGTCATCGCAGAGATGAACACGCACGAGGGAATCATATTCGCCGTTGACATGCCTTCAGGAATTTCCGCGGATGACGGAAAAGTTAAAGGGACGGCTGTTAGAGCCGATTACACAGTTACGTTTGGCGAAGAAAAAGTGGGCCAAATCCTCTTCCCAGGTAGTGAATATTGCGGCACCTTAGTCGTTACGGATATTGGCTTTCCACCATCAGCCGTTGATTCAGTCGCATCCGAATTTTACCGCTACGAAAAAATGGACTTGGCACGCTTGCCATGGCGCCGTGCGTACAGCAATAAAGGGACGTTCGGACGTGTCCTAATTGTAGCAGGAGCCAAAAATATGAGTGGCGCGGCGTATTTGTCCGCACTCGCAGCTTACCGAACAGGCGCTGGTCTAGTTGAGATTATGACGGTGGAGTCGAACCGCCTTATTTTACAAGGGCAGCTACCTGAAGCAATCCTTACAACAATCAATCCGGATTTATTGGATACTACTGAAGAAAAAGAAAAAATTAAGCAAGCAGTCGGCCGTTCCGATGTTATCGTGATGGGGCCGGGATTGGGCGTATCTGATAAAGCTAAAAAGGTATTGGACTTTGTGACATTGTATGCCCAAGTTCCTCTAATTGTAGATGCGGATGCTATTAACATCGCTGCCCGTTATTTCAATACGTTCCCGTTGATGCGCGGTAATACATGTCTGCGTCTCAATGAGTTAAATAATTCCTTACCAAAAGGAACTATACTTACACCGCACTTGCTTGAATTAGCGCGGTTAATGGATCAACCTGCGAGCGATATTCAGGATAATTTGTTGAAAACAGCGGACAGTTGTACAAAAGATACCGATCTAGTGTATGTATTGAAAGATGCGCGTTCAGTTGTAGCATATGAAGATGAGCGCTATCTTAATTACTCAGGAAACAACGGAATGGCAACTGCCGGCACCGGCGATGTTTTGACAGGCATTCTGGCTGCTCTAATTGCACAAGGAATGGATTCCTTCGAAGCAGCAAAATTGGGTGTTTACATCCACGGTTTGGCTGGCGATGTTGCAGCTGCTAAGAAAAACCGTTACAGTATGATTGCTTCAGACGTCGTGAATGGTCTGGAAGATGTGCTAGGCGGTATGATTTAATAGACTTAAGTGGCCTTGGGGTATTTCCCGGGGCTATAAATTTGGATACTTTTATTCAGGTGCTAACTCAAATCAATTTTCGCGTTTGAGTTAGCACACAAAAAGACTGCTCCCATCATTTAATGAGAGCAGTCTATATTTTTAACCGTTTACGATTTCCCCGCCGTTAATATGAATCGTTTGGCCCGTAACGTAGCTGGAATCCTCGCTTGCTAAATAAACATAAGCTGGTGCACATTCATAAGCTTCTCCACCACGGCCCAACGGTTGCCCGCTTCCATGTTCCTCTTTGGTTCCGCCCGTTGTTGCCGGAATGAGCGGTGTCCAAATCGGTCCTGGCGCAATCGCATTGACCCGTATTTTCTTATCAAGAAATTCTTTATTTTGAGCTAACGAACGCGTAAATGTTACCATGGCACCCTTTGTAGAGGAATAATCCAACAAATTAGGAGAGCCGCGATAAGCAGTCACCGAAGTTGTATTAATGATGCTGCCGCCTTCTGCAAAATGTGGCAGCGCCGCTTTAACAAAATAGAATAAAGCAAAAACATTCGTCCGGAATGTCCGTTCCAGTTGAGATGCTGAGATATCCAGAATCGAATCATGCACTAATTGCTGCGCGGCATTATTCACTAAAATATCGACTTTACCAAATGCACCCACCGTAGCATCAACGACTTCCTGAGCGAAATTCTCTTCACCCACGTCCCCTGTCAACCAGACAACTTCAGAGCCATATTTCTTACAGAGTTCACGTACTTTCGCAGCATCTTCTCCGTTTTCTAAATCCGTTAACACGAGGTTGGCGCCTTCCTTGGCAAATGCAACTGCTACCGCGCCGCCGATTCCACTGTCCGCTCCGGTAATAATAGCAACTTTGTCATTCAATTTATTTGCTGATTTATAATTATGATTATCGATCTGTTCTTCCGTCTCATCCGCGTCGATTTCATCGGATGTCATGTAGCCTTGCTTCGGTTCCTCTGTTTCAAAGATGTCGTTTTCTTTCTCTGTCATAACAGTTCCTCCTTAAATGGCTTAGTAATACCATTATTTTAGCAAGAACGCTTTCAATCTCCTAACGATTACGTTTTTCGCGCGAAACGTGGAACACTTTTTCACTACGCTCATATGGAACGTCGGCAACCTCATGACGCACATTCATGACACGCGCTACTACGAAGAAATAATCCGACAAACGGTTCACAAATTTCATGACGAACGGATTCACTTCTTCCGGCTCAACTTGCATAAAACGCACAAGTGTCCGTTCTGCATTCCGTGTTTCTGTACGCAATACGTGTAAATAACTTGCCGCTACCGTACCACCTGGAATAATGAAGTACTGGATTTCAGGCGCAATCGCATCCAGCGCATCAATGCGTCCTTCTAACCACGTAAGATGCTCGGCGGTAATCTTGTATTTCCGGTGTCCTTTCGGTACCGATAAATCTGACGTGCAATCAAATAAAAACTGTTGAATCACGCGTAAATCCTCGCGAATATCACTGGCCTTTTCATCCGTTACCAACGTCGCTTCAACCAATCCACACCATGAGTTAATATGATCCACTTCACCAAATGCGTCTACGCGCGCGTCATTTTTATCAACGGCCATGCCGCCGCCAATCCGCGTTCTTCCTTTATCCCCTGTTCGTGTGTAAATTGCTGGTTTCATCCAATCACTCCTTTTTGAATATGATACCAGACAATCAAACCTTAGGAGGAGATAAATGTTCCGAGATTATGCTAAACTAAGGAAAAGATGTCTATAAAGAGGTGTTTAGTAATGTCAGAAAAAGAGAGAGTGAAAGGTCCTGTCAACAGCGACCAGCGCTTCATCCGGTTTTTCGGCGGCCGTAAATTAATTTTCAGTCTCGCCATATTAATTATGCTTGGTATTTTAGTAATGATTTATAATCAAATCTCATTTATTTTCTTACCATTGCGCGTAATTTTTTCCACAATCGTGGCTCCGCTTATTCTTGCCATTGTATTCTTTTATATTTTGAATCCGCTCGTTACCTTCCTAGAGAAGCGGAAATTAAATCGAACGTTGGGAACAGCGCTCGTGTTGGGCGGTTTCGCCGTCCTTGTCGTATGGGGAATCATCTCGGTGATTCCGATTCTGGTTGAGCAAATCACCGGATTCGTCGAAGCCTTCCCGGGTTATATCGATACCTTGAGCGGCCGTTTTGAAGAATTTGTCGTTGGTAGTCAATTTGAGTCCTACTACAATGAGGCAGTGAATAATTTTGACGAAATCGTTGGCGAGATTCCACAGATGATCTGGAACTGGGTTAATAATTCTTCCCAACGCATCTTCAGCGTCTTTTCCACCATTTCCAGCGTGGTAGTCGTATTAGTGACTTTCCCTGTGATTCTCTTTTTTATGTTAAAAGAGCGTGGGAAATTTAAACCATTTATGATGAAATTGACCCCTCCTATTTGGCGGGATGACTTAGATATTTTAGGCAATCGCATGGCTGGCGTATTAGGTTCGTATATCGTCGGTGAGGCACTTGTAGCTCTAAGTTTAGGAGCAATCCTATTAGCGGGGTACTTAATTATCGGTTTGGATTATGCATTTGCTCTAGCCGTAATCGCGACAATCACTGCGGTTATTCCGTATATCGGCGCAACAATCGGAATTGTTCCGGCACTCGTTGTCGCAGCTTTTACTTCACCAAGCATGCTTTTGAAAATGGCAATCGTTTGGGTAGTGGCACAAGCAATCCAAGGGAACTTAATTGAACCGAATATTATTGGCAAGAGCCTAAAGATGCACCCACTGACAATCATTATTGTCTTACTGATTATGGGGAACCTATTGGGATTGATTGGTATGATACTAGGTATTCCCATCTTCGCCATCATCAAAGTGCTCTTTGATTATATTTTCGAAAAGTTCAAAAAACATTACAATCGTTTCTATGGGAATGTAGCAGGAACCTATGAATACGAAGACTTAGACTAAATAAAAAAAGCGGTTAGGACTAAATTGTCCTGACCGCTTTTAATATTTATTTACTGATTCCCAATACATCTTCTTTTGCATGGATAAGTTGGGTAATCATTTGGCAATATGGCGCTTCTAGGCCTTTTGCTTCTGATTCTCTTGCCACTGTTCCATTCAAGAAGTCGATTTCCGTTAATCTTCTATTTGCTAAATCTTGGTGCATGGAAGGGTAATGGCTACCTACTTTTAACGCCAATGCTTTCAAATAAACAATTGTTTCTTCTACATCCAGCTCGACGCCTTCAGTTCTAGCCAATTGTGCAAATTCTGAAACAATGTGATTCAACAAGAAATCGATTTGTGAGCTTTCGAATACTTCTTTAATCGTTCCATCCAACAAAGCACACAATGCGTTCATCGTTCCGTTTACACAAGCTTTTCTCCAAATTGTAAAATGAACATCTTCACTGTACACGCCGTTTAGGCCTGCTTCGGATAATAACGCTTCTACTTTACGAGCTGCTTCTTCTTGCGAAGGATCGGCATTTTGTAATTCTACCGGACCTTGTCCCATGAAATGTGTCACGCCCGGAGCGTCGATACCCGCTGTCCAGACTGTCGTTCCCATGATAATATTTTTCTGTGAAACATATTCTGAAAGTGTTTGTGCATGTCCCAAACCATTTAACAAGCAGACGATTTGCGTGTCTTCTTTAATGGTATGTTTGATGGCTTCCATCATGCTGCGTAAGCCCATAGATTTCGTAAAAACAAAGATAACATCAAATTTGTCTTCGATTTCTTCCGGTTTACCAATTGTCATTTTCGCATTATCCACTTCGCCGTTAATGGAAATTGTCAAACCGTTTTCGCGAATACTTTGAATATGATCTTCCCAATAATCCATTAGCGTAACTGCGTTACCATTTTTTTGTAAAAGGTATCCAAACCCACAACCTAATGCTCCTGAACCTGCAATTGCTACTTTCATATATAAAATCTCCCTTACTTGTTCGTTTAGTTTGTTGCTGGTACAAATTTGAAAATTTCATGCTCATACACTTTAACTACTTTGTTACAAATGAAGTCAATTAGAAGTGCACTACCAAATGGAATTACAAAGTATGCAAGTGCTGCTGTTATGAGGCTTGACCCCATATTTACGGCTTGGATAGGTCCAACTAGACCAACAATACCGAAACCAGCTGTTTGTGGTGTTCCTTGGATTGTTAAGAAGTAAACGCCTAATCCTGAAACAAAACCATTTAAGATAATTGGAATAATAATTTTTGGATATTTAATCAAGTTAGGCATCATCATTTTCATACCGCCTAAAAGAATCGCAAGTGTTGTACCACTTTGATTCACACGTAATGACCCGATGACAAGAATGGCTGTACATGATGTAACACCAACTGCTGCTGCACCTGCACCCAGACCTGCAATTCCGACTGCGATTCCGATTGCAACTGTAGAAATCGGTGAAATAATTAAAATAGCAAAAGCAATAGAAATGAGGACTGCCATCAATAATGGTTGTAAGGTAGTAAAGCTGTTAATCAAGTTACCAATTGAAGAAGTAATTTGGCTGACAACTGGTAAAATCAATAACCCCAGTGTTCCTACTCCACCGCCGACAATAATCGGTAGCAAAATCAATGTTAAGGAACCCAAACGTCCTTGTAATAAACGCGTTACAAAGGCAGCAATACCTGCTACAATCATCACGTTCACAAGGTCACCGATACCGACCATTTGAACACCTGCTTCAGTTACCGTATAAGCACCCGAACCCAGATAAGTTGCCGCACCAATAATAACGCTCTCGATTGCATTAAATTTGAATTGCATCCCTACCAAAACACCAATCAATGCTGGTGTTACAAATTGCATAATACTCACAACACTTGCCATTGTCGCGAAAATAGATCCATAAGGAATAAGCGCTTTTAGTATACCACCTAAAATGGCATTTGCGATTAGCCCAACTACGACACCACTGGCCGTTCCAGCTAATACCTTGTTCATATAATCTTTAAATGAGTACTGTATTTTTTGTTCCATTATCCTCGACTCCTTTATTATTTATTACATAGTTAACATTATCACAATTAGTGAGCAATACAAGAAAAGCATTCTCATCTTCTCTCATTATCCTCTAAGTGTTAGCGCTTAAATTATCATTTTTAGGGGTGAGTAACGGGTTCCATTGTTAATATAGTACTTTTTTAGCGTATTTTAAATTCTAATGTTAGTTTGTGAATTATTTCGTATAAAAAGCAAGCAGTAAGTTTTAACCTTTACTGCTTGCCTCTAAAATTCTTGCGATAAACTGCCTGCACGTCATTCAAGCTATCGATTTGCATTTCCAGAACAAGCGGCCCTGATAAAAATGTCGCGCCCACTTTTACAAAATGCTTACAATAAATAAAATCTTGCCAACGCACCATATTCATAGGATCATATCCGGTTATCTTCCCAGTGATATGTTCCTTTTCAGTGAAGTGCGTCATGATTGCTTTACGCTGCTCTGTTTCTTCTTTCAAAATCTGTGTAATTTTTTCTTCATGCCTAACGCTAAAAGGGAGTGGTTCAATTTCTTTAGTCAATTGTTTGTAAATCAACTCAGTTTGATTCAACTCCACGGGTGGAAGTGCTAGCAGCAGTAATGTTCCCGTGTAATAGGCTTGACGACGAACAGCCAGTATTTCGGCGGACAAGCCGGTAATGGCTGCCAGATAGGACTGAAGCCGCTCCTCAAACTTATCCGGTGCTAACTGCCGAAGAGCCCGCATACCGACAAACTCGGCTGCACCTTCGATTGTTTCAATCTTCCATTCATTTTCTATATGCACAGGTGTTTTCTTATGACGCGTGTCACGCAAATAGACGAATTGCTGCAACGCTGACCTGTCAGCCGTTTGAATATAGTGCACCAATCGTTCATTTTCTGCGTACTTTGTTTGAAATATCTCAATATCTAAAGGATAGCGCAAAAGTTCCAAATCGTTGGCAAACCGGCTCTCACCATGTTCATTTTGATAGCAATGAAACATTTCGTGCACTATATTTGCAGTCAGTAAATCTAAGTCTTTATTTACTTCAAAATCCATGTTCCAGATGGCCATGTACGAGCCTTCAAACGCAATCGCAGTATTAGCGAGAAAGCGTTCGTCCCAAGGGATTTCACAATCAGCTAAATAGACGATTTGATCGTCATAAAGTGCAAATGGAAACAGATTGAATCCCGGCCATAAAGCGGAAAAATCCAGGCGGTCTAAGCGTGCTTGTATCTGATGATATATTTCTCGCATTGTCTATCCCTCTTTATACGTAAAATACGGTTTAAGTAACTGTAATTCTTGCTGAGTTAAGGAGCGATAACTCCCTAGAGGCAAAGTTTCATCCAACTCTAATGGCCCCATCGCTATCCGTTTCAAATGAACAACTTTTTTTCCAACTGCTAAAAACATCTTTTTCACTTGGTGGAATTTTCCTTCTGACAAACTCAAACGCGCACGATGCGCATCCACTATTTCTAGTTGCGCCGGTTTACACATTTCACCACCGATGAAGACAATCCCAGCTGCAAAAGCTGCTATATCGGTCGTTTCCAAAGGTTCTTTTGTCGTCACTTCATAAACTTTAGAAACTTTCTTGTCGGGAATGAGTAACTGGTAACCTAATTGGCCGTTATCCGTTAATAAGAGAAGCCCTTCCGTGTCGCGGTCCAAGCGCCCAACGGGATACAACCCCTCTGTCTTATCCCTATCATTTATCAAATCTAAAACTGTTTCGCAGGTCGCATCCGTCAAGGCTGTGACGACGCCAGCCGGTTTATTCAGCATCACATATTGATGTGGAAAGCCACTGATAGGCGCTCCCTGGACAGTGACCTGATGCAGACGTCCCTCTACGTTAAAACTCCCATTCGTAACTGCTTCGCCGTCTACCAAAACAACTTTTCTTTGAATGAGGCGCTTGACCGTTTTGCGCGAACCAAATCCTTTTTCTTCCAATATTTTATCAATTCGCATTTTTCTTCTCGTTGCCTTCTACTTCATCTAAACGATGGACCAAATCACTTTTCTCACTGGATTCTATTTCCCAGTGAATAACAAAAGTCAAAATCACCCGCAATACCACGATGGCTGCGAGAATAATAAATTCATCAAGCGTTTGAATCACAACTGATTTCAATATTTCCGCAGCCAACTTGAACTCTAAACTGTAGGCGAGCGCTTTGGCCAAATCTAATTTAGGATCAGATGCCATTAAATTCCCACCTGAAAAAATAAATAAATACAGTGAGCGAATAACGCCGTATACCACTACTACGACACCAATTAACTCGATAATTGCTGCAAGATTGGGAATAATTTGTACTAACAAGCCATGTAAGTCCATTCTGTTTTCCTCCTTTTTTTACCTTTCTTCTATTGTACACGTGGACAAAAAAATAGACCAGAGACTTGTGTCTCTGGTCAGGGAACGTTTAATTAGTTACTTTTACTCTTTTTAGTTGCAATATCAGTTTGAATCTGATCCATTGCTGCTCTATCAAGTGGATAGATACGGATTAATACCAATACGATCAAGTACAGAACCATTGGTAGTCCGATCATGATCATCCCACCTGTTAGAAGTGCAGATGTTAATTTTTCACTTGCATCTGGGTAGCTTTCAGTAAATCCAACACCTGCAACGATGAACCCGATTACGATTGGAGCTAGAGATGAAGCAATAGAGTCTGTTAATGAGAAGATTGTTCCAATCAACCCAGAAACGAAACGTCCTGAACGTGCAGTTTCGTAGTCTGTAATATCTGCTGACATTGTCAATACAACAGATGTTGGGTAAGAGTTACCAACTTTTAGACCGATAAATCCAATGATGAATAGGATTGATGGTAAACCACCGTTAACGAAAATTTGTGTTGGGTCTTCTGAGAAGAACAAGATTGTCAACATTGTAGCTGCCGAAGCAAGTGCTACTAAAACACCAGCTGTATAAGATGACTTCAAGTCTTTCTTAGTTGCAAGACGTGTAAACAAGATAACGACTAATAGGTTAGGAATAATTTGTAGTAATGAAATTTGTCCAGATAAACCGTAGTTACCTAAGATGATACCGAACAGAATAACGATAAACGCTTGGTCACCGATCAACTGTGCGTTAAACTTCATCAAACCACCACTGATAGCTAGAACTTGCAATGGCTTGTTACCTTTAATAACAGACCAGTAATCTTTCAATGATTTCGTTTCAACAGTATCTTCACCAAGACCAAAGTACTCTGTGCGGTCTTTTCTTCTGATACCAATAACAGCAAGTGTCGTTAGAATTGCTGAAAGAATCATTACACCACCAAGGAATTCTGTATAGAATGCTTGGTTAAACTCGCCACCGTGACGTGGTGATAAGAAGTTAGAAACAACAACTTGGCCTAATGCGAATACTCCGATTGAACTGAATACAGTGTCATAGATGGAGAACAATGGACGTTGTGATGGATCATTTGTCAAAGCTGGCTGTGCAGCTTTTGTTACTGTTTGTTGGAATGAGTACACGACTTTATGGAAAATAAGAGCGATTAAGAAAATAACTGTTTGTAGAGCTCCCTCAAAGCGGTGTGTACTGAATAATAGCAAGAACGATAGAACGAGCCCGATGTTTGAAGCAATCATCAAGGGACGGAATTTACCCCAACGTGTATTGAATCGGTCCATAATAACTCCGATTGTTGGATCGATGAAACCATCGAATAGACGTGCAGCTCCTAGCAAGTTACCTACAACCAAAGTTGTAAATCCAGCGATACCAGTTGCATAATAAGTCAAGAATCCAAAAGCAAATAAGTATAAGTTAGTAGCAGAGTTGTTCAAAGAGAAGAATGCGATTTCCCATTGTTTCGCGCGATGGTAATTCCCTGTTGTACTAGATTGATTTTGTGACATGGTGTTACTCCCTTCCTTTATTGGAATAATATTTACAATAAAAGGACGTCATAAAGAATGTAAATCGCTTCCATTGCATACCATAATTATAGCTCAAATTATTTAAAATACAATATATAACCTATTGAGACATTTGTGCGGATTTGCGACAAATCAGTCAATATAGTTCAAACATCTAAAATGGTTGCGTTTTCAATGGATTTGTAAAGCTTTTCAGAAAAGCGTTCTCCATTTTCTGAAAACGTTGACTATAACTGCTATGTGAATCTGCGAACAAAAGAATTGGTTTTTTGCGAAATAAATGAGCCCGGACATGATTACTCTTGCATGTCCGTTTTATTAGGTTTATGTGTATGCATGAAAAAAGCCGGGAAATAACTCCCCGGCTTCTTTTATTAATCATCTAGTTTTAGTCCTTTTAGTGCGTCAAACAATCCGTTATTGACCGGCTCGTCTTTTTGTTGCATCTTCAAATATTTTTGGACGTCGCGTTTGTCCGCTTTTTTATTATTTTGCTTGCGACGACTTTGGAACACCGAAAGTTTTTCGCGATGTCCGCAATTCTTGCAGACAAACATCTGCCCGTCGCCCTCGCCGACCATTTCCAATTTCTTATGGCACTGTGGGCAACGTGCGTTGGTCACACGAGAAATATTCTTGCGGTGGCCACACTCGCGGTCTTGGCAAACCAACATTTTGCCTTTTTTACCATTTACTTCCAACATTGGCTTGCCGCAATCTGGGCAAGCTTTTGAAGTCAGGTTATCGTGCTTGAATTGTGTATCGTCTTGCTTAATTTCCGTCACAATCGCTTTGGCATAGTTTTTCATTTCTTCTATAAAGACGGCTTTATTCAATTGACCTTTTGCGATTTTTTCAAGTTTCAGTTCCCACTCTGCAGTCAGTTCCGGTGATTTCAACTCTGCCGGTACCAATTCTAGTAACTGACGTCCTTTTCCAGTCGTGTGAATATTATTGCCGCGTTTTTCAATCATAAATGAGTTAAATAATTTATCGATGATATCCGCACGCGTCGCAACAGTACCCAATCCACCGGTTTCTTTCAAAGTTTGAGCGAGTTTTTTATTGCTTGCTTCCATATAGGACGTTGGATTTTCCATCGCTGACAATAAGGTCGCTTCTGTAAATGGTGCTGGGGGTTTCGTTTGTCCCGTTGTTTCATTTACATAGTCAATCGCCAGAGTCATGCCTGCCTCCAGTTCTGGAAGGAGCTGCTCTTTTACTTCATCCTCGTCGTCTTCGCGGTGGTTGTAGATATCACGCCATCCGGGATTAATAATCGTTCTACCTTTTGCAAAGAAACGTTCGCCCTGCAAATCAGCTTCTAACGTCACTTGTTCCCACACTTCATTCGGTGATAAAACCGCTAGGAATCGTTTGACAACCAAGTCGTAAATTTTGCGTTCACGGTCTGTCAGCTTCTGCAATTGCACAACTTCTTCGGTTGGAATAATCGCATGGTGATCAGAAACTCTTGCGTCGTCAACAAATGATTTGTTAACTTTAATCGGTTGGTTTTGAATCATATTAGCTGCGGAACGGTACGCCGGAATTGCGATGGCACGCAAACGATCAGGAATCGTTCCAACGATATCGGCAGATAAATAACGCGAATCAGTACGCGGATACGTCAGCAATTTATGACGCTCATAAAGAGTTTGCATCAGGTTCAGCGTTTCTTTAGCAGAGTAGCCGAAGAGGCGGTTCGCGTCCCGTTGCAGTTCCGTTAGATCGTATAAACCCGGCGCAGGTGTCGACTTGCGTTTGCGATCAATATTTATAACGGTCGCATCAGAAGTCCCTAGCTGCTTATGCAGTTTTTGGATTTGTTCACGGTTAAAGGAACGGGTGTTGTTCTGTTTATCGCGCCACGTTAATTTGAGTCCATCGCTGGTGCGAGCTTCCAATCCGTAATACGTTTTAGGTTGGAATTGTTTAATCTCATCTTCACGTTTGGCGATAATCGCAACGATTGGAGTCTGTACACGTCCACAGTTCAGTTGTGCATTGTGCTTCGTCGTCAAGGCGCGCGTTGCGTTCAGCCCGATGTACCAGTCCGCTTCCGAACGTGCCACAGCTGATTGATAGAGATTTTCGTAGTTTTTGCCCGGTTTCAAATTATTGAAACCATCATTGATGGCTTTGTCCGTTACGGAAGAAATCCACAGACGCTTGATTGGCTTTTTAACTTTCGCCATATCAATAACCCAACGTGCTACCAGCTCCCCTTCACGCCCGGCATCTGTCGCAATGATGATTTCATTGACGTCCTTGCGAAGCAGTTGTTGTTTCACTGCATTGTACTGCTTGCCACTTTGACGAATAACAGTCAATTTCAGGTTGTTCGGCAGCATCGGTAAATCATTTAAGTTCCACGTTTTATATTTCTGATCGTATTGTTCTGGTTCCGCTAAAGTAACGAGGTGTCCCAACGCCCAAGTTACGATATAACGGTCACCTTCCAAATAACCTTGACCTTTTTTGTTACACTTCAAAACACGCGCAATGTCACGCGCGACTGAAGGTTTTTCGGCCAGTACGACACTTTTTTGCATAGTAATTTTCAATCCCTTTCGATTGTAGAGTCGGTAATACTATACCACTTTGTTATAATGAGTTAAAGGAGCGATGATAGATGAAAGTTGATGTTGCAGCATTAGAACAGTATGTAGGTTATCGTGATATGAAATATATTGCCCCCGCCAAGGCTGGTGAGCGCGCGGATGAAATGGAAACATTTAAGAAAGACGGTCAAACTGCCCGAGCTTCTTTTTCAGATTTGGCCAAGCAGATTGATTCAGAGCTCGCTCATTTTAAGATGGAACGCGTCAGCGGGTGGATGAATCAGGCGCAAATTGGACGCCCTCTTTTCTTTTGTTACTACAATCATGAGGCTGCCAGTCGATTGGATCCAACATTTGCGATTCGTTTAGTGATGATTGAAGAACGGTTGGGAATTACGGTCGAGGTAAGTTTCATCGAACGGGGTGTCGTTCCAGAAACCATTATTCGGCAAAATCGGGTGTTGGATGCTCCCGTTTCTGACGGTGTTTATTATTTTGTTCAGAGGGACGGGGAAAGCCATCGCATCGAAGGAACCGAAGAAAATCGGCTGGATTTAATGGAGCAGCGCACCGCTGGTCTTTTCAGGAAAGTGTTGGTAAAATTCGACATTTCAGATTTAGGCCAATTTGAGACAGACGAAGACTTAGTTGCAGAAATAATGTCCGGTTTCCGTGCCCTCCATCCGTATTACGAAGCGACTCGGAATAATTAGGACTTAAGTCGATTAAATATTGATTAAAAAGTCCTTATTATGGTTTATTAGGTATTTTAGGTCGTTAAATTTGATTAGAAAGTCCTTATTATCGTTTATTAGGACTTCTAGGCCGTTAAATTCGATTAGAAAGTCCTTATTAATGAATACACGAAAAAAAGACTGGAGGCAATTGATTATCTCCAGTCTTTCTTTGATGCTTTTTCTCACACTATAATTCTTTAATATCTTCTGGCAGAATCGTAAACAGGTCGGCCTCTTCATCCAAGGCCAGACGGTTACTTTGCTGCAGTTTTGTTTGTTCAAATAAACTGCGGGCTGCGCGGGCATTTCCGAAATGACGATCGCGGTTTGCGTAGGCTGCTTCGAAAACTTCTCCCAATTTTGCAACAGTCTCCTCAAGCAATACGAATCCTTGCTTTTGAGCACCCATTGTAAAGATCTCAACGAGCTCCTCACTGCTGTAGTCATGGAAATCAATCGTGTAAGACACACGACTGCGGATACCAGCGTTCATGCTCAGCATCCGCTCCATTTCATCCGGGTAACCAGCCATAATAACGACCAGTTTGTCACGGTTATCTTCCATTTCTTTGATTAAGGTACTGATCGCTTCGTAACCAAAGTCATTCTGCGAACCGGAGTACAGCGAGTAGGCTTCATCGATAAATAGAACCCCGCCATATGCTTCCTTAATTTTATCCAACGTCTTCGGACCGGTTTGACCGACGAACTGGCCGACCAAATCATCACGCGTCACTTCAATCATGTGGCCGCGCTTCAGAACACCGATGGATTTCAGTATTTTACTGATTAAGCGCGCAATCGTCGTTTTACCAGTCCCGGGCTTCCCGGTAAATACCATATGCAAAGCCAAATCCGTCATCGTATAGCCTTTTTCCTCGCGACGTTTCTCAGCACGGACGTAGTTGGTAATCGACTTCACTTGTTCTTTTACATTTTCAAGTCCAATTAATTCTTCGAGCTGTCCCATTAAATCTTTGATGTCGTCTCCGAATAATTGCGCCGGATCAATCCCAAAATCTAATGGTTCTAAAATAACCAGGTCCTCTTCTTTTAACACCTGATCACTCAAACGGAAGGCGCGCTCACGCATCGCTGCTTCCATGATATTGCGGACCGCACGCGCGTTGGCGAACTGTGGCAGTACTTTTTCTTGATTCACTTTCACCACAAAAGCTTTTTCGCCAGCTTCAGTCAACGTATAGTGATTGGCTTCTGCTTGCTGCTTCGCAATATCTAATAATTCAAAATCAGAGAAATCATCAAAGTTTACTTGCATGTTAATACGGCTCGACAAACCAGGATTGGATTTCAACAATTCCTTCATACCTTCATCATAGCCCGCTAAAATAACGATAAAATCATTACGGTAATCTTCCATTGATTTAATTAAAACTTCCAATGCCTCTGATCCATAGTCCGATTGGTCATTTTTGGCAGGGGCCAATGCGTACGCCTCATCGATAAACAAAACGCCGCCTTTTGCGGATTCAATCACTTCGCGTGTCTTCTGCGCTGTCTGCCCCATATAACCGCCGACTAAACCAGAACGGTCCACTTCCACCAGCTGTCCTCTTTCCAGTATCCCTAATGCCGTGAAAATATCGCCAATAATACGTGCAACAGTTGTCTTTCCTGTTCCCGGATTTCCGGAAAAGGCGAAATGATAACTCGGCTGTTGGCTCTTCTCAATCGAAAGCATATATGAACGGCGTTTCTCATATTCCACGAGTTTAACTATCCGGTTTATCTCGCGTTTCACATCGTCCAAGCCAATTAAATTGTTTAACTCTTCCAAAGCATCATCCAATGAACGCTTGGCTTTGTGGTTGTAAGGCTGCGCCGCTTCAAATCCGAAGAAATCATCCGCGTTTGAGCGACGATTCTTTTTCGGTTGCATACTATCAATCAAAGACGCCACTTTCGCCGTACTATGAGACAGTGGGCGCGTCTGTTTCAAATATTCAAAAATCTTGCGGCACTCTTCAAAGTCACCGTGAATGTAGTATGCATACACGCGGTCATACTCGATGTCGTCATCATACCCGTGTTTTTCAGAGACGGTGATTGAATCTAAAATAGCGTCTAATGGCGCTTCTTTTTGCAGTAAGATTTTTGTTTTCAAACGGTGTGACGCATACGTTTTTGGTCGTTCTGCCAAAATTCCTTCCGTCAACGTTAATGCTTTATCTAATTGGTTACGGCCAAATGCCATATCCGCCAAAATTTTTGCTGCTTCCCAATTACCCTCATTCGCTTCATAAGCGCGGGCTGCATAGTGTTCTGCTTCTTTAGCCATTTTCAAATTCAAGAATAACTGCGCCAACAGGACCAGGTAGTTGTCCCTATCCGGCTCAGCTTCAACTGCTTTTTGAGCAAACGCCATCGCTTTTTTATAATCATGACTCTTGAAGTAACTCAGAGCCAGCAAGTAATTTACTTGCGGATGTTCGGGATACGCTTGGTAAGCTTCCCGTAAAATCGGTACACTGCTCAAAGCCATATTACTTTTAATATTGTATTCCATCCCGCGCAGACGCGACTCCATCGTTTCGACTGTCATTCCATCCATTGTGATAGAGCCATCTTCCTTAAATGTTGATTCCACTGTTTGCCCTCCTTTCCTAAAATCTGTATCTATATTTAAAATTTCTGTTTCATTTATCGCTTCCTATTCTAGCATAATTCACCCTTCATTTCCCTATTTTACGCTTATTTTCATAAATCCTTCACAAAATGAAGCAGTTCAGAAACCCTGTTTACATTTGCGATTGGGATTTTGATTCATTCGTGCTATTATTAAGACATAAGAAAGCGTTTCATTTTATTATGAAAGGAGCCTTTATCATGTTTAAGAATCGTCAAGATGCCGGCGTTCAGCTCGCAAAAAAACTGGAGCACTACCAAAATCAGGATGTCGTTGTTTTTACTCTCCCCCGCGGTGGCGTACCACTCGGAGTGGAAGTAGCCAAGCATTTACATGCACCACTGGATTTGATTATTACCAGAAAAATTGGTCACCCGCTCAACCCTGAGTATGCGATTGGCGCCATTTCAGAACATGGACGGACTTTATATAATGAACTGGAAATCGCGAAGGTCGATCCGACTTGGTTAAATAACGAAGAAGCGCGGCTCATGAATGAGATTAAACGCCGCCGCTATAAATATGGTACGAACCTTGTGTCGGCCAATGGAAAAACAGCGATTATTGTTGATGATGGCATTGCGACTGGTTTTACGATGCGGGCTGCCATCAATGATGTCAAAAAAGATAATCCCAGTCACATTGTTGTGGCTATCCCGGTTGTCCCGGAACGCATGGCACAGCAACTTGAAACATTGGTAGATGCTGTTATCAGTATTGAACGTACACGCGCGTATCGTGGTTCAGTCGGTTCGTACTATCACGAATTCGAGCAGCTCACGGACAGTGAACTGCTAGAACAGCTTGCTTTAAAATAAGGAATTGTTTAGTATTTATGCGAGGTGAGGAAATGAAAGAAATCAGCTTGAAAGATACCGTCTATGAAACAGTAACGAAAAACCCGGAGATCCGCGAGGTTATTGTCGGCTTGGGCTTTGCGCCGTTACGTGATGATAAAATGCTACAAACTGCAGGACGCATGATGACACTGGGTAGAGCCGCCAAACAATTTGGCATTTCCTATGAAACAGTTGTCAAGACGCTCCAAGCAAACGGCTTTACCATTAAGGAGGACAGCTTGTGATTGAAGAATTAAAGAATAAACGTTCTAAAGATTTTGAAGCACGCCAAGCTATTTTAAAAGATTTGATCTTACGGCTTCATGCTGATGAAGATCAAGAAGTGATTAAAAAAGAATTTAAAGAACATTTCGGTACTGTGAGTGCCTTTGAAATATCCGTTATGGAACGCCGTTTGATGGGTGAAGGAATTGAAGCTGAGGAAATCATGCGTTTGTGTAACGTCCACGCATCCCTTTTCAATGGCTCAATCGAAGCCGTCTACGAGCAAGGTGAAGGATTCGACAGCCCGGGTCATCCCGTTCGTGTTTTGAAAGAAGAGAACCTGGCATTAGAAAGTACGATGGATAAGATTGTGAACTTATTGAAAGTTTACTTAGATTCACCCGACGCGCAATTGAAAAAAGGATTGCTGATGCAACTGGATATGCTGTGGGAAATCGATAAGCATTACGCACGAAAAGAAAATTCCTATTTCCCCATTATGGAACGTTATGGCATGACTGCGCCGCCTAAAGTTATGTGGGGCGTAGATGATGAAATTCGTGAGCTGATCAAAGATTTCCGTACACGTATTGAAAACGATGATTTAGATGGGATAGATTTCGAACCGGCTAAATATGAAGTCGAAGAAATGATTGTTAAAGAAGAAGAAATCATGTTACCGATGATTATGCCATTCTTTAACGAAGATGACTGGATTTCAATTGCCGCGGAGTCGGATGAAATTGGCTACTGTATCGTTAAACCAGATAAAAAATGGGAACCAAAACGTGAAGTTGTGGATGCCAGCGTTGAATCTGGCAATATTGATTTGGGTCTTGGGTATTTGACACAGAAAGAATTGCGTAAAATTTTGGACTTGCAACCATTGGAACTAACCTTTATTGATGCCAATGATATTGTCAAATATTTCAATGAAACACCTGGACGGAAGCTATTCCCACGTACGCGAAACGCTATTGGGCGCGAAGTTTATAACTGTCACCCGCCAAAGAGCCAATCAATCGTTCGCAAGTTGATTGCTGATTTTAAAGCGGGTACGAAAGACATTGAAACATTGTGGTTTCAGACGCGCGGCACGTATGTCATGGTGACGTATGCAGCTGTTCGTGATGACGATGGTTCATACATGGGAACATTGGAATGGGTACAAGATATCCAACACATTATTGATATTGATGAAGAAAAACGGACAATCGATTAAGATTGCCCGTTTTTTGGTAATTTATCGTTTAATTTCTGATAAATCGGCTTCATTTCCGATTCAGATGTTTTAGCTACTGCTTCAGCCAACGCCATCCAAGCGACCGCACTATTTTCGTCCGGTTTAATCGTTAATGCACCCGATTCTGACGCCTGCAATAAGTATGTCACGTTTAAGTGTAAGTGCGGACGGATATGTTGCCCATTTTTCATATGGGCGGGAACTTCGAGTATTTCCAGGCCATAAATTTCTTCCGACACAGGCGTTAAATCCTTCAGACCTGTTTCTTCTTCGGCTTCCTTCAAAGCGACCCGTAAGAAGTTACTGTCCCCGTCAACGTGTCCACCCGTCCAAGCCCAAGAATCGTAGATATTATGATAGACCATCACTGTTTTTGTATAGTCTTCGTTTACAATCCAAGCAGACGCTGTGAAGTGAGCAGCGGTACTGTCACGGATTAAAATATCTTGCACTACATCGATGTATTCGAGCATGCGGGCTTTATCTGTTCTTTCCTGTTCGTTGTAAGGTTCAAAATCCATTATTTCCTGGCGATAATTCATTGTCTCCCGACTCCTTCAGTTCACATGATATTTGTGTACCACGAATTGATTATGATTATTGCGTTTGCCATAAATGACAATCGATTTACCCTCGGTGACCTGGAAAAGGAAATTGAGTGAATGGTTTTTGATGAGACAATTCTCTCTTGTCTCACGTTCATCTGTCAATGTGAACCGCACAAGCGGCATCTCTTCCAGTTTCAAAACTTTTATTTTTTCGACCTTCCCTTGCAAACACCATTTCCCTTCCATTTTCCGCACCTCATTTCTTCGTTCTCATTATACGAACATACGTTCACGCTTGTCAAGCGAACAACTAGAAAGGATATGGTATAATTTTAACAGATTCAACCAAATTTAAGGAGGCGTTCGTATGATTATCACAACTACAAATAGTATTGAAGGTAGAACAATCGTATCCTATGAAGATGTTGTTTTTGGCGAAGTTATTTCCGGAATTAATTTTATGAAAGATATCGGTGCAGGGATGCGGAACTTTTTTGGTGGCCGCTCGCAAGGTTACGAGGAAGAAATCGTTATGGCGCGTGAACAAGCTCTAACTGAAATGGAGAGTCGTGCCCTTGATTTAGGTGCAGACGCCGTTATCGGTGTAAAGATGGATTATGAAACTCTTGGTGCGGATAACGGTATGATTATGGTGACTTGCAGTGGAACCGCCGTTAAACTAAATTGAAATCACTTAAGGAGTGAATAAGGTGTCTAAACATTCACGCGACCACGTTCATTCGTGTGTCTCGCTTGTACCGATCTTCAACCACTTAGAAAAAGAACAAATGGACGAAATTTCAGCAACTGCTCACACCCGACGCTTTAAAAAAGGTGAACGCCTTTATCAGCCTCTGGATGAATCCGATTCTTTATATATTGTGCATAAAGGATTTGTGCGGATTTATCGTTTGACAGAAAACGGTAAAGAACAGTTAGTTCGCTTTCTGGGACCTGGCGACTTCACCGGAGAAATGGCTTTATTCCGCTCTTCGCTTCATGATTCGTTCGCAGAAGCGACGCGCGATACGGCTGTTTGCGTTATCACCAAAGATGATTTACAGCCTTTGTTGGCCACTTATCCTGCTATTTCATTGAAAATATTAGCGGAATTTTCCAATCGTTTGGAACAATCTGAACGTCAGACAACACTTGTCGCAACTGAAAAAGTGGAAAATCGTTTAGCGATGTTCCTCGTGGAATTGTTGGAAGAAGGTTCAAACATTGCTACGTTACCGATGACTAAAAAAGATTTAGCTTCATTCTTGGGGACAACACCTGAAACAATCAGTCGAAAACTTGGGGCAATGGAAGACCGCGGTTTAATTCGACACATTTCGAACAGAGAGATTGCGATTATGGATGCCGATGAATTGTTACTCGGGTAAAAAAAGGAAGGGATCGGGGAAATAACTCCCGGACCTCTTCCTTTTTTATGTGTAAGTATAAAACTCAAGATTTTTTGAGCCTACCCCATAAAATGGCTCAGCAAAAAACCTGCCAACAACACGGCAATGGGTATTGAAATAACAAAGGCCAGGAACCCTAGCAACGAGCGATCCTCGAGCCACACCAAAGCAATGAGATTCCCCACTAAACTTAAAAAGACACCTAAAATACCTGTTAAAGCAAAGAAAATCATTAACCAATCAAAACTGTTCGGTTGACCAATTGGGCCTCCCAATCGCGGCTGCAACAGCGCGACCAACACCCAGCTTATAATAAAGTATAAAATTCCACATGCTGATATTTTCCCCAATAGCGTGTGCGGACGTAGCGTTAGTTTCATCGCGATTCCTCCTCTGATTCCGTTCTAATTTTGCTATTTTGCCACTTTCTTGCTGGAACCATCACTGTAATTAATCTCATAACCTTCTTGGACGTTGAAGATATAGACATTAAAACGCAAGCCTTCATCTTCAACCGACTGAGCCATCAACTGTACACCACGGGCCACTTTTTCTTCATCTCTGAAAATCGGGCGGACCATATAACGCACGTGGTTTTTCGTCTGCTTCAAATAATAAGCAATATCGTTTTCGAACCGTAACATATTGGGGTTGTTCAGACTTCGTGTTCCCGTCATTAAATTACGGATATTGTTGTTCTCTCCGGTTAGTTGGAAACCAATTAAATGACTGCGGTTATATAACCATTGTCCGTTAGCCAGTTTCTTTTGTTTCCAACCAGTCGGATCGATATATAAGCCCACACGCTCTTCAGTTGGAAACAGATCGACTCCCAACATAGCGTGAGCCGGACCCACTCGGTTTAAGCGGTCCAGTTCTGTAAATGCCTGCCAACTGCCGTCTTCCAATGATAATTCATCTTCTGAAAACTCAGGCATGTTGTCGTTCACTTCGATGACTTGATTGACACCGTCATACTCTAAGTATGTCAGTTCGGATTCTGGAATCGTCTGTGTCATCAAAAGTGATTCGACAAAGTTATGTATAACCGGCAACGGCTGCGTTAAGAAGATAAACAGTGTGGCTGCAACCGTCAATACACTAGATATCACTTTTAAATTTACATCTATTTCGTCTTTCTTTTTTCTACTTCTTGTCATTTTTAACCTTTCTCAAACCCTTCATCATGCAAGTAACCTTCTCCTGCTTCTTTCGTTTTAAAGATTCCTTCTACTTGGCCATCGGCAAGCGTAACAGACCACACTGGATTTTCATATGTCAGACGTAAGGCATCTCCTTGCGCATCAAACCATAACTCGGAGTAGCCGTCCTCATAGCCATCGACAGTTTTTTTCAAATGTGCGATTGCTTTATCGACCCATTCCCGCAAAGCTGCTTCATCTGCTTCCAGAACGGAAACATAGCCTTTTTGTGTTTCTTCTTTTGGTAAATAACCTGCGTAAATCCATGCGTTTCCGTTTGGATGCAAATGGCGAACCAAAACTGTCTTTTCTACAGCGCTGTCTTTGAAATGATAATTGAACCGTTTCAAAGAAACCGGTGCTGCTTCTAATTCTGTGTAGCTGTCAAAAATTGCTTGTTTTTCTTCAAATGATAATGTCATTGGACACCTCTTCATAATAGTATGTTTTGTTTATTATAACAGAAAATGGAGTGCCTCTACACAGCACTCCATTATTGATTATATGTAATAAAGGTTTTCTGATGGGTATTGTGCGTCGCTGGTAATATCAATTCCCAAGTTACGTAATATTTGTTCGTCATCTTTTTTCAACATAACTGTTGAGTGTGCTTGCACACCTTCCAGCTCAGATAACTTGTTATAGCAAAGTTGTGCTGTCGGATTGGTTACGGCACTGATGGCAAGGGCAATCAGTATTTCATTCGCATTTAAAATGGGACGACGATTATGCAAGACATCCGATTTCGTTTTTTGAATCGTTTCAAGAATAGTCAACGACAGCAATGGAATTTCATCGCCGACATTTGCCAATTTTTTAATCGAGTTCAAAATCGCTGCAGATGAGGAATCCATCAGATTGGATGTCCGTCCGGTAACAATTTGACCATCATTCAATTCAAATGCAATAACTGCCTGTGTATCGTTTGTCTCAAAGCGTTTACGGCATTCATCGGCATAATCTCGAGCTGGTTGAACAGAAAGACGGTCCGTTGGTGTCAGTTCCGCTTCATCCAACAATATTTTCATCCGATACACAACATCTTCACTTAGAAGACCTTTTTTGAAATCAGATTCAATCGCAAAGCTTCGACGGATTATTTCTTGCTTGGATGCAGCACGCACGACTTCATCATCCACGATACCAAATCCAACCCGGTTCACACCCATGTCCGTTGGCGATTGATAGACAGATTCTTTTTGCGTAATTTTTTCAATAATACGTTTGATGACCGGAAAAATCTCAATATCGCGGTTATAGTTAACTGCTACCTCGTTATATTTCTCAAAGTGGAAGTTATCAATCATATTTACATCTCTCAAATCAACCGTCGCTGCTTCATAGGCCATGTTCAACGGATGCTTCAATGGTACATTCCAAACCGGGAAAGTCTCGAACTTGGAATAACCGGCAGTCCGGCCCATTTGATTTTCGTGATACAGTTGGTTCAAGCATGTCGCCAATTTCCCACTACCACCACCTGGAGCTGTCATAACAACAATCGGGCGCGTTGTTTCAATATATGGATTCGAACCGAACCCTTCTTCACTCACTATCATTTCAATATTAGATGGATAGCCGTCGATACTTTGGTGACGGTATACCTTGATATCGCGTTTTTCTAGTTTATTGATAAACAGTTTGGTGTTTGGTTGGCCGTGGTAACGTGTAATCACAACACTGTTTACCAAAAGGCCGTACTCACGGAATTCATCGATTAAGCGGAAGACTTCCATATCATATGTAATGCCGTAATCCCCACGAATTTTATTACGTTCGATATCGCCCGCATACACACAAATCACGATCTCGGATTTATCTGCCAAGCGTTGTAAAATTTTTAATTTCGCATCTTCATCGAAACCAGGTAGGACCCTTTTTGCATGTTTATCGCCAATTAATTTCCCACCGAATTCTAGATAAAGTTTATCGTAATCATTGACGCGTTCAGAAATATAACGTGTCTGTTCTTCGATGTACTTTTTTGAATCAAATCCTATTTTATTCATTTCCTACCTCCTCGATTCTAATCAACTCTATTAATTATAGCCTTTTTTTTGAGCATGGCAACGTTTGGATGGAATATTGACTTTCCTTTAAAGGTCAGCGTATAATAGAATCATTACCCCCAAAAAAACGGGCCGTTAGTTCAGTGGGAGAATGCTTCCTCGACAAGGAAGAGGTCACTGGTTCGAACCCAGTACGGCCCATTATATAAAAAGTGCACGCTTCGCCGGATTTAGATCCGTTGAGGCGTGCACTTTTTTGTTTACCACTCTTGGTAATTTTCAAACGTTTTATGGTATTCCTTAATCATGGCGTCTTTCCGCTTTTTCAAAATTGCAATTGCACCCAACAGTTGATCGGGTTCATCTGTCATATTGCAATCCTCTTTCTGCCGTTCCATCGCTTCTTCCACAGGCTGATATGGCGCTTTGCGTTTGATTTCATCCAACATCGTATAAATTTGCTGCCGCATCCGCTCCATCCTTTCCGGCTCGGCTGCTTTAATATCTTCCAAATGCGCCAAGACATAACGGAAATTCAAGTGCCGTAGCATTCTGCCATTTTGCACATGCACATATTCTTTATTAAATGGCGAAACGCCGGTAGCCTGGCCGTGAATTTGATACCATCCGTCATAAATCTCCCAGACACCTTCTGGACCATCCGGTTGGAAATCGCGCTTTAATTTGAATGTCGGATCTTCCCCCGTAATCTCTGCGACCCAGCGTTTTTCATCGGTTATATTTGGCATCAAATGCAAAATTTGTGGTTTCAACGTATCACTTCCTTTAGCTTATCTGCTTTATTTTAACACAGATGGCATCCAAATTTATATTTTGAATTTTGCTAAATCGGCTTCAAGAGCTTCGGCAGCGCGTTGCACTTCACTGGCATTTTTTTCGATTCCGTTATTTTCTTTTGCGATATGATGCGATTGTTGGGACAGTTCCTGAATGGTCGCAACAATTTCTTCAGTACCAGCCGATTGTTCTTCTGTGATTGCTGCAACAGAGTTAGCCACTTCGTCCACATCCATTATCTGAGTTAAAATTGCATTTAATAGACGGCTGGTTTCGTCAACATGGTCATAAATTTCAGTGAACGTTTTGCTGGCTCCACCAACTAGTTGCGCACTGTCCTTAATGCTTTCGGCACTTTCCGAGCTCTTTTCAATCGTACTTGTCACTTGACTGTTCACTTCGTTAATCAGTTCAGAAATGCCTTTTGCCGATTCCGAACTGCTTTCTGCTAATTTTCGCACTTCGTCAGCCACTACGGCGAATCCTCGTCCAGACTCTCCCGCACGCGCTGCTTCAATACTGGCATTTAATGCGAGCAGGTGCGTTTGAGCAGCGATACCACTCATGACATCGACGATCTTGTTAATTTTATGATTCGACGTTTCGATTTCAGAAATAGTCCCGATTAAAGAAGCTACAGTCTGCTCTACAACTGTCATGGACGCATTGATTTGATCCATATTCATTTTCCCTTGTTCGGAAACAGAAACGGTCTCCTGCATATGTGCTTTCGCTTCCGAACCTTTGCTGCTCGTTTCCGAAACAACCGTCGCAAGCCCGGTCGCGTGTTCAACCATTTCAAAAGTTGATTTAGCCAGTTCTTCAACAGCCACACTCAGTTGTTCCATAGAGAGTGATTGAATATCAGTCGATTGTTGCACGTTCACAACGACACTGCGGCTTTCTTGCGACTGATTTCTCAAATGCGCTGCTGTATCAGTAATACCACCAAGCATCTGGCGCATCGTTTCTACAAACACACGCAAACGTTCTCCCATGACGGTAATTTCATCGTTATTTTTGGGTTCGATGACAACGGTAAAATCACCCTCTGTTATTTGCACGATGTGAGACGTTAATTCATTAATCGGACGTATGATGAAATGAACCGTTCTTTCAATAACCACCATTAACCCAATAATAGCAACCAAAGCAATAATCATAATAGTATTTCTCAATCCATTTAATTGGCTCACAACTTCGGAACGTGGGACATAAGAAGCCAATACCCAGCTCGTATTTGCGATTGTCTGAAGATTAGCTAAATAAATGTCCGTTTCAAACGTCTCTGTCTCTTCACTCGCTATTTTTTCAAATATACTTCGGAACAACGGGTCTTCACTCTCTTCCGAAATTACCGTTGCAATATAATCCGGGTTGCTATGAGCGATAATCGTATTCGTTTTCGCATCCACTAGCATCGCTGCACCCGTTTTCATTAGTTCGATTGCACCAATCATATCCGATACTTCGGTTAAGGCAATATCAATGGCCGCAACGCGCGCGAGTCCTCTTGCCGTGTTCAAACGTGTGGTTGCACTCACCACATATTCTTCAGAAATATCATCTAAATAAGCTGCACCAAATGTAAACGTCTCATTATCAATACCTTCCTGATACCACTTCCGGGATCTGAAATCATAATCCGCATCCGGAACCCAACCAGAAGGATCAATATAATTACCTGAACTCTCTCCTATATAAATCCCATTCGGGTAGCTCTCATTTCTGTTTAAAGATGTTTTTAAGTACGCCATTTCGCTTTCTTCATCAAAAGAAACCGTTTTCAGTGTATTTCGTGCTTCTTCTAAATAAGAAAAAATACCTTGTGCCCATGTTTCAACCTTGCTGGCACTAGTGGCGGATTCTGATGCTACCATTTTCATTCCGTAATCGATAATAATTTTTTCAGATGAATTAAAAGTAAGGAACAGTATTGTGACGACGGCTGTTGCGATAGTTGGAATAATAATTGCAATTAACTTTGCTTTGATACCAAATTTTACTGTATGTGCTTTACGAGTTTTTGACTGCCTTTTTTTCACTTATTAGTACCTACTTTCCTTAGTTTGAGTTAATCTATTTATCGGATTAAGACGGTAAAAAGTTAAGGTTGAACACTTATAAAAATTTCTTTTAAATAAAAAAAGCTTTTCATGATTTTTTGCTTATATATATATGAAAGGAGATTTTTAAGATGAAGCCAAATACGTTAAGAGTGATGGAAGCTTTAAACGGACGCTTAACATTTAACGATGAGCAGTTCCGTTATTTGCGAAACATGCAAGGTGGATACAATGGTGAGTGTGAATTTGTTGCGGTGATGGAGGATTTAAAATGCCCCCATATTTTGCAGCGTGATTTGTATTTTGAACCGAAGTTTTCGGGTCCGATACAGATCGATTTTTTGTTGCTGATTGGGAATACTGCGGTTATTTACGAAGTTAAAAATTATTCCGGCGTGTGGCAGTATTCGGAAGAAGCGTATCGCCAAAAAGAATTCGAGCGCGCCAATCCCCTCATTCAGTTAGCGCGAACGAAGCAGAATTTCAAGGCATTGCTGCGGGAGCTGGGATATACGCACGTAACTGTGGATGCGGTGGTGTTTCATGTCGGTACTACCTTTACGTTGCTCGGCGCGCCGGAGAATCGGAATGTCATTTTACCGACCCAAATTCAGGAACACGTGACGAAATTAAATCAGTACCAGTATGATGTGTCGCAGTCATTAGTTGATCTGGCCGGTCAGCTGGAACTTGCGGTGCGCGTCGCACCGCCGTTTACAAAGATGATTCCGGAGTATAGCTTTGGATCATTGAAGAAGGGATTAAAGTGTGAAGCATGTGCTGGATTTGTCGAGCAGTTTTCGCAACGGATTTGCCTCTGCCCGTCATGCGGCCACAAGACTAACCGCGCCGATGCTGTCGAGGCGGCCATCACAGACTATGAATTTTTATTCTCGGATCGGAAGTTGAGTGGTTCTGTTTTGGCAGAGTGGTGTGGCGGTTTGATTTCGCAGTCACATATTCGAAGTGTTATCAGGATGAGAAACGCTGACTCAAACCGAAAATAACTTCTGAGTCAGCGTTTTATACAAAAAACGACGGCTCAAACCAGAAATAACATCTGAGTCAGCGTTTTATAACAAAAACGACGGCTCAAACCAGAAATAACATCTGAGTCAGCGTTTTATAACAAAAACGACGGCTCAAACCAAAAATACCATCTGAGTCAGCGTTTTATAACAAAAACGACGACTCAAACCAAAAATAGCATCTGAGTCAGCGTTTTATAACAAAAACGACGACTCAAACCAAAAATACCATCTGAGTCAGCGTTTTATAACAAAAACGACGACTCAAACCAAAAATAGCATCTGAGTCAGCGTTTTATAACAAAAACGACGGCTCAAACCAAAAATAGCATCTGAGTCAGCGTTTTATAACAAAAACGACGGCTCAAACCAAAAATACCATCTGAGTCAGCGTTTTATAACAAAAACGACGGCTCAAACCAAAAATAGCATCTGAGTCAGCGTTTTATACTAAAAAACCTGTCCCCTGGTTGTTGGGGACAGGTTTTAGTATTTTATTCTGAGCGTAATGCTTCTACTGGATCTTTCTTGGCTGCCATTCGAGCGGGGATTAGTCCAGCGATGACTGTCAACACTAAGCTTACAAGGACTAGGAAGGCTGCACCTTCAATTGGTAAGGATGCGATGCCTGAAATACCAGTCATATTTTTAATAATGACACTGATTGGAATATTCAGTAACGCTGTGATACCAATTCCCAATAGTCCAGAGAACAAACCAATGATAAATGTTTCCGCATTAAATACGCGGGAAATATCACGCTTGGATGCCCCTACGCTTCGCAGGATTCCAATTTCTTTGGTACGTTCTAACACAGAGATGTATGTGATAATTCCGATCATGATGGAAGATACCACTAAAGATACTCCAACGAACGCAATCAGAACATAGCTGATAATATTAATGATAGATGTAACAGATGACATGATTGTTCCAACTAAGTCACTGTAAGTAATGACATTTTCGTCGCGACCTGCATCTGTTTCACGTGTGTTGTAATCGGAAATAATTGCTTCCAGATTATCTTTTGTTTCGAAATCTTTTGCGTACAGGTTAATCGCAGATGGTTTTTCTTCATCTACAGCTGCTAAGGTTGCCAAGTTGCTTTCGTATGTGGCGTTGAAATTGTCTTGGTAAGTATTCAACAATTCTGCCAATTCCACTTCGGAAAGAGTCGCCATATATGCGCGTTCTTCGTCTGACAATGCTGCGAAATCAAATTCTTCGTTGGCATTTTCTGGGAATTCCAGACCTGTGAAAACGTTGATTTCGGGATTATTGATTTGTTCTTCCACAATCTCTGAACCATTTACGGCTTGCATGATATGTTCTTTCAATAAGCTTGTGTAGCCGATTGAACCTGTTTCGCCGGTAGTAACAGCTTCCGGATTCGGACGCATGATTCCTACGATTTCCATGTCTTCGCCGTTTGCAACTACTTCATCCACAAACGCTTGATCATCACTGCGGTTCGCCCACAAGTTGTTTTCTTTTTCATAAAGGTCGGTATTTAATACTAATTTAAATGTCATGCCTAACAACTCTTCATTGGAGTAAGTCGGAATGTCCGATAGTTCATAATCTTTGCCTTCCAAAATGGATTGGAAACTTTCACTTAATTCTTCCTGACTCAACAAACCTAATGAATAAAGCATATAGTCACTGACGCGGTTATTCTCATCAACGATTAAAATAACTTCGTTAAAAGATTCAGGCCAACGTCCGCTTACTGTATCATACTGGCTCTCCAACAATTCTTGATTATTCAATAATTCTTTCCAAGAATCGACACCAGATGCCCCCATCATTCCGCCGCCACCCATTGCACTTTGCAACGGATTAGAGGTTTGAGCATCCATCGCTTGACCCATGCCAATTGCATTCATAACATTCGAAGGATTTACCTGCACAACACCATCGACACCATTCTCGTTGAAAATGTTAATCGGAATATTGTAGCTGTACTGAATCGCATTGATGTTCTCTTGAACAGCTGCGTCTTCTTCCAAAAATTCTTTGAAGGCAGTTAAGTTATTTGAATCTTTGCGACTTGCCAATGTAGCCAATACATCGGTCATA
This sequence comes from Jeotgalibaca porci, assembly GCF_011299095.1. Taxonomy (NCBI): domain Bacteria; kingdom Bacillati; phylum Bacillota; class Bacilli; order Lactobacillales; family Carnobacteriaceae; genus Jeotgalibaca; species Jeotgalibaca porci. Next base: position 1,509,458 of record NZ_CP049889.1, on the reverse strand, counting down.
ATCGGTGTCCCTGCGACTTCGCCCTCTTCAACTTCGTCCAACTCTTCCGTGTTGACACCCATCAAGGCACCCATAATCATTCCCATATCTAAAGTTGATTCTTCAATCGTTAAAGGATACGAAGACAAGGTATCTTCTTCAATACGAGCAATATAATTTTGCACACCGTTTGAAAGGGACATAATTAAAGCAATACCAATAATCCCGATGCTTCCTGCAAATGCCGTTAACAGTGTTCGCCCTTTTTTCGTCAATAAGTTATTGAAACTCAAACTCAAAGCTGTAAAGAAGGACATGAATGTCTTATCATTTTTCAAAATCTTACTGTCGCGTATTTCGATTTCGCTCGCTGGATTGGAGTCGCTGATGATTTCACCATCCAAAACTTTGATAATACGCGTAGAATAATCTTCTGCCAACTGCGGGTTATGCGTTACCATGATAACTAAGCGGTCTGCCGCAATTTCTTGCAACAATGCCATGATTTGCAAACTCGTTTCTGAGTCCAATGCTCCGGTTGGTTCATCCGCCAAAAGGATTTCTGGATCGTTAATCAAAGCACGGGCAATTGCCACCCGTTGCATTTGTCCACCTGATAGTTGGCTCGGACGTTTCGTAACATGGTCCTTCAACCCAACCTTTTCCAATACTTCGCGCGCGCGTTCACGACGCTCATCTTTGGAAACACCAGACAATGTCAAAGCTAACTCGACGTTTGACAAGACACTTTGATGCGGAATTAAGTTGTAACTTTGGAAAATAAAACCGACAGAGTGGTTACGGTATGTATCCCAGTCACGGTCTTTATACTCCTTGGTTGAACGATCGTTAATCAGCAAGTCGCCTTCTGTATAACGGTCCAACCCGCCAATGATATTTAGTAATGTTGTTTTACCGGATCCACTTTGACCCAGAATCGAAACAAATTCATTGCTGCGGAATTTTAAGTTGATTCCTTTTAGCGCTTGGACAACTTGGTCGCCCGTTCGATATTCTTTTGTAATATTTTTTAACTCTAACATGCTCTCTCACCTTCCAGAATAGTCTCTGCCAATCACGCTTATCTTCGAACTATCTACTAATAGTGTACACCAAAAGCCCTCATTATTATTTAATATTTGCTTAATAACACTTTGTAAGCCCTTTTATGTTTTAATGGGTTCAAAATTGCACCTGAGAAACGCATGTGATATATTGAAGATATGAAAGTTATCTTGAATGAAAAATGAGAGAAAGAGGGATGCCCATGGGTAGAGGAGGAGGAGGCGGTGGTCGCGGCGGTGGCGGCGGCTCGTTTGGCGGTGGCGGTGGTTTCCGTGGCGGCGGTGGCTCGTTCGGTGGTAGCCGTGGGGGTGGCGGTCGCAGTAGTTCAGGTGGTCGCGGCGGTGGCTCATTCGGTGGCGGCTCTGGTAGCAATCGTGGTGGAAGTTCCTGGGGTGGCGGCAGTTCATGGGGGAGACCCATTCGAACTGGTCCAATCTTTGTAAATACAGGACGAAGACATTATTCAAATCGCGGGCCAAATTATCCAGGCGGTGGTGGCGGTGGTGGCGGCAGCGGCTGTGCACCAGGTTGCGGAACAGCGGCACTCGTTCTTATTGTATTAATGGCAGTCTTTATCTTCTTGGCTAATGTCGGTAATGGCAGTTCAGGCGGTAGTAATTCTGTAGCTCCTTCAACAATTGAAAGAGAAGCGCTCCCTTCAGGTGCAGTTAAAGAAACAGCCTATTTCACCGATGAAGCAGGCTGGATTACAAATGATGGGCAATTAACAGATGGTTTAAGACATTTTTATAACGAAACCGGTGTGCAACCTCATTTGTATATTACAGAGGAAATTAACGGTTCTGAAAGAGCCAGCATGGCAGAAGTTGAGACATTTGCAAATGATTTGTACGATGATTTATTTACAGATGAAGCTCATCTCCTGTTTGTCTTCTATGAAGGTGTACCAAATGAATACATTACCTATTATGTGACCGGTACACAGGCCAAGCAAGTCATTGATGCCGAAGCAGGAACAATCTTACTAGATTACATTGATCGAAACTACTACGACAAAAGTTTGACCGACGAACAGTTCTTCAGTCGTTCATTCAAAGACGCAGCTGATCGGATGATGGAAGTAACCACATCACCTTGGATTCCAGTCTTAATTATAGTAGGACTTGTCGGCTTGGCAGGTATTTTATTCCTATGGTGGCGGAAACGCAAAGAACAAGAAGCAATCGAAGCAAAACGGACTGCGGATATCCTGAATACACCAATTGATACATTTGGTACAGATTCCCCGGCCGACGACTTAGCAAAGAAATACGAGGATAAAGAATAATAAAATGAAATATTTTAGGAGGAAACGAATTATGTCAATTTTAGGACGCTTTTCAGATATTATCAGTGCAAATGTAAATGCTGTGATCGATCGCATGGAAGACCCGGAAAAAATGATTGATCAATATCTCCGTGATATGATGGAAGATTTAGCAGAGGTTAAACAAAATACTGCTGGTGTAATGGCAGAAGAAACACGTGCCAAACGCGAAGTAGACCAAAACGAGGCCGAAGTTAATAAATACAACGAACTTGCTAAGAAAGCTTTAGAAGCTGGCAACGAAGATGATGCCCGTATTTTCCTCTCTAAGAAACAAGAAATCGAAAGTGTTGGAGCTGGTCTCGCAACGAGCTATGCTTCTGCACACGAAAATGCAGTGAAGATGCGTCAGATGCATGACAAGTTAGCGAAAGATATTGAAACACTTCGTCAACGTCGTTCAATGATTAAAGGTAAGATGTCTGTTGCCAAAGCACAAGAAAAACTGAACGATGTTTCTGAAAACGTGACACGTTCTGAAAGTGCAATGGGTTCATTCAAACGTATGGAGGACAAAGCAAATCGTATGTTGGATGAAGCAAACGCAATGTCTGAGTTGAACTCTGAACCAGTTGACAGCGCAAAAGCTTTGGAAGAAAAATACGCTTCTCAAACTTCTGCAGCTGTTGAAGACGAATTAGAAAGATTGAAAAAAGATTTAGGTATGTAAGCAATTCCCCATTTAGGAAGGGCCAGGACAATTCGTCCAGCCCTTCCTTTTTTATTTAAATATTTTTAAAGAAATCGCTTGCAATAATCTTTGCGCAAATGTATAATTCATTATGAAAGTATGTATAGACAAAGTAAAGGAGTTGCTTAGATGAATTACAAATTTCCAGCTGACTTCTGGTGGGGTTCTGCAATAAGCGGACCGCAAACAGAAGGAACAGTTGACGGTGACGGTAAAGGAAAGAGTATTTGGGATCACTGGTATGAAGAAAGCCCGGAGCTATTCTTCGATCAAGTTGGACCTGGTGAAACTTCAGATGTCTACAACCGTTACAAAGAAGATATTGCTTTAATGAAACAAACTGGTCATAACTCACTACGGACATCCATTCAATGGAGCCGTTTGATTCCTGATGGTTCAGGTGAAGTAAACCCCGAGGCAGTTGCATTCTACAATGCTTACATTGATGAATTGATTGCGAACGATATTGAACCATTCCTTAATCTTTACCACTTTGATATGCCCTTAGCACTACAAGAGAAAGGAGGATGGGAAAGCAAAGAAGTTGTAGAAGCATACGTTGCCTACGCACGTAAGTGTTTTGAATTATTTGGTGACCGTGTTAACAAATGGTTCACGAACAATGAACCAATCGTACCGGTTGAAGGTGGTTATTTATACAAATTCCACTACCCAAGTATTGTGGACATGAAAAAAGCAGTGCAAGTTGCTTATCATGAAAGCCTAGCAAGTGCGAAAGCTATTCAAGCGTATCACGAAATGAATCTCGGCGGACAAATTGGTATCGTGTTGAATCTAACACCAAGTTACCCACGTGATGAGAATGATCCGGAAGATGTGAAAGCTGCAAAACTTGCTGATGCATTTTTCAACCGTTCATTCTTGGACCCTGCCCTACGCGGTGAGTTCCCTGAAGATTTGGTCGAATTATTGAAAGAACTGGATTACTTACCTGAATATACGGCTGAAGAATTAGAGATTATTAAAAACAACACTGTGGACTTATTAGGTATTAACTACTACCAACCACGCCGTATCAAGAAAAAGGAAAGTACTGAAAGACTGTCTGACAAACCTATGCCAGATGATTACTTCGATAACTACATTTGGCCAGAACGTAAAATGAATCCATATCGTGGTTGGGAAATCTACGAAAAAGGGATTTATGATTGCTTGATAAACGTACGCGATAACTATGGAAATATTCCATGTTTCATTTCCGAAAACGGAATGGGTGTAGAAGGCGAAGGTCGTTTCATTAATGCTGATGGCATGATTGAAGATGATTACCGCATTGAATTCCTGAAAGATCACTTGTCATATGTACACAAAGCAATTGAAGAAGGTTGCAATGTTAAGGGATACCATATGTGGACATGCATGGATAACTGGTCTTGGACAAACGCATACAAAAACAGATACGGTTTTGTTTCCGTCGATTTAGACAACAACAAAAAACGTACCATCAAAAAGAGCGGCCATTGGTTTAAAGAAGTCGCAGATAATAACGGCTTCTAATTTCTAAAATGAGAAAGGAAATAAAAAAATGAATAATTTCATTGATAAACTAGCGGAGAAATTAACTCCGTTAGCAGCAAAATTAGGCTCTAACCGTTACTTAACAGTATTACGTGATGCATTTATGCTTGCTTTCCCATTGACGATGTTTGGTTCCATCGTTGTCGTATTAAACAACTTGCCATTTTTCAGCGACGATCTTAAAGGTACATTAAACGGTTTGTTCGGAAACGGTCAAAACGCAACAATGTCCATCATGACACTATTTATTGCATTTGGTATCGGTTATTATTTAACAAAATCCTATGATGAAGACGGCGTATTCGGTGGGGTTGTCTCACTTGCTTCCTTCTTAATCTTAACTCCTTTCAACCTTACTACTGCTGATGGCGTAGAAGTCGGTGGCGTTCTTACATCAGACCGTCTTGGTGCAAAAGGTATGTTCATCGGTATGCTTGCTGCTTTCCTAGCTGCTGAAATCTACACACGCGTTAAGAAAAAAGGTATCGTAATCAAAATGCCTGAAGGTGTTCCTGATGCTGTATCTCGTTCATTTACATCATTAATCCCTGCTATTGCGACATTGTCAGTATTTACATTGGTTAATGCTTTCGTAAGTGGCGCTTTCTCTACAAACTTGCATGACGTTATCTACAAGTTTATCCAACAACCACTTACTGGTTTAGGAAGTAGCTTGCCTGCAACATTGCTAGCTCTTCTATTAACTCAAATGCTTTGGTTCTTTGGTTTACACGGTCAAGTTATCATCAACTCCGTTATGGAGCCAATCTGGCAAGCACTTGCATTGGAAAACTTGACTGCATTTGAATCAGGTCAAGATTTGCCACATATTATTACTAAATCATTCATGGATACTTTTACAGTAAGCCTTGGTGGTACTGGTATGACTTTGATGGTTGTTATCTTGATGGCATTCGTAATGAAGAGTAAACAAATGAAAGAAATCGGTCGTCTAGCTATTGGACCTGGTCTTTTCAACGTTAACGAGCCTGTTATCTTTGGTCTTCCAATCGTATTGAATGCAGCAGTTGTTATTCCTTGGGTATTAACACCGCTTGTTGTTACAACATTCAACTACTTCATGATGTATTCAGGTATCTTCCCTGCAACAACAGGTGTTATTGTTCCTTGGACAATGCCTTTGTTCTTCAGTGGTATGATGGCAACAAACTCAATCATGGGTGGGGTTCTTCAATTAATCGACGTTGCTATTGTAGCAGCAATCTGGTTCCCATTCTTGAAAGCACAAGACAAAGTAAACTTGGCTTTCGAAGCAGAATAATTACTCATTTCAAAAAAGGACAACTGACTATTATATCAGTTGTCCTTTTTTTGTAGACATTGTTTTACTAAGTATAGACATTATTGTATAATAGAGCAAACATACTCTGTCTCTTGGGGGGATATACTTGAATAAATATGAAGAAATAGCAAATGAACTCAGACGCCGCATTGCCGAAAGCGAATATGCTGAAGGTGAAATGTTACCGGATCAAATCGCATTATCAAAAGAATTTAATGTTAGCCGCATGACCCTAAAGAAAGCCATCGATATCATTGCAATGGAAGGTCTCGTTTTCCGTAAAAGAGGCGTCGGAACCTTCGTCCTTAAAAGTGCTCTATGGAATACCAGCGACTCAAAAATTGACGACTATACTGGTCTTTCAAAACAATTCCCAAACAAAAAAGTAGAGAGTAAAATTATTCTCTTTGATATTGTTTTCCCATCTAAAGAACTACAATCTTTGTTGATGATTGAGGAAAATGACCCTGTTTACCATATTAAACGTCTACGAATTATTGATAACAAACCGTATATTTTGGAAGAGACTTACTTTGTAGCTGGTTTAGTTCAGCAATTAACGGAAGAAACCATCTACGCTTCTATTTACGAATATATCCAACAGACATTGGGACTCAAAATCGGCGGTGCTTATCGTAAGATTCATGCGGATCTGCCTAATGAATTGGATTTACTTGAACTGAACTGCACGGAGAGTACACCGATTCTGGAAGTCGAACAAGTTGTTTATCTGACAAATGGTACGCCATTTGAGTATTCAACCTCACGCAGTCGTTACGACACGCGTGCGTATACTATTACCGATATTATTAAACAGTAAAAGTAAGGGACTTAATAACTATAGAAAGGGAGCATGCATCTGTTGGATGGGTGCTTCCTTTTTTTGTAACCATTTTTTAAGTTATTCGAGATGAGACGGAAATGCCCTGCGGCCGGGGAATACCAGCGTTTATTTCCAAATATGAAATTGACCGTCAGTTCTCTGTATGAATGGTGTGGAAACTCATGTGCCAAACAAAGATTCAGCAATGTTTTAAAGGCTAACTTCATAGCACAGGGTAAATACCGAGGAACCTACTTTTTATAATCAGTTGGGACAGAAAATCCGTCGACTAACTGATTGTAAAGCTGTTTACATCGAGTTCAACTAGGAAATTCGGCCACCAACTGATTGTAAAGCTGTTTACATCGAGTTCGACTGGGAATTCCAGAGACCAACTGATTGTAAAGCTATTTACAGCGAGTTCGACTGGGAATTCCGGCCACCAACTGATTGTAAAGCTGTCAGCGATTCATTTCTTCATATATAAAGTCTAAAAGGAACTGGGAAATAACTAGCTAAATTAGAAAAAACCGTCATATCTAGGAAGAATAACCCTTGATATGACGGTTTTTTAATTACTCAGATTATAAAAAAGTGACTTTTTCCCAGCCCCACAAACTATTTTGTTTATTTAACTGTCTACTTTAGTAGCTTACGGATAGGATATGCGTTTAGAAGTTTTGGATCTAAACGCCTTTTTTCCCACTCTCTTACTTCTATTCAAACGGATAAACGAGTCCCCAGTCTTTTCTGGCGACGTCCATTATTTCTACAACGTCTGCGGTCAATGTCAGGGTATGATTTTCTTTTTTCGCGAGAATCATCTCGGTAACATTCGCAACTTCATAATTCAGTGCCTCAGCGGAATCACCTGCTTTAATGGTCTGCTGTTTGCCATCGTAACTAGTAAAAGTCGCTTCCGTAGCACGCGGATAATCCATAATTGTAAAGAAGCCTTTTTCAAAAGCAACAATCCCCTGTTTCGGCATTTTCGCACGGAATGTTAAGGAAACAGTTGCCATTTCCTGCTCTTTATTCCGTAAGATAATGGCCGATGTTTCATCCACGCCTGACTCATGTAGATTTCCCATAGTTAAAATTTCTGTAGGCGTGCTGCTCAAGAAATAACGGACGAACGACAAGGCATAGGTTCCGATATCGAACAAAGCCCCGCCTGCCAACTCTTTGTTGAAATAGTAAACAGATGGGTCTGTTTCTTTAAAGCTGCCAAATGACGCTTGAATCATTTTAAGTGGACCCAAATCATTTTCTTGAATCCATTCTTTTAATTTCCGATACAGCGGCATATTAAAAATCGTCATGGCTTCCGCCACATAGAGTTGTTTTTCTTTAGCTAACGCCATGATTTCTTGCAGTTGTTTGCCATTTATAGTAATCACTTTTTCACACAGGACGTGTTTACCTGCATGGAGAGCGGCTTTTATTAATTCGTAGTGATGATTATGCGGAACAGCAATATATACCACATCCACATTTGCATCATTTAAGGCTTCTTCGTAGGATCCAAAATAATTAGGAATCGCATACTGCTCGCAAAAGCCCTGTGCTTTTTCTTCATTACGAGATGCCGCTCCGTAAAGCGTCGCCTTCTCTGCTTCGAAGGCTTTAGCGAATGAGTTAGCAATTGTTCCGGTTCCTAAAATGACCCAATTTAATTTCTTCACAGTCTTCGCCCCTTTTATAGTTGTTGATTCGCTAAAATAAGTGCACCGGTGATACCGGCGTCGTCTTCCAATCCAGGCAGTACTAAGTATGAATCGGATGCAGGTACAGGCACGTAATCACCTAATAGTGTTTCAAAACTCCGTTTCACTTTGTTTAAAAGACCTGGTACCTTCATAACACCACCTCCTAAAACAATGCGCTCCGGACGTAAAATAACCGTATACGCCACAATTGCTTGACCTAAGTAATAAGCGATATAATCCCAAACGGCATTGTCTGGATCGACATCTTTACCTGCTACTCCCAGACGGCCATCGATTGACGGACCTGCCGCCATCCCTTCCAAACAGTTGCCATGGTACGGACAAAAGCCCGCATAGTGGTCATGCTCATGCGGTTTTACTAAGAGATGTCCCATTTCTGGATGACCAATACCTTCCAGAATACGGCCGTCAACAATCGCACCGCCACCGACGCCCGTTCCGACTGTCAGATACAACATATTCGTCAATCCTTTAGCCGCTCCAAATATAGACTCTCCTAACGCAGCCGCGTTTACGTCCGTCGTCCAGCCCATCGGTACATGATAGCGGGCTTTCATCGCTCCAATAAAATCAAAATTTTTCCAAGCTAACTTTGGTGTGGAAAGGATGTAGCCATACTTTCCAGAAGCCTCATTTACTTCAATCGGTCCAAATGATCCAATCCCGATTGCTTCAACTTCATATTTATCAAAAAATGCAAAGACATGTGCCAATGTCTCTTCCGGAGTCGTGGTTGGAAAGGAAACCCGTTCAATAACTTGGTTTTCCTTATCTCCGATTGCACAAACAAATTTTGTTCCGCCAGCTTCAATTGCGCCTACTAACATTTTTCCACTCCTTATCTTTGGTTGTTTCATTTATTATAACGTGAAAGATCTGAGATTCAAAAAAAGAGCTAGAGCGTTTCTGCTCCAACTCCTCTTGTTTTATACTTCTTAGTTTAATTTTTCCAAGGCTTCAGTTAGAACTTTTTCGCCCTTCATCATGCCGTAATCTTGCATATTGATGACGTCAAGTTTCGTTGATGAACCTGCTAACTTTTCTTCGAATTGTTTGTGCATATATTTAACTTGAGGTCCAAGTAAAAGGATGTCGATATTTTTGCTTGCCAAGTTTGCATCTGCATCAGAAGCTGATACAGCAAAGATTTCAGCGTCTACGCCTTTTTCTTCTGCTGCTTTTTTCATTTTAGATACCAACAAACTTGTACTCATTCCAGATGCACATACTAACATGATTGTTTTATCAGCCATAATTATTTACTCTCCATTCTTTTATATACTTCAATTATTTCTTTTGCTAAGTCTTTAAATGCTATTGCTGTCATTAAATGGTCTTGTCCATGAATCATTAGTAAGGATACTTCAACAGCTTCTCCAGAAGCTTCTTGCGTCAATAATCCTGTTTGCGAATGATGCGCTTCCACTAATGCTTGCTCAGATTCTTTCAGCTTGTTGTTAGCGGATTCAAAATCGCCCGCTTTGGCAGCTTCAATCGCTTCGATTGCTTTTCCTTTTGCGTCGCCACCGTGCATAATAAGTTGCATAATTACTTCAAGATTTTTAGGTTCTGACATTGTCTTACTCCCTTTTAATTTGTATAGACATACATTATTTTATGATTAGCCTTTTCGTATCACAACCCTATAATAACATATATTTTTACAAATTAAAACACTTACATTCCATTTAATACGCATTTCTCAAAAAAACACTTCCTCAAGACGAGGAAGTACCTTTTCGTTCTTATCCGCGGTATCTAAGTGCCAAACCTTTTAAGAAGTTTCTGACATAGCGATCGCCACATTCTTTATAATTCCGATGCCCTTCTTTTCGTAAGACGGCACCTAACTCACTTTTTGAAATACGTGCTTCGACGCTATCCAAAATTTCTAACATATCGTCTCCTGTTAGCGAGAGTGCAATTTTCACTTTTTTCAACAGTAAGTTATTAGCATTTCCGTGGTGAAGTTCGAATTTTGGCTCAGGTGCGCCTTCTTGTACGCCTCTTTGCGACGTAATCATTCCGTTCAAGAAACGCTCAAATGTTTCGTCAGCCAATTCCTTTTCATAAACGCCCTCTTCATCGCGCTTTGTCATGGCACGTACCTGTTTTTTTGTTACGGTTGCACCGCCCAAACGAAAAATTTCTACCATATCATTATCTTTAATATTCAACGCATAACGTAAACGTGTTAATCGATCATTATTATCCATATTTAGCACCTTCCATTTCTCTCATATTATAACAAATTTTCTGCTATACTACAGTGACAACATAAGAAGAAAGAGTGATTTCTATTAAAACAGGTGTAACGGATTATCAAATTACCGAACCAACAACCCTTTTACCATTTCTGATTGAAACGCATGCCCATTTAAGTCGTAATGCCGTTAAAGCTATTTTGACGCGCGGCCAAGTTGCAGTCGACGGCAAAAAAGTAACCCAGCATAACCACCCGCTAGCTATCGGTCAAACGGTCAGTGTCATGAATAACAAGACAGCAATGATTAAAACAGCTCTCAAAGGCATTCGTATCCTCCATGAAGATGATTCTATCATCGTTATTCATAAAGATGCCGGCGTCCTCTCAATGGGAGACCGCAGCCAGGCGGAAATGACAGCGTATCGTCAATTAACGCAGTATGTAAAAGAAACCAATAAAAACAATCGCATTTTTATTGTACATCGATTAGACCGTGATACATCAGGTGTGATGCTCTATGCGAAAACTGAAGCCATGAAAGAGGCTTTGCAACAGGATTGGCATACAATCGTCAAGGAACGTATTTATACGGCGCTTGTCGAAGGTGAAGTCGCGGAAGCAGAAGGAACCATTAAGTCTTGGTTAATGGAAAGTAAAGCGATGAAAGTCCATTCTTATAACTATGATAATGGCGGAAAATATGCCGTTACTCATTGGAAAAAAGTACGTAATAACAAAGATTTTTCTTTATTGGAAGTGGAACTGGAAACAGGCCGCAAGAATCAAATCCGCGTCCATATGGAATCATTGGGACATCCTGTCGCCGGCGATAAAAAATATGGTGCGTTGCGTAATCCTCTAAAACGTTTAGGCCTGCATGCGACGACACTAGCCTTTATTCATCCAACAACTGGGAAATTAGAACGTTATACTTCTAAAGTACCCAAAGAATTTATGACACAAACAAAATAACAGATTAAAAAAGTAACCGGCAATCAGAGATTTTTTAAGTCTCTGATTGCCGGTTTTTCGTTAGATTTCAATCGTGGGGTTTGAAACCGTTACTTCAAAACGATTTCCTTTTACACCAAAATACACTTCGCAACGTTCTTGGAGTGCCTGCATGGCTTCTCTTGTTTTGGGAATCATGTCCGCGTCGACTGCTTCCATCAGGAGAATCGCATGCGTGGTTTTTTCCGTCAGCATGGTGCGTTGCGCGTCACGCCAGTTCAGCGACCGACAAATCGCCCCTTCTTCATCATAGTAAATAATTTCTTCGGGCAAAGCAGGTGAATCCGCCTCGTCGCCCAGTGCACGAAAGCTTTCGCCACCCTGTGCTTTCCCAAGAATCATATCACCTTTCATCGTATCCAAATCCTCACCACCGCAAGGAACGGCATACGTCAAGGAGACACTGTTGTAAATGTCTACCAACGGATTAATCGGCGTGAATGTCCGGTCCTGATCAACCCGTTTCAAAAGCGCCTCAATGGATGAACGGGCACCCTTTTTCGTTTTGAATTTTTTGTACGCATCCCGCCACGTTTGAACAACAGCATTTTGCGAGAATACATCCTCTGTCAGGTATTGCTTACTCGCCATTTTTGCCTCTTCCAACATCTTTGAAAAATCCGTATTCCCTGGGTTATTATTAATCCCTTTTAGTACGAGAACACTGATTTCTCCTTCAGGAAATACTTCCCAGAAACTGGGTGATACTTTAAATTGCATCGTTAAACCTCCTTTTAATGTAAGCCTTATCAAGTATAGTGTAGCATATTATCCAAACAACCTATACTAGCCAAGTAGATCCTATATCCGAATATCTGCATTGTAGACGTCGCCTCCGTCTACTCTTTTTGCTAATCAGTCAAGCTCATCCTTAACAATTCGATGTAGCGTATCGCTGTTACGCTCAAGGTATGGAAATCGTTAGTAATATAGCCGATTTCAATCTCTTCATCCGTTTCTAAAGGAACAGCGACGATATCCTCACCATTTAATTCTTTATTCAAATTTCCGGAACTGATGGTGTAGCCATTTAGACCAATTGCTAAATTAAATAAGGTAGCACGATCCGTCACAATAATGGATTTTGGTGAGGGATGATCGGCTAATACTTCTTCCCAGTAGTAAAAGGAATTGTATTTACCTTGTTCGAAACTAAGCTTGGGATAAGGCTCTAAATCCGCCAATGTAACAGATTGCCGATTGACCAAAGGGTGTTTTTTAAAGACAAAAAGATGCGGATGTGCTGTTTTCAATGGATGGAAGGTTAAATGTTGCTCCTCGAGTTTTGTCGTGATGACCCGGTGATTATAGCGACTACGGTACAGGACGCCAATCTCACTCTTAAGATTTGCCACTTCCTCGATAATATCGTGGGTTCGTCCTTCATTCAGATTGGCTTGATAGCGTTCCGCGTCGATTTCTTTTAATAATTTCACAAAGGCTTCAACTACGAAAGAATAATGATGCGCTGCAACACTAAAAATGCGTTTGGGCGATTCTTGATTCTTATAACGCCGATTCATAAGTTCGACTTGCTCCAAAACTTGGTTAGCGTAGGCAAGAAATTCTTCACCATCCTTGGTCAAAATAATGCCTTTTGCACTGCGATTAAGTATTTGAATATTCATTTCTTTCTCTAATTTAGTAATCGCATTGGATAATGACGGCTGCGAAATATAGAGTTCCTTGGCGGCTTGGGTAATAGACCCCTTCTCCACGACTCGCACAAGGTAGTGTAGATGGCGGATATTCATAGGCTCCTCCTCTTATTCATAGTTTTTTACTATGGATAGCGACTCTTTATAAGTATTATCAATGGTAAGTTTATTATAATACAATGAGAGAACGAAAACAAAACAAGGAGAGATTACATGACATCTAAACGCTTTTTGACTGTTGGTTCATTTTTAAGACCTGCTGACTTATTAGAATATAAAGAAAAAATTGAACACCGCGATGATATTACTTACCCTTTTTACGAAGACTTCAAAGGTTACCGTGAGACAGAAGAGCAAGCTGTCAATCAAATCGTGGCAGAACAAATTGAAGCCGGTTTACCAGAAATTACCGATGGCGAGTTCTCACGTTCGTTATGGCATTTAGACTTTTTCTGGGGATTTGAAGGAGTCCGCCGTTTTATCGCAGATCATGGCTATTTCTTCCAGGAAGAAGCGCATTCCCATACGACGGACTACAATTTCGAAACACGCAAGGACATCGGAATTGAAATCACTGCGCCACTAACTAGCAAAAAACACCCTTTTATCGCCCACTATGTGCGCACGCGTGAATTAACGCCCGACAATGTTGAAGTAAAATTAACGATTCCTTCTCCTGGACATCTGTACGGAGAGCTGACAGGTCGTCCAGAATCTTTCAGCAATGTTTATGCGACTCCGGCTGAGTTAGCGGAAGGGATGAAGGTTGCTTATACCCAGTTCTTCGAACAATTCGCTGCTGTTGGAGGTAAAACCATTCAACTAGACGACTGCGTGTGGTCTCTTTTTGCCAAAGATAATCCAACTGGTTTCCACAATAATCCCGCTATGACTGAAGAAGAGATTGAAGGTATTGCCCTTAGTTTCATCAATTTGAACAATGCTGCAATCGACGCTGCCCATGCGGTAGGTTTGACCGTTTATACGCATAACTGCCGCGGCAACTATGCTTCTCGTAACGCCATGGCTGGTTCTTATGGCGAAGTGGCGAAATTTTTCCTAGAGCGTCAAAACTACGACCGTTTCTATCTCGAGTGGGATGATTCTCGTGCGGGCGGACTCGATGCTTTAAAAGTATTCGAAAATAAACCTAACACAGAAGTTGTGCTTGGTTTCCTATCCAGCAAAACCACAACTTTGGCGGACGAAAAAGAAGTATTGGCTCAACTAGAGGAAGCAACCCAGTATGTGGACAAGGATAAATTATTCCTTTCCCATCAATGTGGATTTGCATCTTGTGACTGCGGAAACGAGCTTTCCTCTGAGCAACAATGGGCAAAAATCAAACAAGGACAAGCTATTGCCTTAGCATTTTGGGGCGAATAAACTTAAAGAGGAGTTCGTGACGTTTGACCGTCAACGAACTCCTCTTTGAGTTATTTATGTTAGCTTAACGCCCTACTGTCCAACCACCATCCATCAAGACCGTTGCGCCGTTCATATAATTTGAATCATCAGAAGCCAAGAATAACGCCAAGTTGCCAATTTCTTCCGCCTTACCCGCACGTTGATCGGGGATTTCCTTCAAGCGCGCTTCTTCTAATCCGTCTGTCATCGGTGTTTCGATGAAGCCCGGCGCCAATAAGTTTGCTTTGATACCTTTTGGCCCAAAGTCATATGCAAGTTGTTTAGTAAATCCTTCTATTGCATGTTTTGTTGTGACATAAGCCGTCCCGCCTACTCCAGCAAAACGCGTTGCTTGTGAACCAACGTTAATAACTGTTCCTGATCCCTTTTCCACAAAAATCGGCATGACTTCTTTTGTCGCCATAAATGGTGCTTTCACATTCAAGGCGATTAAACTATCAAAGGTGTCTTCATCTGTATCTATCACATTTTCATACTTGTCCAAAATACCTGCACCATTATATAGAATATCAATCGTTCCGTATGTATCAACGACTGTTTGAACACTCGCTTTAATTTGCGCGACATCCATCAAATCAACGCTCACAAAAATAGCCTCGCCACCTTTTGCAGTGATTTCTTCGACAATTCTATTCCCATCTTCTTCTGAACGACCGGCAATAGCGACTTTTGCACCCTCTGCGGCAAACTTCTTCGCGCTAGCTTCGCCCAAACCTGACGTTCCTCCATACACTAAGGCGACACGATCTTGTAATTTACTCATTACTTTCATCCTCTCCTTTGTCTGTTCTTTTATTATAGAGGTCTCTGGAAAGCTTTCCAAACAATCCACTTTCTTGATAGAAACGAATAGTCTGCACAACTACGGCGCTAAAGGCTAAACTTGTGCAGACTTCTTACAATAGTCTGCACAACTATGGCTCCAAAGGCTGAAGTTGTGCAGACTATCGGTTTATGCATACTTAAAGAGACACCCCGACTCGGGATGCCTCTTCTTATTCAGGTTAATTATTTTTGAACAGCTTTCCGGCGTGTACGTTCTAAAGATTTACGAATCATGTCTTGCGGTTTTACCGGCTGTGACACTTTCATCGTAATCACTTGCATCGCATGTGGTGCTGCGTCGATATTTTCACCGACCTCGTCCCAAATCTCTTCAATCGTTTCCATATGATGGCGCATGCCCGGTCCGTAAAATTCAACAGTGTCGCCCACTTTAAACTTGTTGCGTTGTTGGATAGTTGCCATTTGCGTTTCTGGATCATATGCTAACACTTGACCAACGAATTTATAACGCGGCAAACGACGACGCTCGCCGAACAATTGCTCATTTTCCGTTGGTGCACCGTAGAAGAAACCAGTCGCCAGCTCGCGTTGCGCCACTTTCCACAATTCATCGACCCAGTCTTGTTGCAGTTCGTAATTTTCTGGATCTTCTAAATAGCTGTCAATCGCTTTACGGTATACATTCACGACCGTTGAAACGTAGTGAATGGATTTCATTCGCCCTTCAATTTTCAACGAATCGATGCCGTTCTCAACGATATCCGGGATGTGCTCAATCATCGATAGGTCAACGGCACTCATCGAAAATGCTTCGTCGATATCTTCGTCTTCTTCGCCTTTTCCGACCAATTCACGATTCCCCGCTGTTGGCAGGTCAAATAAACCATATTTCCAACGACAAGATTGCGAACAACCGCCACGATTCGCATCGCGGTTAGACATGTGATTAGAAAGCACACAACGTCCAGAGTAGGCAATACACATGGCGCCGTGGATAAATGCTTCGATTTCGACGGTCGTATTTTGGCGGATTTCAGCCACTTCTGCCATAGAGACTTCCCGTCCCAATACACAACGTGTCAAACCAGCTTCTTGCCAAAAATTCAAAGTTTCATAGTTTACTGCTGATTGTTGTGTTGATAAATGGATTTCTAATCCCGGTGCATCCATTGCCGCAATCTGCATAAGCGCAGGGTCAGAGACAATAATTGCATCAATCCCAATATCCCGGATCGTCCGGAAAAATTCACCCGCGCCGATTTCATTGTTTTCGTGCGTTACCATGTTCGCTGCGACATATACTTTTGCGCCGCGTTCGTGTGCAAATGCCACGCCTTCAGCCATTTCTTCGAACGAGAAATTCCCAGCTCGACTACGTAGACCATATGCGTCTCCGCCAATATAGACAGCATCCGCACCGTAATGAATGGCCGTTTTTAATTTTTCAAGTGTCCCGGCAGGTGCCAGCAGTTCGGGACGTTTCATTTGTTTCGTCATTTTCAGATGTCCCCTTTTCTATTGTACTTTGTCCGCTGTATAGAGGAAGAAGCCCGTATCCATCTCGCGGTTAGCGGGGTGCGCCTTCTTCACTGCTTCATCCAATGGCGAGATAATTTTATTATCCCATTTATTCATTTTCAGATGACGGCGAGCCTGATCATACGCCTTCACTACCGTTACGAAATCTTCGCCCGGTGTATAAAGGCCGTCGAGGTACCATTTTTTCGCATTTATTTCATACAAAAGTGGTAATTGTTCCATTAAATGTATGTCGTTGTTCGCAAAAACATGTGTCCCATGCGAATCTTGGTAAATAGAATAGTGCGTTTCATCTTTTCCGGGTTCGGAAATGAAAAGGTGACGTTCTTCAAAGTTTAGAGGTTCTTTTCCAATAAAATTAAAATAATTGTCCAATAAATTTCGTTTGCTTTGTTGGATGCACTGGGCACCATAAACTTGTGTCACAACTGGAAGTTCTGCTTTGGAAACCAAATGTTCCAACTCAACATAAGGTACTTCGCGGGCAACTAGAGCCGCAATCGCACCATATTTTTTCCAGAAATTCACTTGTCCACTGCTCGTTGTCAAAACGGAAGCATCGTAAATATACGGGATATAAAGTTCAGGGTCTTTCATAATTTGAATCAGGCCTGTGTCACCCACGAGAAGTTTATCGACCTTCAGTGCCTTCATCCGTTTTAAGTAATCGCGCGCCAACGCAATTTTGTCGTTATGTAAAATGGCATTCGCCGCGACAACAACTTGTTTCCCGTTCGCATGTGCATGTTTTATCAACTTGCCTATTTCCTCGTCTGTCAAATAACCCGGCAGGCGCAAGCCAAAAATCTCTTCTCCCGTAACGACGCAATCTGCACCATTATCAAGGAGTTTTATGCCTTGTTCCAGCGATTCAGTTGTTGCAATCAACTCAATCATCTTTCAACCTTCTTTCATTATTCAGTGCTTCTATCTTATCGCTTTGTAGTGTAAATCACAATTGTTATTTTAGTTTATGCGAACAGATTTAGGCTGAAAGTGTGCAAGAGTCGGTTGTTTTTGATTAACCTTTGCACGCTTTTCGTTAGAAAAAATAATAGAGGGACCGAAAATAATTCACGGCCCCTCTTTTATTCGATTCTGGTTCTTAGTGATGTCTTTTTCCATATAACTTTCTAACGATAATCGGCGCAAATACATTCGTGATAATAGTCGCTGTCAAAATTTGAGCGGTAGCTGAAACAACATATTCACTTACTTGCGGTAAAGCAACCGCCACAATAGCCGGAACAGCCGTGGTGACACCCGCTACTGTACTCAAAGCAATACCGGAGTAGCCTTCGTAATGCAGAATTTTCGTTTCGAAAAAGTCCATCAACGGCATTGTCAAAGCCATAAATATAACTGTGACAATCACACCGGAAACGCCTGACTTGATTGCTTCAAACATATTCATGTTTTGTCCCAACAACCAACCGAGTAAAATAAGTGAAGCAGGCATCGCTGCCCCGAATATTTTACCCATTTCTTTATCAACGTTCCCGAAGATAATCCCTACAATCAATGGGAAGAAAACGGAAATAACCGGTGTCCAGTCAACCTCGCCCAAGCCACCAGAAATATAAACACTCATAATAATTAAAGGAATGGCCGGCAACGACGGAATCACCGCAAAAGGATAAATAGCTGCATCGTCTTTTTCACCATATGTATCCGTGATGGACAAGTTAATCGCTGGATTGATTGACATGATAACCGCAACGAAGCCTAGCCCTGAAATACCCCAAATACCTTCCAATCCGAAAAAGTACAGAAACACGAAAGAATAAATAATTGATAATACAATTTTAAATACAACTAGTGCACCTTGATGCTTTAATAATTTCCCAATTTTGTGTAGGTCTACCGTTGTTCCCGAAGCAAAAACGAGTAGTCCAATAATATAATTTGTTCCCATACTTGAGAAGAAGGCTTCTGTCGGTCCTCCAATCTTAAATAAGCTTGGCCAAAAAGAATAGATTACCATCGACACAACCATCGGAATCAGGAACGTGCCTGCTGGTACCCTTCTCATAAAGTTAATCATTTCATCACCTCTTATTTATTTGCTATTATCATATTCCTCAAAAGTTATTTATTCAAGATTATTTTGGGATAACCAAGGACATGCGCAAGCCTTCCTCGGTCTCCGCTACGAGTTGAATATTCAAATCCGTAGCGATTCGCTGAGCTAAATATAAACCCATCCCGGTCGCTTTCGCTCTCCCACCAGTAAAGCCTTTATCAAATATAAAAGGCAAATCCCGCGCCGAAATACCCGGCCCATTATCATGGAAAGTCACAATAATTGCTTCCTTCTCTTCAATCCTCACCGACAAGTGAGCACCCTTGCCGGCATATTTCGCACTGTTATGAATAAGCTGTGCCAAAATAAACAATAAACTCCGACGATCCGAAGTGACACTTATATCGTTCCCTTCAATGCTTATCGTTAAGTCACTTTCTGCTATTAATGACGCGTTTTCAGCGATTGCTTCTTCAAAAACCGCACGTAACGCTACCCGTTCAAATAAATAGTCACGGTGAACGGTTCGCAACCGCGAAAAATAAAGAATCTTTTCGACATCATTTTGAATTTCATTCCGGGCATGCGTTGTGCGTTGCCGAACCAATGCGGACATTTCATCACTGCGGTTATCTAAAATCAAAGTCAATAAGGAGAGCGGTTTTTTTATTTCGTGTACCCACTCTTCAATATATGTTTCATAGTCAGAAACTTCCAAGTTCTGTTGAGTCAGTCGGTCTTCCTTTTCCCGCAAGGTTTCGCCTAGTTGTTGGATTAATTTGCTATTGCTTTTGGACACAAAGCGAGCCAAATATTGCTCGTTTTCCAACTCTGGCTCTGCCAGGAATATACGAAAAGCCTTTTGCACTACTTTTTCCTTACGCATCAAATAACCAATCGGAACGAGTAGCAACAATCCACTCATCAAAACCATCACTAAAATCAACACTGTAAATGTTTCAGGATAGGCCAGCCAAGCTAAAAAGATAAAAAAGGCAGTTAAGATGAACTGACTTATTATCCAAACGCGTGCATCATAAAGATGTTGGAAAAATCGTTTCATTCTTATCCCTGCCTTTTCTTTAAGTAGTAGCCTTGTCCACGAACCGTTTCAATTAGATGATCCATGCCCAACTGTCGCATCGTTTTGCGTAAGCGCGTAATATTTACCTGCAACGCATTCTCGTCGATAAACTCCGATGTTCCCCATAGCTTCTCACTCAATCTTTCTTTCGTGACAATTTGGTCTTGCATTTCTACCAATGTCACGAGGATTCTCCCTTCATTGGGCGGTAAGACGATTGCTTTCTGCTCCCAGTAAACGACAAACGTTTGCGGGTCAATTTGAAACTCCCCACCATCCAACAAACGCGGTCCACTCTCTGTTCGTCTTAATAGATTACGAACGCGCGCCATTAGTTTTTCCTTATGAAAAGGTTTGGTTAAATAATCATCGGCACCAAGATCCAATGCATGCAGCTCATCACTCAAACGATTGCGCGACGTGAGAATCAAAACCGGTGCGAGACCTTTATTCTTAGCCCCACGACAAATTTCAAACCCCGATTGATTCGGTAAATTAATATCCAATAATACCAAATCAGGTGCTAAAGCAGCTAATTGAGACAAAATATCCCCTTCAAAATCAGTGATGGCTACCGTCTCGTAATCTTCTTTTTGAAGCAGATGAACTAGCTCTTCCTGCAACATTTCATCGTCTTCGATAACGGCAATTTTAGTCACTTTAGCACCTCGCTTCTATTTAAAGTTTAGTTGTTCCAACTCACGCGTTGAAGTTTTATAAACTGCCTTTGCATATATATATTGTATCAGAAGAAACACGGATATCATTAGGAAAACAAAAGGTAACATTTTCATAATAGATGGTAAAAACTCAACATTAAAACGAATGTAAGTCTTCATAGCAATGATACCCACTGTGCCACTGATTAATGCCGGTACCAGCGGAAACAGGAAGTACCACGTAATTTGTTTGCGAATCGACTGGCGCATTTGTTCGCGTTTGGCACCAAGAAATGCTAGTGTCTGATAGCGACGCATCGTTTGCTTGAATTGCGTCAAAAAGTGTAACGCCAAAACAGTACAGCCTATGATTAAGAACAAGAAGGATAAATATAGCATCGTGTAACTGCCGGCAATAATATAGAACAGTTGGCGACCAAAGTTTTGGAGGTAACTCTCGAACGTAAACCCCTTTTTAGAAATCAATTCGCTGGCTTCCTTCATCGGTACCATCAACCCTTTTTCAGCAATAATTGCTTCGGGCATCGTGAAATTCCAATAGATTTCTCGACTATTCGGTTTCGTATAAGCTTCAAAAAAAGCATCCGGCACTACCAAACCACTCATAATCGTAATACTGCGATCCGTCACCAAATCTTTCATCGGCAATCCAGGAACCAAATAAAAAGGTTCGCCCGCGATTTCTCCCATCGCGGTCTGTTCCGTAGCGCTTTCCTTTATGATTTCTTCCAACAACGGTTGCGCGCCGAAGCCATAATCTGAGTTCATATAAACCGCCAGTTCATTTTCCTTCAACTGAATGGGTTCTTCACCGGCTGCTTCCAACAAACGGTTATAGTTCGATTCTCGAATCAGATAGCCGCCCATGCGCCCCGCCAGTATCCATAATAGATTTTCCGCAGCGGATTGGTCTTCCGTAATACTGTAGGAATCCGGACTTTCGATGGTGGGATCCGCCATTCCTTCAGGCAAGCGCGCCACAATGAGTTGACGCAGCTCCTCCCACTCAAAGGAAACGTCTTGGTCCATATATGCTAACTCTAAGGGATTCAAATGTGATACATAAGGCGTCATCTCCGCTGAAGTCAGGAATGACTGAATGGCTGGGTTATCTCCTTGCAATGTGAAATCATAAACAGCAGCATCTCGATCGAGTTGCTCAGTAGCACTCATAATTGTCGAACCGCCCTCTGCCAATAGAATCAGCGAGAACATCATCAGAATAGACGAAACGGTAATAGCCGTCGCACGGTTCGCAATATTTTCCTGAAGTTGACGAATTGTAAAATTCTTCAGCCCTTTCGCGTTTCTATCGCGTAAAGCAAACGCATTTAAGAGGCGTGCGGTTCCACGAATGACCAGAATAGTTCCGATTATCCCGAGTACAACAGCCAAAGCAATCATCGGAATATTCACTAACCAAAAGTAACGAATGATTAAGAAGTAAGCTCCTAGTAAAAAAAGCACCCCACTTGTAAAAGTTACCCAATTATTTTTAGTTTTTCCCATGTTTTGTTTCTTCGCCGTTTGTCCATATAACAACCGGTCCAACTCCCGATTAGAAAGTGAGCCTGCTAAAATCAATAAGGCCACTATTTGAATTGCTAAAAAACCAAGAATCGTATACCCCACAGCCAATAAGGAAAAACTGGATTCGTGGCCGATAATCCCTTGCCCAATCAGTCGCGAAGTTGCCAAACTGATTATTTCCGCCAATAAAGATCCGAGCCCAATCCCGATTCCAAGTGCCAATAACGACGTCAAAACACTCTCAGCCAGCAATAAAAGGAACAATCTGACTTGTGACATCCCCATCATCAAATACATGCCGAACTCTTTACTCCGACGATCCAATTGATACCGATTCGCAAAGAGCACCAAGAAGAACAACAGAAACAACGCAAAACCATATAAAATAGGCATGAGGCTAAATAAACGGTCTACCGCTTCACTCTCAAAATCTTTCAAATAGAGAATGACACCCTGATTTTCTAACGAGAGAATCAAGTAAAAAGAAGTCACGGCCGTTACCAAGGTCGCAAAATAAATCAGATTTTCTTTGCGACTGCGCTTTGCATTTCGAAAAACGAGATTAAAGAACATTTGCACTTCCTCCTCCGAGCTGTGCCATTACTTGCAAGATCCGGTCATAAAATGCTTCGCGCGATTCATTTTCCTGGTAACGCAATTCATGGAAAATGACACCGTCCTGGATAAACAAAATACGCGAACAAAAGCTGGCAGCATTGGCATCATGCGTCACCATTAAAATATTTCGTCCTTTCTCTTCATTGATTCCTTTTAATTTTTCCATCAACGTGCGTGCCGAGCGTGTGTCCAGAGCACCGGTCGGCTCATCTGCCAAAATTATCGCTGGCTCCGGAACAAGACTGCGTGCAGCAGCGACCCGTTGTTTTTGCCCACCCGACATTTGCGCCGGAAATTTATCCAGCACATCGGTTATATTCAGATAATTCGCTATCTCCGTTATTTTTTTCTCCGCTGTTGCAACGGACTCCCCATGAATCGACAACGGCAACATGATATTTTCACGCCCTGTCAGATTATCGAGGAGCTCAAAATCTTGAAATAAATAGCCGATACGATTACCACGGTACGCTGCCAGGTTTTTACTGTTAAAGGCGCTGATGCTTTCACCTTCCAATAAAATCTGCCCGGATGTTGGCTTAATAATTGTTGCGATACAGTTCAATAATGTCGTTTTCCCAGAACCGCTCGGCCCCATAATTCCCAAGAACTCTCCTTCCAACACATCAAAACTGATGCCTGCCAAAGCCTGTGTTGGCAACCCTTCACTGTCATACACTTTCTCTACATTATCTACTTGTAATAGTTTACTCATCGCTTTCTCCTCCGTACTCTCTTTGTCACCTTAACTATACGACAGATGCCGTTCAAAAAACACTTACAGTATTTGTAAGGAAGAGAGCAAAAAAAGAGCGAGACTTTTTACAGTCCCACTCTCTTAGCTTTATCTTGTTATACCTAATATGGCACGCGCATCATCCGGTGTTGCAACCGTATTGCCAAACTCGTGAATGATTCTGGCCGCACATTTCACCAACTCACTATTAGTAGTCAATTCACCTTTTTTATAGTAACGATTATCTTCCAGCCCTACGCGGACATGTCCGCCTAAAGCCAATGTCGTATATAAAATAGGTAAATGATGAATACCTACTCCGAATGCGCTCCAATTAATACCTTGTGGCAAAGCTTCCTGCATCGCAAGTAAATTCTTGACCGTCGCAGGTGTTCCGCCACTAATCCCTAAACAAATTTGGAAGAAAGCATCCTGTTCCAGAACTCCCTCAGCCATTAGTTTCTCCGCTAATGCGATATCTCCTACGCTGTAGACTTCTACTTCGGGCTTAATCTTCTGGGCTTGCATTTCCACACCCAACTTGCGTAAAAAAGGCAAAGGATTCATAAAAATACGTTCTCCAAAATTCAGTGTCGGAATATCATAGGTTGCAATATCAGGTTCTACATCTAGAATACGCAGCCGTTTTTCTTGATGGGCGTCTGCTGTTCCAATTAAATCCATACCTTCGAAATGATTGTATTCGCCAGAAGTCGTAAAGTTTATAATCAAATCGCACTTGCTTTGAATTCCTTCTTTAATATACTGGAATTTATCGTTATTAATTTCCCGCTCGATTCCATCATCTGCTTTTACATGGATATGGACAATTGCTGCTCCATGCAAATAGCATTCGTAGGCATCTGCAATGATTTCATCGCAAGTCACAGGTGTATAAGGATTTTTCCTTTTATTACCCTGTGATCCGGTAAGGGCAGCGGTGATTATTGTTTTATTTTCGGCTTCCATTTCATCATCTCTCTACTCTGTCGCAGCTATGTTCTCTACAATTGTTGCAATTCCCAATCCACCAGCGATACATCGTGTAACTAAACCGTAACGCTTACCCGTTCTTTCTAACTCATGCATCAACTTGGTCATCAAGATTGCACCTGTTGCACCAATCGGATGTCCGAGGGCAATTGCACCACCATTAGGATTTACTTTTTCTGAATCATACGGTAAATCAAAGGCTTTGAAGAATGCCAGTGATTGTGCCGCAAATGCTTCGTTTAGTTCAATAACATCGATATCTTCGATTGTTAAGCCTGCTTTTTTAAGTGCTTTTTCTGTAGCTGGAATTGGCCCTTCACCCATCGTTGTCGGTTCTACACCAGCAGCTGCTTGTGCAATAACACGTACACCTTTATTGTCAAATGAATACTTTGGGAGCACTCTCTTTTAAAAGAGAATGGTCCGCATTCATTAACCCGGTCTTATAATTAACGATTTAAGATTAGAATGGCTGTTTTCTAATTCATCGATAAGATGACCCTTGTTGATCGCTTCGAAACGATCAAACAAAGCACGCTTTGTTCGTCAAACTCCGAAACCTCAACTATATTTAATTGTTTCATATAAACTTCACATGAAGGAACCGCTTTACATACGTAAATTAACATGCTCTAATTATTATGGCAAGCACTTACACGATTAGTTTTTGATGAGAAATCTTTAGGGGAAAGATTCTACTATCTAATGTGTGCTAAACTATTTGATAAAAAACCGTATATTTTCGCCGGAAAATATGTTGCGTGCTATTTTTGTTTGCGTAGGCCATTGAAGCAAACAAAAAGGGGCGCTTTTTTTATATTCAAAAAGAAGGAGGCATTTTCTATGCGGACAATCCATCGGGAATTTTATCAATTTGTCACGTTCAGTATTATGAGTATGGTCGGCCAATCTCTGTTCATTTTGGCTGACACCTTTTTTATTGCAAATGGTGTCGGTGCGCAGGGACTGGCAGCGTTAAACATTGTTCTGCCGGTTGTGAATATTATTAATGGTTTGGGCTGGATGTTTGGGGTGGGTGGCGCGACACAATTCGCGATTACCAAGAGCCAGGGAATGTTGGATAAGGCCAACAATCATTTTACGCAAACGGTTGTGGCAGCGAGCTTGATTGCTATTTTATTCACGCTATTGAGTCAAATGTTTGTAGATGATATTTTAGGTTTCTTGGGTGTGACCCCTGCTCTATTCGAAATGTCACGCAGCTATTTTACGATTTTGACACTCTTTACGCCTTTATTTATTCTCAATAATGTCTTTATTACCTTTATTAGAAATGATTTCAATCCGCGTTTGGCGATGATTGGGATGATTTTGGGTGGAATTATTAACATCATTTTTGATTATATCTTTATTTATCCAATGAGAATGGGACTGACGGGTGCGGCCATTGCGACCGTCTTTTCACCGGCAGTAGGTCTAATGATTTGTAGTTTTCATTTCAAATACAGCCGCCGTACATTGGCATTTCAACCGATTAGGCTGCGTTTTGGCAGTATTCTTGCGACTTTACGAAATGGATTTTCATCCTTCTTGAATGAGTTTTCTTCTGCATTTGTGATGTTAATTTTCAACTTAATTGTTTTAGATTTGGCGGGCGATATTGGCGTCTCTGCTTACAGTATTGTAGCAAATATGAATATCATCGCGGTGGCTATTTTCACGGGAATCGGGCAAGGCGTTCAGCCGCTGGTCAGTGCGTATCACGGTAAAGATAATCGTGAGGCTGTGAATACCGTCTTGCGGTTGGGACTGAGAACCGCGCTGATAATTGGTGGGCTGTTTGTAGCTATCGGCTTATTTTTACCTGATTTGATTGTCGCTATTTTCAACGGGGATGGAAACATCGAATTAGCGAAATTGGCGACCCCTGGTGTACGTTTGTATTTCACTTCATTCTTATTTACCGGTGTGAACTTCACAATGATTTTCTATCTAGCTGCGATAAACGAAGGAAAGAAATCCATGGTTATTTCCGCATTGCGCGGCTTGGTTTTCGTTTACCCTGCTGTCGCATTGCTGAGTCGATCACTAGGGCTCACGGGCGTGTGGCTGGCAATGACCGTTGTGGAGATACTCACGCTGATCGGGATTTTAATGATTTTTTGGAACGAAAGAAGAAAACGTGTTGTGTGAAGATGTGTGGGGACTGCTCCTGGATGGGGGCAGTTTTTTTGTGTCTAAATTGCGCACTCAAACGGGTTTTGCAGTTTGAGTGCGCAGTTTGCTACCTGAATCGCGCACTCAAATGGGTTTTGCAGTTTGAGTGCGCAACTAAAAACTCAAAAAAATACAGACCCGCCATTGCAGGTCTGTTGTGCTTAAAATTTGTCGCGCGCTTGTCTGAGTTCTATAAATTCTTCCAGTGATTCAGCACGGAGGAAGAGATTGATTTGTTTCTCTTTTCCAATCGTCGATGGCAATGTTGGCAAATCAGATGCCCGTCTTTCGTTGACAGCGTGCAATGTGCTCAGAATGTCCGGATTCGTTGGCGTTTCGCTCATCGCAAAGCGCAGATTCGTTTGCGTATATTCGTGTCCGGCATATACTTTAACTCCATCTGCCAATTGATTAAACTTTTGGAGCGCGTCGTATTGCGCCTCGAAATCGCCGGTAAACACACGGCCGCAGCCGCCTGAAAACAGCGCATCGCCACTGAACAACGCATCTTCAATTAAGAAACTGATATGCTCTTCAGTATGTCCTGCTGTTTTAATAACTTTAACTTGTTTGTCAAACAACTCAAACCTGTCGCCCTCTTTAACCACCTGAGTCGCCAAATCCGCTGTTTCAGTCGGACCATATACAAGCGTAGCAGGATACTTTTCTAAAATTTCACGGACTCCGCCGATGTGGTCATCATGCTTATGCGTCAACAAAATCGCTGTCAGACCCAATGCTTGTTCTTCCAAATAACGCAACACGCCCTCCGCTTCACCCGGATCCACAATGACTGCCTCTGTTCCTTCTTCCATAACCCAAATATAATTATCTGAAAATGCCTTAACTGGATTGATTTCCACTCTTATATCCCCCTTCGCAAATCTTTGATTCCATCCTATCAAACTTTTCATTAAATAACGATTTCCGTGCTTCCGTCTTTTTTTAACGGAACCTCGGATTCATTAATAATAAACTGATAGCGGGAAATATCTTCCGACAGCGCAGGTGTAACAACGTACGTATAGGTGAGATTTCCGTCTGAACCACCACCGCCCTCACTTCGACAATTAAATTCCTCATCCGTGCCAGTAATGGAAAGCGTGTGGAATTTCATACGGCCCTCTTCAGTCATCGAAACATTTAAATACACGACACTCGCATTTTCAAACTGACGCATCCACAATATTGAATAGAAACCATCATTCGCTTCTTTTGTCCGCATCACGGATACATTTTTTATAAAATTTTCCGGTTCAATATCCGATCCATGCATTTCTTCAAAATACAGCGTTGAAAAAATACTGTTCAAAAACATTGCATTGAAATCGTATTTTTGAGCCCACTCATTGATTCGTATTTGCATCGGAAAGCCGGGATTCCCTTCCGCACGCTCTTTTCGTTCCTTCACTAACTCACAAATCTTTTCATCTATACCCGCAACCCGTTCATCATAATAATCGGACGGCGGCTCAAAATTCATTTTAGCCATCTTAATCCTCCTTTTTCAAATGTGTAGCGTTTACATTTATTATAGCATGCACCGTTGTTTTTACTTTTCCTCACTCCACAATTGTAGTAAACTTGCGGAAACAAGAGAAATTACTAGGAGAGTTTCATTATGTCGCACGAACAACACAACCACTCACTTGCTGACTTCCCTCATTCCTACTGGCGCTCCTACCCGATTCCTCACCATCCACCTATGCAATCCGACCAAACAACCGAAGTCGCTGTTATCGGCGCCGGAATCGTTGGGATTATGACGGCGTATTTACTGACGAAAGCTGGAAAACGCGTGACGCTCGTAGAAGCAGACACGGTTCTCACCGGCGTGACAGGCCATACAACCGCTAAAATAACGGCGCAACACGCCCTCATTTACGATGAACTGATTCAAACTTTTGGAAAAGAAAAAGCACGGCTTTACTTCGATGCAAACATGGATGGTCTCCATTTGATACAAGAAGTGGCCGCAGAACTAAACATTGATTGTGATTTGGAACCTAAGAAAGCTGTTCTTTACGCGACTTCAGAAAAAGGTGTACAAAAAATTCGGAAAGAAGTCCGTGCTTACCAACAATTAGAAATACCGGGCCGTTTTTCGATGGGGCCACTCCAAGATCTGCCTTTCAAAACACTGGGAGCTTTAACGATGCCCGATCAAGCGCAGTTCCATCCGGTCAAATTCCTTGTTCCCCTTTTAGACGCTATCGTTGCGAGCGGCGGAAAAATATACGAACAAACCCGGGCCGTTAAATGTCAGCATGCCACTAACATTGAAATGGAGAATGGAACAGTGCTTAAAGCAGATAAAGTCGTCGTTGCCACGCATTTCCCGTTTAACGATTTCAAGGGTTTTTATTTCGCAAAGTTGGAAATTAAGCGCTCATACGGTATCGCTGCGAATGTCGTTGGCCCGATTCCGGATGGGATGTATATCAGCGTTGAGGAACCGACGCGCTCCTTGCGTTCGTTACCCAATGGCCAGTTGTTAATCGGTGGGGATGGCCACCCGACTGGAAAAAGTAACGAGGATACCCAAAGTCATTATCAAAACTTAGTCGCATTTGGCCAAGAACATTTTGGCTTGACCGACGTCATGAATCATTGGTCTGCTCAGGATATGACGACACTGGATAAGATGCCTTACATCGGTGAAATGACTAAGCGGACGCCCGATATTTCCGTCGCGACCGGCTTTAATAAATGGGGAATGGCAGCGGGGGCTATTACCGGAAAGGTTCTTTCAGACGCCATTTTAGGAAATGAAAATTCTTATACGCGCTTGTTTGACCCTACCCGTCCGAAATTAAAACTGAAAGATATGCAACAATTTACGAAAAAGAATCTTGCTGTTGGAAAAGACTTGCTTGTTTCTAAGGCAAAAAGACCAGACAAAACACCGGAGGAACTCGCTGTCGATGAAGGTGGTCTACTCTCTTTTAACGGACAAAAGTTAGGTGGATACCGTGACAAAAAAGGCAAGCTGCATCTCGTTAAGACAACGTGTACCCATCTGGGCTGCGGATTAAATTGGAATGATGCCGAGCGTTCTTGGGATTGCCCGTGCCACGGCTCGCGCTTTAGCTATGAAGGCGCTGTGTTAAATGGTCCGGCTGTAAAACCATTAGAAAGAGTAGAAAGTGGCGAATAGTCCAACAAAAAAAGACCATTATGGTCTTTTTTTGTTGGCATTAATTGTTATAAATATCCATGTTAACTCGACCATCTTTAATCTCGATGATACGGTCGGCTTGTTGAGCAACCCTTTGATCATGTGTAATCAGAATAAAGGTTGATTTGTATTCGCGGTTGATTTCCTTTAGTAACTTGAAAACAGTTTGGGTTGTTTCGGAATCCAAGTTACCGGTCGGCTCATCTCCTAAAATAATTCGCGGATTGTTAATTAAGCTTCTGGCAATAGCGCCACGCTGTTGCTGTCCACCGGAGATATCTGTCGATTTATTATCTTTTACTTTCGTCAAACCTACGATATCAATCAAGTCATTCGCGCGTTGCATCGCTTCTTTAGTGACTTTTCCATGCTTTATACGATAGGGCATCAGCACGTTTTCCAGTAACGCTCCATTTTAATAACCTCCTCGGACATTATGTATCTTTTCTATCAATGATTCCATAAACAAATAAATGAACCAGTTGGTCGGGCCGCAACGTCTCATGATTCCCCTCACTTTTTTGAATATAAGGGGAAATATTACCATAGAAGTGCATCGCCAACTCAACTGCATTAAACAATGCGTCGTCTTTAATATATTGAGTGAATAAATCAATCAAGGGCTGGAGATACGATTGACGCCATAATTGATACAAGAACTGATGGTTCTCCTTGGACATCTCATTATTAATGTCATGCCGCATGATAAAAAGATTGACGGGATGTTTTTCTTTCAAAAAATGGATAACATGTAACAACTTTTCTTCCAGAAGTTGATTATCTTCCTGAATAATCAGTTCCAGTTGCTCTCTGACCACTTTAGACAAATCTTCAAGAACAGCAATATAAATTGCTTCCTTTGTTTTGAAGTGATAGTACAGATTAGGTTGAGTAATCCCCGCCCTTTCTGCAATTTGACGTGTAGAAGTCGCCTGAAAGCCTTTATCCATAAATAATTCCGAAGAAATATCTAATATATTTTGGCGTGTCGTTTTCTTTTTACTACTCACATCTTACACCTACGTTCTTTTTTATCAGTTGATAAGTACAATCAAAGAATATCAAATTTGAAATAATAATGCAAACATTTAATTTCTTTTCTTAAATATTCTGTTTACAGCATTTTTCTATAACTTTCTGGATAAGTGTTATATGATACTGCTAATGAAATCAATTAAACAAGGAGAGTACCATGAAAAATATTCAAAAAGCACTGTTGGCTGTCATTCCATACATTCTTATTCGGCTCTTATTTATCTTTGCACCAGAAGAGACAGCGCGTTTCGACCAGTCAGTCACTGATTTCGTCATTCAATTTCGTAATGGGATTGCCTATATTTATTTCCGTCTGATGACTACTTTGGCAAATGAGGAATTTGTGATTATTGCTATTCTCGTCATGCTTTTAGTTGTCGTATTAGCATTTAGGAAATGGCGTGTTGCACTCATTTATTTAGTAGGCGTTGTCGTTGGGAATCTCGGAGTTAATTCTTCACTAAAGAACGTGTTCAAACGCGAACGTCCGGCTGAAGAACTGAGACTCGTTTCCGAGAGCTCTTTTTCCTTCCCGAGCGGGCATTCATTTGCTTCGGCTATGATCTATCCGTTAACTGCCTATATTTTGATGCGCTACACAAGCTTGGGACGGTATCCTAAAACTGTCGCAGTTGTTGTTGCTTTGATTATCCTTTCAATCGGATTCAGCCGTATCTACTTAGGTGTTCATTTCCTGACGGATGTTCTTGCCGGTTATTCACTTGGCTACGCATTTTACTACCTAACCCGCTTTGTGATTGAAAAAGTTGAGAACGTCACATAGAAAAAGCAGCAGCCCGGAACTTTTTGTTCTTGAGCTGCTGCTTTTTATTATTGGCGTCATCTATTCACTTTTCGTAAACGTACTTGCGTGTACTGTTTCTTTTGTTTCGCTTGATTTACGCATCATATCAATCATAAGCATGCTTCCTAAAGCATCTTCAATGTGGATATAATCTTCTGTTTTATCAATAATAGCTTTGTAAAATGTCTGAATCGCTAAAAGGTGCCCTTGACCATAATAAGACTTCGTACTTTCAAAAATATCATCACTTTCGAGCAGAACACCATCATCGCTGTTATATTTATATTCGAATAGTTTGTAGTCTTTAATCACAAAACGTCTTCGCTCTGTTATCACTTCAAGCTCTACTGGTGAATTCACCGCATAACTATTGGTTGCGAAATACAATCCGGAAATATTTTCTTCGAACTCGTACCGTGCTACTGCTGTATCTTCTACTTCGATTTTATAATCTAACAAATTTAACAAGTGGCCGTTACATGTCAATGGATTACCGCCAAACAAATGCATCAGGTCCAATGTATGAATCGACTGGTTGATTATCGTTCCGCCACCCGCACGCTCCAATTGCCCGCGCCACGGCTGTGCTTCATAATAACTCTCCGGTCTAAACCACGTAACCACGCCTTTTACTGCACGGATAGATCCAATTTCCTCAACGGGCTGATTTTCTAAAATATCAATCAGTTTTGTTGTTGTTCGATTATAACGGTTCTGGAAACAGACACCTAGTTTATATTTACTATCTGAAACAGCTTTTGAAAGGTTTAGTCCTTCTTCGTAAGTCAATGACAGCGGCTTTTCTAAGAAAACATTCACGCCGTATTCCATACATTTTTGAGCGATGGGTGCATGCAAATCATGTGGCAAACAGATATGAACAACGTCTAGGTTTTCTTTTTCCAACATCTCTTCGCAGTTATCATAAAAAGGTAGATCGGCATAATCGCCAGCCGTACTCGGATTGCTATCACAAACCGCGACCAGTTTCCCTAAACCACTTTGTTGAATTCCTAATTGATGGATATAGGAAATTGTTCCCAATCCGATAATTGCTACTCTCAGCAACTTGTCCACTCCTCATTAAAGTACTTTATTTTAACTATCAATTTGTAGCATAATGTTTGTTCACTATACCACATGAATGGGTAGAGATACTAAACAAACGTTTTAATCATTTCCAAATAGGAAAGATTATATCTTAGTAGATACCACATCTATTATGACATAATCAGAAAGCGCCTTCAAGTTGTGTCGAAAAAAGAACCCGAAAAAGTTAGGTTTTTACGCTAACTTTGCGAGTTCTTGGGAGATAAGAGTGAAACACTTTTATCTATTTTTTAGGTGTTGGTTTTTTCTTTAATCGTTCTTGCTTGCGCATTTCGATTTCTTTGAAATAATCTTCCCAAGATATTTCAACCGTCACATTTTCTGTGTTGGTATAGACGATATTTTCCATATCGTACTCCTTTTTAGGACACCATATGCGCGTCCCGGCGTTTTTCAACCCCCTTGATTTCCTTTTTTCCGTAATAAAAAAAGCACTCCTCTGAGCACCTTCCGCTTCTTATTTATAAGAAAGAAAAAGGTATTCCTATAGTTAGGAAACACGACTTTTTCACTATCAAATCTAAATCTTGGAAATTCATTATGAAGCACCTGTGTACTTCGTTTATAAATTTAACTTCACTTATTTTTGGTTCCGAGTATCTGCAGTACTTGCTGCAGTATAGAGAAAAGCCTTCGTTCCTTACATAGTGTTGCATATGTTAGGATGTTGAGTACGTAGTATACCACGAAAAATCCAGCGATGCAAATGACAGCTTTTTCGGTATAATGGTGAGAGATACATATAGAAAATGGTGAATAGATGATGAGAAATATCAAAATGACTGTCGAGTATGACGGAGCCCGTTATTTAGGCTGGCAACGTCTAGGTGATTCCGACAAAACAGTACAAGGAAAAATTGAAAATATTTTGTCAAACATGACAGGAGAAGAGATTGAAATTGTCGGATCGGGACGTACGGATGCCGGCACACATGCGCATGGACAAGTTGCGAACTTTAAGACAGAATCTGTGATGACTTTAGAAGCGATGCAAGAGCACCTCAACCGCTATTTGCCGCGCGATATCGTCGTGAAAGAAGTATTGGATGTTCCCGATCGTTTCCACGCACGTTATCATGCAATCAGCAAAAAATATAGCTATTACATTTGGAATAATACCGTTCCTTCTGCCTTTGAGAGAAATCGGAGCTTCCACGTTTCCGACGAATTAAACTATTCGTTGATGCATCAAGCGAGCCAAAAGTTCGTGGGCCGTCATGATTTCCTAGGCTTCTCTTCTTTGAAGAAGTCGAAAAAATCAACCGTTCGTACGATTGAAAGTATCAAAATTATTGAACACGGTAATCTTGTTCAATTCGCTTTCGTGGGCGAAGGCTTCCTCTACAATCAAATCCGGATTATAATGGGAACCATTTTGGCTATTGGCGCCGGTCGCATGCAATTGGAAGATATTGACGCGATTTTTACTAGCGGGATTAGAGCCCAAGCAGGCGAAACTGTTCCTGCCCACGGTTTATTCTTGGACGAAGTATATTACGAAGAAGTATAGTAACCTGCGCACTCAAATTCATTTTAGCGTTTGAGTGCGCGGAAACAGAACAAAACTGCGCACTCAAATCCGTTTTAGCGTTTGAGTGCGCGGAAATAGAACAAAACTGCGCACTCAAATCCGTTTTAGCGTTTGAGTGCGCAGCACTAGAACGTCAAAAAACCGACACCTATCATTTTACGATAGGTGTCGGTTTTTTCATTTAATCATTTGCTCTTCAAGCAACTTTTTCGCTAAGCCTACTGCCAGTATTTCAATGGGTTCTAATAAATCATTATCGACTAAGAAGTGCGTTTCGCCGTTTTTGTATTGAACTTGGAAGAGATTTCTTCCTTCAGCGTCCACAATTTTTCCATCATCTTCAATATACCAATCTCTTCCCACTACTACGAGCGGAACCGAAACTAGGTACCCAATGCGTAACTCTTTAACACCGAGATACTTTTCGTCCGCAACGAAAAGTCCCATCTCAACTTCAAAAACGCGCGACACAACATCTTTCAGGACAGCGATTTCCACTTCTGTTTTACCATCATAAATCGTTATATAGCGACCATATTGCAACGGCTCATGTACCACTCGGTAAAGCTTCTCACCCTGACTGCCAAAAACATAATAGGACGGTCGTTCTGTAAAGCCATTCTGCTTCATTATTAAGTACAAAGCACTCACCTGCCTTTGCTCATAGCATATAACATTTTTCTGGAAAGTTCTTATAATAACCCTTCTCAGAGAGGATGCTCACCAGTCTACGCAACGTGAGGGTGTCAGAAATTTTCTTTGCAATTTATTACTGGTTTTCTTTTTCCATAAAGAACATCGAAACGCCACCAAGGCCAACGTGTGTTCCAACTGCAACACCCATCTGCATGATGTAGATATTTCCCGTGAAATGCGCTTTCTCAACTAGACGTTCTTTTAATTTTTCTGCGATTGAAAGATCGTTGGAATAACCGATGATAACAAAATTCGTCCATTCTAAGTCCACACGTTTGATGAATTCATCCACGTAGTGTTTCAACGCTTTATTCATCCCTCTTACTTTTGTTGCAATTGTTCCTTTGGTATCTTTCATTGTCATGATAGGTTTCACTTGAAGCAAGCTGCCGATAAAGGCACCTGCATTGGAAATCCGACCACTTTTGATTAAGTTATGCAAATCTTCTACACACAAGAAATGTTTAACACGTATTTTATACGTTTCGCAAAACGCTACCAATTCTTCGAACGTGTAACCTTCTTCGCGTAATTGTGCGGTTTTCAGAATTAACCACCCACTACCATGACTCATCGACAATGAATCGACTACATGGAATTTTATTGTAGATTCCGGATGACGTTCAAAATAAAGTTCCTTTGCAATAACTGCAGATTGATAGGAACCACTTGTTCCACTTGACATACAGATGCATAGAAACTCCGTATAGCCTTCTTTCATGGCTTCATCTACGATATTCAAATATGCTTCGGGACTAGGCATCCCTGTAGTTGGTAGCTCTTTCAATTTTGGTAATTGTTCAAAAAACGCGTCTGCTGTAAGATCAATTTTATCTTGATATGATACGCCATTAATTGTAATATTCAATGGTGCTACCCCAATATTATATTGCGCTAGAACTTCCGGTGATAAATCGCAAGTCGAATCCGCCATGATTTTAATCATTATAATCTCCTCATATATAAATCATTTTCTCTACTTTATACAAAGTATAAACAATTCTAACAGTTATTGCTATACGAATCACGCCACTTAATAGACATTTAACCTTATAATTGTTTACAATTATGAAAAATAAAAGAATTCCTGTAACCTCTATAGTGAGAAAGAAGGTAAAAAATGAATATTATTATTTCACCGTCAAAAGAAATGACGTCCACCGATTCACAACAGCCAGCAATCCACCTCTATAATGGCTTACAATTTCGTTATCTAAGGGAAAATCTTACCAATGAGGACTTCTCGTTCTTAAACCAACAGTTACATATTATTTCTGCCGAGCATGGACTACTACGTCCCCTTGACGAAATCGGTGCCTATCGCCGTGATTTTACCGAAAAAGGCTTGTACAAAAAATGGAACGACCAGATCTATCAAGCGCTTGTAAAAGAAGGACGTACGATTTTAAATGTAGCAAGCGATGAGTTCTCAAAGACAATCACGCGCTATGCAACACCCGAAGATCACATCGTCTCCGTT
Source organism: Jeotgalibaca porci (assembly GCF_011299095.1). Classification (NCBI taxonomy): domain Bacteria; kingdom Bacillati; phylum Bacillota; class Bacilli; order Lactobacillales; family Carnobacteriaceae; genus Jeotgalibaca; species Jeotgalibaca porci. Next base: position 1,472,696 of record NZ_CP049889.1, on the reverse strand, counting down.
TCATTTTTCGAAAGGGATAGTGAAGGCCATCTGAAGAAACATTCCACGATTTCTAAGAAAGGACGCGGTCAGTTGGTGAACTTTATCGCACGTAAACGCGTAACCAATCTGACTGATATTAAGTCTTTTACCGACATGGGGTATCAGTTTAGCGAAACGGAATCGGGGCCAATCAATTGGGTATTTATTCGTCCCAAAGGCGCATAATGTCTTTTAATGGCACATTTGCGAGGTGATGTTATACTTAGTTTATCAATTAAGTACAATATGGAGGGATCGAAATGCACATCGCTTTAATTCATTCCAAGTACGACAACGTAGATGAAACAGATGAGATTCGCTCCGACTTTACGTTTCCTTTGATCGTGAAGCCAGAACATGAAGGGTCAGGAATTGGCGTAACGGAATCTTCCAAAGTAGATTCCGTTGCGCAACTGAAGAAAGTTATTAAAGAAAAACTCCACTTATACAAGCAGGTCTTACTGGTCGAGGAATTCTTGCCGGGTCGTGAATTTACCGTCGGAGTAATAGGCAATGAAGTTCTGGAAATTTTGCCTATTAAAGAAACCATTTTCCATAAAGATGGTCCACAAATTCTGACGAACACAGAAAAAGCCGGTTCTAAAAGTACGGAAATCATTCCTGCGAACCTTTCGCCGGAACTCCAAGCAGAAATTGAAGAAATGGCAGCCAAAACGTACCGCATTTTACGTTGCCAAGATTTCGCACGTGTGGATATTCGTCTCGACGCCGAGGGACACCCACACGTGATTGAGTTGAATACTTATCCGGGTCTTGGAAAAGATTTTTCTTATTTCCCACGTTTGGCGCAAGCGGCTGGATATACGTATGACGCTTTGATTAACCGTCTGGTAGCTATCGCAAAAGAACCAAAAGGATTTAACTAAATAGAAGGACCAAAGTGAGCGAATTTTACGCATCTTTTGGTCCTTCTTCTTTATTCAATCCATAACGGATAGCTTGATTCCATTGCGCCATCCGTTCTTTTTCACGTCCGTTATTGAGACCGCTTGTTGAAAGGGCACTGACAACTTCATAACGTTCGAAAATAGCATGCTTCTGCGTTTCGCGATAAGCCGTTTGACCGTTAGCGATAATCAACCGAACGTCGCTGCCATCTAATATGCGTGAGAAGTCGTTCAGCGTTTCATTCTTAATGTTAACATCCAAACTACCCGCCCGCTGAACCGTATCATAGACATCCCACAGTCCGATTCCGTTCTCCAATAGCAGTTCCAAGCGTTGCGTGTAATCAACGGGGTCGGTTACTTCCAGGGCATGAAAGACAGTCCGCCAAAAAGCATTCCCGGGATTACCATAATATTGTCTTTTACGTAAGGAAGGGACTCCCGGATGACTACCCAAGATTAGAACGCGTGTCTTCTCATCAAAAACCGGACCAAAGCCTTGTGTTGTCTCCATGTTATACACCCCTTTTTTATTCGTTAAATTAGCTGCTGAGCACTTTATGATGACACCATATTAAAATGAGTCGCACAGTTACGACCTCTTTCTTTGGATAAATAAAGTGCTTGATCAGCTTTCGTAATGATTGAATAAGGATCATCATCTTCGGTAAACGTTGCGATACCGGCACTGATTGTCATCCGGTTCACGATATCCCAATGAGCGTGTTGAATATTATCTTTCAGTATTTCGGCGGTAGCCATCGCATCGTTTTCTGACATGCCCGGAAGTAATACAACAAACTCTTCTCCCCCATAGCGTGCTACTACGGCATTTTCCGGAAGATTCTCAAATAAAATCGCTGCTACTTGAATTAAGACTTGGTCGCCTATTTGATGACCGTAACGATCATTCACGCGTTTAAAGTGATCGATGTCCATCATCATGAGTGAAAATGGTTGCTGAGTCTTTTCATACTCAATGACGATTTCATCAAATTTATGGTGGAAATACCTGCGATTAGGGATGTTGGTCAACTTGTCGGTGTTGGATAATACCACCAAATGCTCATTCATATTTTCTAACTCTATTTTCTTTTCTTTAATTTCTGCATATAGCGCTTGTAGTTCTTGATGTGCGACTTCTTTTTCTTTCAAAATCTCTTCAACTTTTACTTTAGTTTGACGTAAAACCTGTTCATACTCCATCCGCTTTATCATCGGCAACATCACAATGTCCACGCGATACGCAGCCTCGGCCTCGAAGCAGCGTGCACTTAGTATAAAAGGTACTTCTTCTCCAGATTTTTTCATCAATTTCACAAATAATTCTCTTACTCTGCCGTAAAGATGAATCGTCGGATAGAAATAAGAATGAAAAATCATACGTGCGGGTGGCCGGCAAATGATTTCCACGTGTTTACCAACCAATTCATCCTGTTCATAGTTCATTTCAATTAAAAATGTATCATTGACAGCGACGATATAACCCTCATAATCAATGGATAGAAAACCACAAGGCGCATTCTTAAAGCGCTCTTCCATCTCTGATACCCCCTCATAATCAGGCTATATATGCTCTAATTGCTTCAATTGTTTTCTCTGGCTGACTAATATGTGGATAGTGACCTTTCGTTTCCATGACAAATAATTCGCTGTTCTTCAGATGATCTTTTAAGTAATAACCCACCTCAACGGGAACGATACTATCTTGTGCACATTGTAAAATCAAGGTTTTGACATCAGATTCGGGTAAAATATGACGATAATCAGAGAAAAATGTTACTTCTGCGAATTGACGAGCAATCCCTGGTTCATTGGAAACAAATGTACTTTCCAAGTCCCGTACTTTTTCTTCATCGGGAGAAGCTTCCATCGCCATTGGAGCCATGTAGCTAGCCCATCCTTCAAAGTTCATTTCCATCATTTCCAACATATCCGTGATATCTGCTTCATCAAAACCGCCTTGATAGTCGGTTGTGTTCAAGTAACAAGGTGAAGGGCCAATCATAATCAAATCAGTAATTAAGTCAGGACGGGCATTCGCTGCCAACAAACCAATCATGGAGCTTACCGAATGACCGACGAAGGTGACATCACTTAACGCGAGGGATTCAATTACATCAATAACATCTTATGCGTATCCTTCCAACTGGTTATATTTTTCTGGATCATACGCACTGACATCTGAATTTCCAGATCCCACATAATCAAACAGAACAACTTGATAATCATGTGTAAATGCGGGCAAGATATACCGCCACATCCCTTGTTCACATCCAAATCCATGTGCAAAAACGAGAACTTTATCCCCGTTCCCAACCACATTGACATTATTTCTTTTGATTATGTTTTTCTCCATGATACTCATCCTCCCACTTTCCTAAACCCATGCTTACTCATTTCTATCTATATGCTACTTTAGGAGATTTTTGCGCTATTTTCGAGATGTTCCGACATATCTCTTTGTTTACCTGTTTAGGTCCTCTATTATTAATTTAACAAATAAATAGCAGGAGGTTTTTTACATGAATGCTGTTGCTCGAAATAGACGTGGGGGACTGATTGCGCCAATCAACGAAAGCATTTGGGAACATTTGAAGCTAGTATTTTGGCCGTTTCTCTTCTGATGGACAGTTCTTTCCTCTAATAAATGGTTCACGGGAAAAGCCTTTTCGAGCATTTTTTATACGCTAATTATCTAATTTTCACTTTGAATAGCCCACCGGATAACGGTTCATCGTTCTCTTTGGCAGTAGTGATATAGAGATACGCTTTGTTTTCCCCACCAATGCAGCAAGAGGTAATATTGGATACGGGCATCGGAATCGTTAGTAACTTCTCTCCCGTAGCAGGGTCCCACTTACAAATTTGTTTGCCGCCATATTCTGCGACCCAAATCTTTTCGTCCACATCCACACACATACCATCTGGAGAACCATTGCCTGTTATCTCAACGATTGTTTTTCCGTTCGATACCGTACCGTTGGCTAAATCATAATCGTACTGCTTGACTTTTTTAGTCGGTGTATCAATATGGTAAAACGTGCGGCCATCCTTCGTCCAGCCCATACCATTGGAAAGCGTCAAATCACTAAGCAATATACGCACTTCGCCATCTTCAATAATAAACAGACGTGCTTCTCCCTCAAGCGTTTCTCCGTAACCCATTGTGCCGATCAAAAAGCGCCCGTTTGGATCCAGTTTCCCATCATTATAGCGTTGACGTTCATCTTCATTTGCCTGCATCAGATAAGTCCGTTCTTTTGTTTCCGGATTGATTAAATAAATCCCTTGCTTCTCTGCTGAGATAATCTTTCCATCTTTATTTAAAACGGCAGCCCCTACCGGTCCGTTAGTCGGGTAGGAAGTAATTTCCGTTGTTTCTTCGTTCAACCGATAAATCATTTCATCTTCAATCGAGACAAAATATAAACGTTGCTCTTTCTCGCTCCATACTGGGCCTTCAAGTAATTGATTTCCGGCATAATAAACAAGTTCTGGTGTATATGTCTTTTGCATGCAAATCATCCCTTCTGAAAGTTCGTCTTACATTCATTCTACCTGAATTCGTTCCCACTCCAAACAAAAAGACTGTCTCTATTACAGAAACAGCCCCCTTACCTCTATTTAAAATTATCGGCGTTTAAATTCTCACCGTTCGTTTCAATCACTTTTTTATACCAGTAGAATGAATCTTTGCGGCTACGAGCCATCGTGCCGTTCCCAGCATCGTCGCGGTCTACATAAATGAAACCGTAACGTTTGGACATTTCGCCCGTTGATGCGGAGACTAAGTCGATACACCCCCATGTCGTATAGCCAAGCAATGGAATGCCGTCAATTTCAACGGCCGCTTTGAATTCTTCGATATGTTGCTTCAAGTAATCAATCCGGTAGTCATCATGGACAGAACCATCTTCTTCCGGCTTGTCATACGCCCCTAAGCCATTTTCAACGATGAAGAGCGGCTTTTGATATCTTTCCCAAAGTGTATTCAATGTCGTACGCATACCCAATGGATCAATCGCCCAACCCCATTCTGATTTTTCCAAGTAGGGGTTTACTGCTCCCACAAATGCATTCCCTGTCGTTGCTTCTCCAGGCTCAAGCTCTGCTTTTGACGTGCGCGTTGAATAGTAACTCAAGGAAATATAATCTACCGTGTTTTCCGCCAGTACTTTCTCATCTTCTTCAGTCATTCCGATTTCAATGCCTTCTTCGGCAAATTTATGCTTCGTCCAGTTCGGGTATTTCCCGCGTGATTGGACATCAATAAAGAAGAAGTTTTCCTGATTCGCTAATTGTGCAGCACGAATGTCTTTCGGGTTCGCACTATACGGGTAGTAATCGCCCGCTGCAATCATACATCCCATTTGGGCATCAGGATCAATCTCTCTCAATGCTTTGGTTGCCCGCGCACTCGCCACTAATTCGTGATGCGCCGCTTTATAAAGGACCTGTTCGCGGTTCTCACCTTCTTCCAAATAAATCCCTGCACCCATAAAAGGCAGGTGGAAGAGCATATTGATTTCATTTACCGAAATCCAGTACTTGACTTTCCCTTTGAAACGTTTGAACAATACCGTTGCGTATTTCTCAAACAAAGCAATCATTTCGCGACTCTTCCATGAACCATAGTTGTCAATCAACGTTTTTGGCACATCGAAATGATTAATCGTTACAATCGGTTCAATGTTATATTTTAGTAACTCATCAATCACATTTTCATAAAATTGCAGGCCTTCTTCATTTGGCTCCTCTTCTAAGCCCGTTGGGAAAACCCGTGACCAGGCCATCGAAAAGCGGTACGCCTTGAATCCCATTTCGGCGAACAACGCAATATCTTCTTTATAGTGTGTATAGAAATCAATCGCTTCATGTGATGGGTAAAATTGTCCTTCTGGTACGTCCTCGTAATGACGCAGGCCGGCTAGAATTTCACGACGGTATGCGCCATGCGGAATCAAGTCAACACTGGTTAACCCTTTGCCACCTGCTAAATAGCCACCTTCTATCTGGTTAGCAGCAGACGCGCCGCCCCAAAGAAAATCCTTTTGCATTTTATAATCCCCTCTCTTGTTGCTTCAATGTTGTTAGGAGGTAATCCCCTTTTTTGTTCTTTAGTTATTATAACATCTGTGAAATGTATTTGTATTCGTTTTCAAATTAATAGAATTTATCCAATGTGATTTACTAACAATCTTTTCCTAGTCGGTAATATTGTTTTAGATATATTTTTGACAAATTTACATCCTTCCTGTAACATATATTGTGAATAACTTAACAAATATAGATAGGGGAAAAGCATAATGAATAAAATAGCATTTCGTTCACCCGCACGTTACGTTCAAGGGCAAGGCGTTTTGACAACTTTGGGTACAGAAGTTGAAAACTTGGGTACCAAAGCGCTCATTCTATCAGACGATATCGTCTGGAACTTACTCTCAGATAAAATAGATAAAAGCTTTTCTGACAGCAAAGCAACATTTGCGTTTGAGAAGTTCAACGGTGAATCTTCCAACAATGAGGTACAACGTTTGGTAAGTGTTGCTAAAGATAATGAAGCAGACGTGATTGTGGCGTTGGGTGGTGGAAAAGCCGTTGATACTGCGAAAGCACTGGCGGACGAAGTAGGTGCACCGGTCATTATTGCACCAACGATTGCCTCAACGGATGCTCCGACTTCCGCACTTTCAGTCATGTATACCGACGAGGGCCAATTCGAAGACTACCGTTTCTACAAAAAGAACCCTGATTTAGTCTTGGTTGATACTGAAGTAATCGTGAATGCCCCGGCGCGTTTATTTGCTTCGGGAATGGCAGATGCAATGGCGACACTGGTAGAAGCAAGCGCGGCGTATCGCAATAATGGATCAACGATGGCGGGAGGAAGCCCTTCACTTGCAGGTCAAGCCATTGCAGCAGTTTGTGAACAAACGTTATTTACAGAAGGGATTGCGGCATACGCAGCGGTTAAAGAGCACTTGGTAACACCGGCAGTTGAACATGTGGTGGAGGCGAATACGCTTCTTTCCGGCCTAGGTTTCGAAAACGGCGGACTGGCTGGCGCGCACGCGATTCATAACGGCTTTACTGCTGTTTCAGGCGAAATCCATGACTTAACACACGGTGAAAAAGTGGCATACGGAACGTTGACACAACTCGTGTTGGAAAATCGTCCTGTAGAAGAAATCTATCAATTCATGCGCTTCTACAAAGCAATCAGCATGCCCATTACATTGGCAGAAATGCATTTAGACCAGACCTCTTATGATGAATTATTAAGAGTGGGCGCATTGGCAAATGGCGAAAATGACACAATGGGCAACATCGGCAGAACGCTGACAGCCAAAGAAATCGCCGATGCGATTCTCGCAGTTGATGCACTTGCGAAGACGTTGGAAAAATAAACTCCATTCAAATTACGCGAATAAAAAACTCAGATCGGGTAGCGACCCCCAAAAGTTAGAGTTTTAATTATGCAGCCAATTGGCTGGTTTGAGTTCGGTATTCTACTGGACTTAGGCCAGCCAATTTTTCTTTCGATCGAACTTGGTTGTACCAATCGATATACTCGGAAATCCTTGATTCAAGCTCACCATAACTTACCATTTTTTCTCCGTGATACATTTCCTGTTTCAGAATGCCGAAGAAATTTTCCATCGCTGCATTATCAGCACACGTTGCTTTCCGAGACATGCTTTGAAAGAGTTTGTTTTTCTTCAAGATTTTAACCCACTTGTTGTGCTGGTACTGCCACCCTTGGTCCGAATGAAGGGTCGTGCGGACGGTGCCGTGTTTACGAATGATGCCGACGGCCTCCTGCAGGGGCTTCATCACGAAGTCCAGAGTTGGTCGCTTATTCATGCTGTAGGCGATGACCTCTCCGTTATACAAGTCCAGAATAGGGCTAAAGTATAACTTCTCCTCCCCCATACACTTGAATTCAGTGACGTCCGTGACGAGTTTCTGTAAGGGGATAGTGGTGTGGAAGCGCCGATTCAGTCGGTTCTTCGCAACGGTTCCCACTTTCCCTCTATAGGAATTGTACTTGCGAGACTTCCGCATGAACTTGACACATTTTAAACCTATTTCTTGCATGAGGCGGTACACCTTTTTGTGGTTGACGCAATGTCCCAGTTTTTGCATTTCCTTCGTGAGTCGTTTATACCCATACCGCTCTTTGAACTGAAAGAAAAGCTGTCGGATCAGCTCTTTTAGAGCCCCATCCGGGTCCGCTATTCCCAGTTGTTTCGCGTGGTAATGGTACGTTGCGGATGGGATTCCAACTACTGAAAGGATATCCTTCAGTTTGAATCCTTCTTCTTTGAGTGCGTATGCCACTGCTGTTTGTGCTTTTCGAGAAAGGTGTCTGGATTCTCCCGGAAAGCTTTCAACTTTTTTAAGTAAGCAATCTCTAATCTTAGTAATTCATTTTCACGTTCCAGCTCTTCTTGGGAAAGAGAAGTGGACTTTGCTTGTTTTCCCGGCTGTTTTCTCGGTTTTCTGGACATGGGAGGTCGCCCCTTTTGTTTTGGTTTCAGGCCTTTTATCCCGTTCTCTTGGAAGGCCCGGTTCCAGTTGGCGATGAGGGAAGGATTGTTCATGCCGAAGGCAATGGCCGTTTCGGAATAAGAAGCGCCTGTTTCTTTCATAAAGTGTAATACATCCACCTTGAATTGAACAGGGTAGACCGTCTTCTTCCGCTTCCTCTTCAGACCTTCCAACCCGAATTCTTGGAAAAATGTCACCCATTTTCGGACGGTTGCGGCATCAGGAATGGCATGTTTCTTCGCCAAGGCGCTATATCCCAACGGGCCATCCAGATATTCTTGCACAACTTGTAACTTGAATGCTTCACTATATTTTGCCATAAAAAGAACCCCCAAAAGTTTAGATTTTACTCTAACTTTTGGGGGTCGGTACCTCGCCATATGGCCGTCTGAGTTTTTTTGTGAAGCCAGTTTATGATGCTTTCCCCTGAATATTTTTCGTTTATAGGACCGCAAATGTTTTTTATCCAGCCCTATTCCTATAAATCCAATTTCAAATTTCCTAGCACTTCTTCTGCTTCATGGAATAATTCTTCAATGATTTGTTTTACAGATTTAATTTCGTGGATGATGCTGGCAATTTGGCCGTAAGTCACGATTTCATTTTCAGTGTCGCCGTCTCTTGCGGCTTTAATCAGTGATGGGAGTGTGAATTTTTCAAGTGTGTTCATATCTGTTTCTGGATTTTCATCCAACGCGACGTGCTTTTGAGACGCGTTGTTTCGTTCGATTCGAATCGGTCCACCTGAGCGGCGACCGGAAACAAATGTTGCTGTGTCAGAGGCATTCAAGATCGCCTGTTTATAGTTTTCATGAATGGGCGCCTCTTCTGAAGCGACAAATCGTGTTCCAAGTTGAACGCCTTCCGCGCCGAGTGCAAAGGCCGCGACGATTCCGTTTCCGTCTGCGATTCCGCCGGCACTGATAACGGGTATTGAGACTGCCAACGCCGCTTGACGAGTAAGCGTGAATGTTGTTGCCTCACCCACATGCCCCCCTGCTTCGGTTCCTTCAACTACCACACCGTCTGCGCCGTGATCTTCCATTTTTTTCGCGACACGTGCAGAAGGAACGACTGGAAAAATAATCCCGCCCGCTTCATGAATCGGCGCAATCAAAGGAATCGGATTACCCGCTCCAGTTGTAAAGAATTTAACGCCTTCTTCTAATAGAACACTGAGTATTTCTTCTACGTTTCCGGCAATAATAGCAATATTGGCACCGAATGGTTTCGTTGTTTTAGATTTTATTTCGCGAACAGCTTCTCGCACGGCCTCGGGCTTCATCCCGGCTGTTGCCAGAATTCCCATTCCGCCTGCTTCAGCCACTGCACTTACTAATTGGGGACGTGAAACGCCGCCCATCGCCCCACAAAAAATAGGATACGTGATTCCCAACATACTTGTTACTCTACCCATTTGCAATTCCTCCAGTTATCACTCTTCATTTGTTACATGTATCACATACTATTATAACACTTTTCATTAAGCTACAATAGTCGGTTTTATGTTCTTTTTCATTCATTTCTGATATGATGCAAGAATAAAACCTACAGGGGGAAAATAACTAATGCTAGAGTTCAAACAAAACATACGCGGAAACGTCGCTTTGGGCGTGAACCCAATTGGCTGTAAACAAGAAGTATTGAATCAAGTGAACTACGTTAAGAGTAACGGAACATTCGATGGGCCAAAGAAAGTCTTGATTATTGGTGCTTCTTCCAGCTATGGATTAGCGACACGTATCAGTTTAGCTTTTGGAACAGGCGCCGATACAATTGGTGTTTCCTTTGAAAAGGGACCAAAAAGCGCACGTTCATTGGGAACGCCAGGTTGGTATAATAACATCGCGTTTCGTGAAGCTGCTGAAAAAGAAGGTTTAGTCGCGAAGAATTTCGTGGCGGATGCATTCAGTCATGAAACGAAACAAGACGTTATTGATTACATCAAAAATGAATTCGGCGGAAAAGTAGACTTGGTTGTTTACAGTTTAGCGAGTGGCCGACGGAACGATCCGGATACAGGCGAGGCGTATGTTTCTTCAATTAAAGCGATTGGAGAGCCTGTAGTGGGTCCAAATATTGAAATGCAAACACAAAATTACTATACACAAACGTTGGAAACAGCGACAGAAGAAGAAATTGCGAACACCGTTAAAGTAATGGGTGGCGAAGATTGGCAGTTATGGATGGAAGCTTTGAAAGAAGCGGACGTCTTAGCTGATGGCGTATTGACTACCAATTATTCCTATTTAGGATCCGAATTGAACCGTCCATACTACGGCGGCGGAACGTTGGGACAAGCAAAAGCGGACTGTGATGTGAAAGCAGAAACGATTAACGACTTGTTGGCGGATGTGAACGGGAAAGCACAAGTGATTGTGGCTACAGCTGTAACGACGAAAGCCAGCTCTGTTATTCCGTTCTTCCCGGTCTATTGCATTGGCCTGTACAAAGTAATGGAAGAAAAAGGCACGCACGAAACACCAATTATGCACATCGACCGCATCCTGCGCGATATGGTTTACGGTGACAAGGCGGAATACGATGAAATGGGTCGTATGAGACCGGACAGTTGGGAATTAGACAGCGATACCCAAGCAAAAACGAAAGCATTGATTGAAAAAATAAATGCTGAAAACTTCAATACAGATCTTACTGCTTATGACCTTTTTGTTAAAGAATTCTCGAATCTAAGCGGCTTTGACGTGGATGGTTATGTAGAAGAAGAGGTAACGTTAGAGGATTTGAAAGCTTTAGAATATTAAAATAGTAAGGGGCCGGGAAAAAACTCCTGGCCCCTTGTTATTAATGAATAATAGTGGCGTAAACGTGCTCAAAAAGGCAGATCCGACATCCACTTTGTTATGGTTGTTGCTGCTTTAGCAGCTTACAAACATGATACACTTGGGCTTCAGCCCACAGTGCTCCTAAAATAATGCGCGGATGGCCTGCGTCCATCCTATGCTTATTCGTTCCAGTTGCCGTAGCCGTTGCTACTTTAGTAGCTTACGGATATGGTATGCGTTAGAAGATTCGGATCTAAATGCCTTTTTTCCCACTCTCTTTAATCACACAACCATTCTACGGACTGCTTGAATAGTTTCTTAAATGTTTCGTCCTCGAATCCTTCTTTTCTATGCGTCGGAGTCAGGCATAGGACCTTACCTTCGTCGATTGTATGACGCCAACCTGCTATTTGCTTGCCTTCGCTCGATTTGCTTCGCAGGAAAACATGCGTCTCTTCTTCATCCACATCCACAAAATAATGCTCATCTAAGAAATGAAAAGAAATCGCTTCTGATTCAGGTGCAGTTCCTTCATACATGACATCCAGATGTTCTTCAGGATGATGGAGAAAATGGCCTTTTGCCAATTGACGCATCCGCGAATCTTCCGGATACGCACTAAGACCGCCATGTAGGACAAGTAGATTGCCCCCATTTGATACATAATCCCATAACTCTTGATCCAATTGAGGTGTCAGCCATGGTTTTACATCCTCTTCTTCCGGCGTCGTCCGGTTTTCTTTGCTGAGAATAAACAACTCTGGTTGCTTCTCCAGTTCTTCGCTGAGGGAGTCGCTTGAAATATCCGTCAGTTCTTTGTCGTTTAGCACTTCTTTTATAAATGCCAAGACTAAATCATGGCTGTGATAGTAATCGCCCAGCAATGTGAGAATAGACATAGTAGTCCCCTTCCTAATCATTTTCGAGTAGCTCAATCATCACTTTCAATGGCTCAAAGGCATCCAAATACGCATATTTTCCACCTTCGTACGCGCCTTTTTGGACAACAGGAATTTGGTCTTTTTCTAAAGTATCTTCAATCGTTTCCATATCATTTACAAAGAAAGCAATATGGTGGACCCCTTCGCCTTTTTCATCCAAATGCTCGCGCCATGTCGATGGTTTCTCATCTGGCTCGATCAATTCAATCTGCAGGTTTGTACCGACATCAAAGAAGGCCAGTTTTGCCGTCGCCGTTCCCTCTTCTCCTCGGTAGTACATTTTTTTACCTGCAGGCGGTACTGTTACTGATATTTCCGGTATTTCCACATTAAGAAACTTTGCGTAGGCCGCTGCCGTTTTTTCAATATCTTTTACAATTATGCCAACTTGAACGACTTCTCTTGTTCCTAACTTGCTCTTGTCCATGTAATCGCCTCTTTCTCAATTTGGGTTCTTTTAAAGTTTATCAAAGCACTTACAAATTGTCCATTTGTAGTGCTTTACAGAGGAATCAAACGCTTCTTCCACGCGACAGAAGTGGAGGGTTTGCGTTAGAGTGGCGCGGCGTGCAAAGGTTAGTTGATTTAGGCTGACTTTTGCACGCTTTCGCGGTAAATAGTGCAAGAGTTTGTCATTTTGTACTGACCTTTGCACCTTTTTGGAGTTTTTAGTGCAAAGGTCTTCACTTTTTTACTAACTTTTGCACGTCTACACGAATGAATGACGTTCACCCAGAAACTTATAAAACCCTCTAATACAAAAAAACTCCTGCCGCAAAGTGCAGGAGTTTATTAGTATTGTGTTATTGTGTTAAACCGCCATCAACGATAAATTCTGATCCAGTAGAGTAAGAAGATTCGTCACTTGCTAAATAAAGCATCAGGTTCGCAACTTCTTCTGCTTGCGCCATCCGTCTCATCGGAACAAAGTTTGTGTAAGCTTTGATTTGCTCAACTGCATCACCTTCCATTGTCATTGGTGTTTCGATAATTCCAGGATGAATGGAGTTTACGCGAACGCCTTGTGGTGCCAATTCAGCAGAAGCTGCCTTTGTCATTCCACGAACGGCAAATTTAGAGTCTGTATAACCAATTGCACCAGCTTTCAAACCGTTAATTGAAGAAGTGTTAATAATTGAACCGGCACCTTTTTCAATCATAATTGGTGCGATTTTTTGCATACCAAGGAAAACAGAAACTTGGTTGATTTCCAAAATTTTGCGGTATTGTTCTTCTGTCATCGTCAAGAGTGATTGTGCAACAGAGATTCCTGCATTATTTACTAAAACATCTACGGTTCCAAATGCTTCCAATGCTTGTTTCTTCACTTCTTCCCAATCACTAGCTTTTGTTACATCGATTGCTACAAAGATTGCTGCATCGCCTAATTCTTCTGCTAATGCTTGGCCGCGCTCTTTGTTTAAGTCACCAATGACAACTTTAGCGCCCTCAGCCACAAATTTTCTTACGGTTGCTTCCCCGATTCCACTTGCTCCACCTGTTACTACGGCGACTTTATCTGTTAGACGTTCTGACATAATTATTACCTCCGCTAAATATATATTTTTTATTCTTTAATCGTTTGTTGCAATTATGTTGCCGACCCTCTACAACAAATTATGTTAACGTTTACACATCGTTAATCAAAAAAACATCCAGTTGTTTGCTAAAAGGGGACGACTAACGCACTTTTAAAGTATGCGCATACATTATTATACCATAGATATTGTGAATTGGAATACATATAGGATGTGATATAAACATCTGTTTTTCTATTTTTGTACATTAATAAATATTTTGTTCCCATATAATAAAATTGTACCTACAATCAACAGAGGAATAAATACGAAACTGAAGTTATAATTTACATAGAAAAGGCAGCTTCACTCCGAATAATCGGAAAGAAGCTGCCTCTTTGGTGTTCTGTTATTTACGCAGTAAACGTAAGCCGTTCAAGATAACCACGAGCGTACTGCCTTCATGGATGATGACGCTGATAGCAATATTCGTTAAGCCCAGTAGACCGACCGTCACCAGAAAGACAACGACCAGCATAGAAAAAATAATATTTTGCCACATAATGCGATTCATTCGTAAGGCGATACGGTGTGCTTCAATCAGTTTTAGTAAATTATTCTTCATTAATGCCAGGTCTGAAACTTCGACTGCCACGTCCGTTCCATCTCCCATTGCGATACCCACGTCCGCTTTAACTAAGGCCGGAGCATCGTTAACACCATCGCCTACCATTGCAACCACACCATATTTGGTCTTTTGATCACCGATAATGTCGGATTTGTCAGCGGGCATGACATTGGCAATTATTTCATCTATCGCGAGCTGTTTGCCCACTGCCTGACCGGTCATTTCGGAATCTCCGGTGATGAGTGTCGTATGGATGCCACGCGATTTGAAATAGGCGATGGCAGCTTGAGCGTGTTCGTTAGGAATATCCATTAGCGCAATAAGACCTTGTACATCGTCATTTTTGGAAATATAGACAACAGTATTTCCTTCTGCAGCCCATTTCGCATTTAAATGGGCAATTTTTTCAGGTACCTTTTCAAAAGTGCTTGGTTTACCAATGCGGTAGCTGTCCTGATTGGCTGTAGCAATTAGCCCTTTTCCAATTTCGTTCGTAACCGTTAGAGTCAGTTTTTCGCGTGCCGTAAAAGCCTGTAACATCGCGGTTGCCAACGGATGATTGGATTCTGACTCCATTGCGACGATCACATCAATGAGATGGGCTTCATCTGCGGAATCCATGAAGTAAGTGTGCGTCACTTCCGGTTTTCCTTTCGTCAGTGTACCCGTTTTGTCGAAGGCAATCGCTTTGATATCTGCCAATTGTGACAAATAGGTGCTTCCTTTGGACAAAACGCCCTGCTTTGCGAGTGTGGAAGTTGCGGACAACGTAGCCGAAATCGTTGCCGCTGCAAGCGCACATGGAGACGCGGCGACTAAAATAACCAGACCTTTATAAAGACTTTCATTCCAACTCCATTTAAATAAAAGCGGTGCTAGTATAACAAAAAGTGGAATGGCGATTAGTACAAAGGTGACATATTTCGGCTCGAACTTTTGGATGATGCTCGCAGCTTTTGTTTGATTGCTTTGATTCTGATTAACAAGTTGCAGAATTTTCGCAAAAACGGTATCTTTCGCTTCTTTGGTTACTTCCATTGTAAAGGAACCTGTTCCGTTAATCGTACTGCCGAAGACAGGGTCACCACTTGTTTTCTCTTTCGGCATACTCTCGCCATTGATGGCTGATTCATCAATAGCAGTCGTTCCAGAAATAATAAGACCGTCAATGGGAACTTGATCACCGTTCAAGACTTGTAGATGGTCGCCTTTTACTAATGCTTCGACCGCGACTATTTCCGTCTGGCCATCCTTTTTGATACGGCGCGCTGTTGTGGGGTTCATTTCAAGTAATTTTGTGATTTCTCTTCTACTTTTTCCTTCCGCGTATTCTTCAAGGAAATGCGCACCGGAGAAAATGAGAATCAATAGCGTCCCTTCCCAGAAGTTGCCCATTAAGGAGGCTCCAATGGCAGCAAGTCCCATCAAAATATGAGCATTGGGAGTAAAGGCATGATTGTGTTTTGTATTTTCAATCGTTTCGCCCAACCCTTCCAGAATGACAACATGGTAGCCAGCCGCAATGGTCGCGATGGCAAAAAGACTATTTCTTAAAGGTGCAATATCCTCACTCAAAAATAAGGCGATGAGTGCCAACACGAGCCCGCCTATATAGAGTATAATTGGCATTTTCCCATGGTTATGCTCGTGCTGATGCTGGTGGGTTTGTTCATGATGATGTGATTGGCTCATGGCAATTCTCCCTTTCATATGAATATTCATTCATGTGTTAGTTATATTATAGCTCAAATACCATGGAAATCAAACAATAACGGTGATGCATGCGCCACCGTCTTCCCATTTACTTTTTCTTCACTGTATCAGGGATTGCTTCGCCAACGAGTAGCTGGCGGACCATGTTAAAGGCGCTCCAGACCGAATATTCTCGATTTAAATTGCGCTTGTAGCCGAAGTGAAATTTCTTAGCAAAGGTTTCGTTTTCTTTCGTAGCTATTCCAACCCATACTGTGCCCGGAATTTCTCCTTCCAATGAACTCGGACCAGCCGCGCCGGTTAGAGAAACCCCAATGTCAGCATTGAATTTGGCTCGCGCCTTTTCTGCCATTTCAAATGCGCATTCGGCACTGACAACCCCATGCTTCCTAATCGTTTCTTTGGTCACACCCAAAAGTTCATTTTTAATGGTTTCGCTGTATGTGACAATACCGCCTTCAAAAATAGAACCCGCCTCGAACAAGCTAGAAACTTCACTCAAAAATGCACCGCCCGTTAAACTCTCAGCACCGGTAATCTTCAAATCTTTCGAAATCAGCAGTTCCCGAACGATATTCGGTAAATTCTGATCGCCCTCGCCAATGATAAACGGTTGCGTGCGCTTGACGATTTCTTTTTCAATTTTAACAATAGCTTCCTGCGCTTTTTCTTCACTTTTGTGCATGGCGGTTATTTGCACTTCAATTTCCAGCCCATCCGGGTAAAGTTGAACAACGGGGTTCGTTTCCGTCGTCAGCAGGTCCGCCAAATCATGGTTTGCTTGTGCCAGTGTCAGGCCGAATAAGCGAATAATTTTCTTTGCAATCTTTTTATTTTTCAATAGATGCTTGGTAATAACCGGTTTGGTATTTTCGTTAAACATCGGAATTAATTCATCCGTCGGCCCCGGTAATAAGAGATAGGCATGAGTGTCACTTTGATAAAACATCCCCAAGGCAAGACCCGTAACGTTCTCCAAGGGAATAGAATCCAGCAGCGTCAAGGCCTGTAACTGGTTGTTTTCCGGCATGACCAGGTCGGAGTTTTTGTGAAAGGTAATAATCCGATTCTGGGTATCCTCATCCAGAACCAATGGCTTTTTCAGATATTTTGAAAGCGTGGTTTTTACGCTATCGTCAGCGTCAGGTCCGAGTCCCCCGGTAATGACGATGAGATCCGCGTGCTTTTCCGCGCGTTTTAGAGTTTCGGTAAGTTTTTCTGGCTCCTCTGCTATCATGACGGCTTCCGCAATCGTGATTCCAAGTGCCGTGAGTTCCCGCGTTAAAAAAGCTGCGTTCTCATTAACTGCGCGTCCCGTCAGCAGACTGGAACCTACAGAAATTATCTCAGCTTTCATACTTCCATCCCCTTTATCTGTCCGCTTTTGTTGGGTTCAGTTTAGCACAAACCGAAAGGCGTTCAAAAAATAAAGAGCGCCTGACTAGTTGTCAGACGCCCTCCTTCATTCTTATTAATTGTGAGCTGCAACATACGCATTACAGGCTTCTTCACACGCACGGCATGCTTTCGCACATTCTTGACAGTGGTCATGATCATGTTTTTCACATTCATCTGCACACATGCCGCACGCACGTGCACATACTGCTACTAAATCCGGGAATAATTTACTTTCGCGTTGAGAAAAATCCAATACAATCCCACACATATCCGCACACTCTCGGTCCGAACGGATACATTCTGCCATCATATGATCCTCTTTGAGACAGGCATCAAAACACATATTACAAGCCTTTTGACATGCGCGCACCTTTTCCACTAACGTCTCCAATGTAGCATCCATCATCAATCGCTCCTTTTGTTTTGTTCTGTCTTTATGATAACGCTAACAGAACCCCTTTCGCAAATGAAACCCATTTTCACTCACTTTCAAACAATTCGTCAACGGTCGTCTGCAGAACTCGGGCCAAATCAAAGGCGAGTTGTAACGTCGGATCATACTTATCATTTTCAATCGCATTAATAGTCTGACGGGTGACGCGGCACTTTTCCGCCAACTCTTTTTGTGAAAGCTTCAGCGGTTTACGCAAGTTTGCGATTTTATTTTTCACTGCGTCAACCTCCGAATTTTCTTTTGTAATAAAGCAGTGAACAGAAGTAGCAGATTGACATAAAGCCCAGAAATAGCAGCGGACTGAAACCCGCGTAAGGAGTAATGGTTGCATGGTTAAACGATTTGACGAACATTTTTATAACATGATACGCAGCGAAACCGTTACTCGCGATAAATGTAACCCACGTTGCACGTTCTTTAATACGTGCAGATCGTTCGTCAGCTTGTTTGCTCAGAGAAACAAGCATCAGTATATTCAAGACTAAGGGGACAACGACAATTAAAATTAAGATAATATCTAACATTTCATTTCTCCTTTAATGTAAAAAGTATTTTACACTTTCATTATAGCGAGGTACTTTGTCAGTGTCAAATACTTTTGACACTTTAGGGCGTAAGTCTCAACTAGAATGAGTTTTTTTCAATTCTACTTTATACTTTTGGCCAGAAGTATAAAGTAAAACAGGATTTCCGGCATTCTACTTGATACTTCTCATAAAAAATAAGCAGATCCCGTTCGGAACCTGCCCACACTGTTTATTTTTCTAAAATGAAATCACTCTTCGGTTCTGTGACAGTTCTCTTTCTATCGCCCTTTAGCGAAAAGTTCAACAGACGCATCCCGTTCAAAATAACAACGAGAATACTGCCTTCATGAACCAGCATACCGATTGCCATGTTCATCCAATCGCTAAACAGTAAACTGGCCAAGAGAACCAAGACGACCCCGACTGCAATCAGAATATTCTGTTTCATATTGCGCGCCGTAATTTTCGTCAATCCCAGTGCATGTGGTAAGCGGCTGAAATCAGAGTTCATCAACACCACATCAGACGTTTCAATTGCTACGTCCGTTCCGCTCCCCATCGCGATTCCGATGTCCGCTAAAGCAAGTGAAGGACTATCATTGACACCATCACCAACAAATGCGACGATTTGACCCTGCTCTTGCAGCTTGCCAATATAGGCAGATTTATCTTCTGGCAGCATGTGCCCATGCGCTTCGGTCAAACCTAGTTCTGCAGCAACCAAATCAACTGTTCCTTGGTTATCTCCAGAAAGAACGACCAAATCTTTCACACCTAAACGCTTCAATGCCTGCAAATCCTCTTTTACTCCTGGACGAATTTGATCCCGTATTCCCATCAACACGGCTAATTCCCCGTCGACTGCTGTTAAAACAAGCGAATTTCCATTCTTTTCAAAACGAGCGATATCTTGGCGTGCCTGTTCATTCAAGCCTACCTTTTCACGTTCCATCAATGCGACGTTTCCAACCGCCACTCGTTTCCCTTCAACCGTTGCGATAATCCCGCCGCCTTTAACAACTTCTGTGTTTTCGACTGATGAAAATGTTGTTTCGCCGATTTCTTTCAGGACAGCTTTTGCCAATGGGTGGTCCGATTCGCGCTCGATACTGGCCAAGTAACCGAGAATTATTTCTGTATCTTCGTTGTAGTATGCTTTTTCTGCCACTTCTGGATTACCGACTGTCAATGTTCCCGTCTTATCAAATACGATCGTATCGACGCGACTGAAATCTCCGATTACTTCGCTCCCTTTTAACAAGACGCCGTGACGTGCACCGTTCCCAATTCCCGCAACGTTCGATACCGGTACTCCAATCACCAAAGCACCCGGACATCCCAGTACCAAAATAGTGATGCCTAACTCTACATCACGTGTAAATAACCAAGCGACGAATGCAATAACCAAAACGGCAGGCGTGTAGTATTTAGAAAAACGGTCGATAAAACGCTCTGCTTCTGATTTTGAATCTTGAGCCTCTTCTACCAATTCGATGATTTTACCAAAAGTCGTATCTTCGCCGACTTTGTCAGCGCGAATTTGAATCGTTCCATTTTCAAGAATGGTCCCGGCGAAAACGCCCGATCCTTCTATTTTAGTAACAGGGACGGACTCACCCGTTATGCTGGCTTCGTTTATATGCCCTTCCCCAATTAATACCGTGCCATCAACCGGAACGCGCGCGCCTGTCTTCACCAATAAAATGGCGCCTTCGTCTACATCATCCACGTCAACTTCCACAAATTCTCCGTTTTCTGTCTGCAATAATGCACTTTCAGGCGCCATTTCCGTTAAAGAGCGAATAGCGGAACGTGTTTTGTTCAAAGTCCGTTGTTCCAAATACGAACCAAACAAGAATAGAAACGTGACGATTGCGGACTCCTCGTAATTTTGAATCGCAAATGCGCCAATAACGGCAATCGTAACCAATACATCAATACTAATCACTTTTACCTTCAAAGATTGATAAGCCTGAATGGCAATTGGTGTTGCTCCAAGAATTGATGCGATAATAAATGCTGTATTAAAAACGACTGTACTATGTAAGACGAAATGGCCAAACAGACCAATCAGAATCAGAATACCTGAGACAAGCGTGATTTGATTTTTACGTGCTAATATTTCCCTTTGCATAACGTTATTCCTCCATTTTTTATTTTCCGGTGCCTCTTTACACTTATAAGTATAGGTTGGGAGCGAAAAATAAAAATTGACGGGTATCAAGTTTGCAACAAAAAAAGCGCCAATACAGGGGTAAATCCCCGTATCGACACTTCATTAAATACTTTTTACAGCTTCTTCAACAGCGGTCTGTCCGCCCAGCACTTCAAACTCTTTCTTGATCGTGTTGTCACTATGCAAAACAGATACCAATGTTTGTGCGACATCTTGACGCGGTACTTCCGCTACCTCTTGTCCCATTCCGACTGAAACCTTCCCTGTTCCTGCATCATTCACCAGGATGCCCGGATGTACGATGGTCCAATCCAATGTTGTCCGATTCTTCAACCACTCATCGGCATAATGTTTCGCAATCGTATACGTTTGTAGCGCATTTTCTTTTGCCATCTCTTCGTGACCCGTCCGGAACGTACTGACCATGATAAAGCGTTTGATTCCCGCCTCTTCAGCAGCAGTCATTGTTTTTACGGCCCCTTCTAAATCAATTAACACGGTTTGTTCCGGGCTGCTTCCCCCTGCTCCTGCACTGAAAATAACCGCATCTGATCCGCGCATTCCCTCTGCCAGTTCGCTCACTGTATTTTTGGTCAAATCCAACAAGACCGTTTCAATCCCACGTTCTTTAAAGAAGTCCGCTTGTTCTGCATTTCGAATCATCGCAACTTCTTGAATAGCGGCATCATATTTGACGAAATCGGCAAAATGACGCGCTACTTTTCCGTTTGCACCTACAAAAAACACTTTCACAATTATCTCTCCTTTAAATGTTCTTGGTTTTATTGTAACAAACTTATCTGAATTCACCCGTATACCAGCTTGGGATGACATTTTATTGCTGGTTTGGGGAATAATGTCATCACAATTGCATTTACATTATTCTTCTTTATTTTGATTCAACAAGTAAAACGGACTTATAACGACACCTTATTGCTTACATAATTATTAACTACTTTTCAACACTTAAAAAAAGACTAGTATTGAATGTAAATGGCTTTTTAGGAGGAAATACAATGAAATTTCTACGTAGTATGATAGGCTACATGATTGCCGGTATGCTCGTTATGACTGCATTTGATGCATTTGCAGGACAATACGGTATCGTTGGTGGCGTTTTTGCTGCTTTCATCGTGATCGGTCCAATGTGGTTCATGAACCACTATGTTGGTTTAATCCAAAACTTGGATGAGAATGCTTTTGTCGATATGACAATGGGTATTGGTCTGGTTGGTATCTTCAGAGACACATTTATTAAAGGTATGCCTGCTTTGATGGATACAGTTCCAACACTTGCATTAGTTATTTTAGGAGCTGTTATTGCTGGTTTTGTAGCAGCAGCGATTGAAAAAGATATGGAAAAAGATGATCACGTTCCAGCTGATACTGAGCCAGGACCAGGATATGATGCGGATGGAGGAGTTAACAAATGACATTAGGACAAGCAATTGCAACTGTATTTGGAGGATTCCTATTCCCATTTGTCATTCGAATGGTATGGGGTAAAATGGTTGAAACGTTCGGCGCTCCAGGTGGGTGGGTTGCAGCAGCGTTTGTTGTTGGAACGCTTTGGACAATTAACCACGGTTTAGACAATCCAATGATTACACAAAGTGGTGGCGTTTGGATTGATATGGCTGTTGCAGGTGGCGTGGGTGTTTACGTAGCTTCTGCAGTTAAAGGTGGTAAAATTAAAGGCTCATTAACGAACTTGGCGGCAGCATTGGCTGGTGGCGTTCTGGGCGGATTCATTTTATCATTATTCTTATAAGCATATAGCAAAACCCTTTGCGCTTCTCGGAGCGTAAAGGGTCTCTTGTTGTTTCTTTTAATCTGCTAGGCCAACAGTTATATTTTCATAAATCGGATCTTGTAAGATTTTTAAAATAAAGTGAACAGCGGCTGTCCATGAAATTATACTTGATTTAACAGAACCTACTTTCTGTTCTTATTCTGAAATCTACTCGCTTACGTCCCCCAGTATACAAAATAAATAACCTTATCGTCTTATTCTCTTTTTAGCGTAATAAAAGCCAGGGAAATCCACAGCTTCTATCGTTCGTTATTCTCAACTTTCTTGTGTTAAAATACCATCTTCGATTCTATAAACACGGTCACAGTAGCGTAACATACGCTCATCATGTGTTACCATAACAGCCGCTTTTTTACGCGCTTTTACTTCTTTCGCGATTAAAGATACGACTTCGTGTGCACGTTTTGTATCAAGACTGGCAGTTGGTTCATCAGCTAAAATGATTTTTGGATCATTCATGAATGATCGCGCAATCGCAGTACGTTGACGTTCCCCACCTGATAATTGGTGTGGGTACTTATTCATTTTTTCTCCGAGACCGATATCAGTCAGCAATTCTTTTGCAAATTCGCGATCTTCCGGCGTAATTTTACCGCTCATTTTCTTAACAACTAGTAATTGATCGATTACTGTTAAGTAAGGAAGTAGATTTGAAGTTTGCAAGATGAAACCAATTTTTGATAAACGTGCATAAGATAGTTTTTTCTCAGACAATGTTGCGATGTCCTCGCCGTCGATCATTACTTTCCCTTCGCTCGGTTGCAGCAATGCACCCGCTATTGAAAGGAACGTACTTTTACCGGATCCAGATGGTCCGATAATCGCAACAAACTCTCCAGGTTCTACACTTAGAGATAAGTTGTCTAATGCTTTTGTTGTTACATCAGCCTCTGTATATACTTTTGTTACATTCGTTAGTGTAATACCACTCATTATTCAACCCTCCCTAATGCAGTAATTGGATCAATTTTGATAATGCTTCTAATTGAGAACAATGAACCAATTAAACTTGTAGCTAGCAAAATGACGCCGTAAAGCATAACCATATTTGGCAGCAAAGTAAACGGCATGTCTTCTGGCAATACTAATGTCATCAAGTATGTCAGTCCGACACCGATTAAGATGCTGATACCAGATAGCAAGAACACTTCAGAAACAACGCTCTTAATGATAAAACCATTGCTCGCACCGATTGCTTTCATAACTCCAAATTGATTTACTTTTTGAGTAGTCAATACATAGAAGAAGACAGCAATAACAAATGCAGAGATAAAGATTAACAACCATAACATTAAGTTGATTGTGCCACTCTCGGCAGAATAACCCGGAATACCGTTTAATGTTTCTTTGATACTACCTGTTTCGATTCCATCAATGGCAGCAGTCAATTCTTCAGTATCAATGTTGTTACCTTTTAAGAATACAGCACTGATTGGTTTTTCAATACCCATATCTGATCCCGGTACCATGTATTTAAAGCCGCGCAATGTATCCATGGTTACGAAAATAGCCGGCATATGATTCAATGTTTTGTTCGATACAAAACCACCGATTGTATATTCTGTTCCGACACCATTTAAGGTGATTTTGTCATTAAGTTTGAAGCCTTCACGCATCAAACTTTCATCGACTAACACACGGTTCGGTTCCGCTTCATCTAAATTTTCACCTGAGATAGTCTTAGGTTCCATAAAACTTCCTGGCTCAATACCAACAAATAAAACGGCTGTCTTTTTGCCGGTTTCTTCATCAACGTTTACCCCACGATAGATTGCTCCAGCGGCTGTTGCGATACTGGCAGCTTCTTCCACTCCTTCAACTTCAAGAGCTTCTGCTACTACTGACTCCGGTAACGTAGACTTCCCTAGAGTCAATTCTGAATCCTTTTCAAAAATAGCTACATCCAAATCTGAATAACGGATAACTGCCGTTCCTAGGTCGGATAGACCATTTCCTAATCCTGACAATACAAATACGAGCCATGTAATAAGGACGATAATAAATCCAATTAGGAAAAAACGTTTTTTAGAAAACCATAGTTCTTTACGTGCTAAAAACATAAAATCCCTTCTTTCTTCTCTTGATTAATGAAAGCAGGGATAAGCATAACCCAAAGTGACGCTTGTGTCACTAATTTTGTTTTAGAATTCCTTCAAAAAGCATTTTTTTTACATAATAAAGGCGTTGCGCGTTTGATAGTTGTGCTTGATTCGGAATATTGATGATATGAAAAATGGTTTCGATAATCACTATTGGGGGAATATCCGAGTTCAAATAGCCTTCTTTCATTCCGGTAGCAATCGCTTCTTGAATAAATCCAAAGAAACGAACATGCAAATCTTTAGATTTAATGACATTCGGATCGTTTTCATTTTCTTTGGTCCACTTCTGCGTCGGAACCATGGATGAAATCTGGTGCGTTTCAGCATAGCCAAATACTAAATCAATCACCCCATCTAATTTCTGAAGATAATCTGTTGGCCATTGCGTCGTTTCAACCTGCTCGACAACTTCTTCAAGCTTCGCATTTAAGTAGGCATTTAACAATTCATCTTTGTTTGAAAAATGCTTATATAACCCGGTCCGCGTTATATCTAATTCTTTTGACAAAAGCTGAAAAGTAAAGTTAGCGTATCCGACTTTTAAAATGAGATCATGGGTTGCCTGGTACAATTCTGCTTGGGTAAATGTTTTTTTACGTGCCATTTTTTCTCCTTTCACGAAGACTACTCCTTCTTATAGTATACTCCTTCAGCACAAATGTGTGCTGAAAAAAATGCAGACTCGTCAATCGAGTCCGCATTTTTTCATTAGTTTTCCAGTGATTTATACGCGACAGCCAGGCCTTTTTGTACGCCTGGTCTTTCAGAAATACGTTTCGACCATTCCATTACATGCTTGTAGGAGGCGACATCCAAGAATTCTGCCGAACCTTCGTAAAGGTCTCCCATCGCTAAACGACCATACCATGACCAAATCGCGATATCCGCGATTGTATACGTTTCGCCAACAATGTACGGACGCTCTGCCAATGTTTTATCTAATAGATCCAATTGACGTTTCGTTTCCATCGTAAAGCGGTCAATCGGATACTGCAACGGCTCCGGTGCATAAGCAAAGAAGTGCCCGAATCCACCGCCGACATATGGTCCCGCTCCAACTTGCCAGAATAACCAGTTTAATGTTTCCGTCCGTTCGTGAAGGTCGTTCGGAAGAAGCTTGTTGAATTTCTCAGCCAGGTAAAGAAGGATGGAGCCGGACTCGAAAATATTAAGGGGTTTATCCGCACTATAGTCGACGAGTGCCGGAATTTTTGAGTTCGGATTGATTTTGACAAAGTCTGAACCAAATTGATCATCTTTTCCAATATTGATGGTATAGACATCATAATCCGCATCCACAATCCCAAGTTCTTTCAACTCTTCAAACATAATGGTTACTTTAATTCCGTTCGGTGTTCCCAATGAATACAACTGGAAAGGCGCCTCGCCAACCGGTAACGTTTGCTCAAAACGGGCACCCGCTGTCGGACGGTTTCCACCTTTATTCAATTCCTCGTCTTCCCACTTCCACACTTTCGGTTTCTCGTATGCTGTCATTATGCCACTCCTTACTTTTAGTTTTTAACATTATCATACTATTAATGCACCCTTCTGCCTATAATTTAGCTTTTTTAAAAATAGTCTGCACCAACGTGAGTCTAAACTCAAAACTTGTGCAGACTTTGTTCAATAGTCTGCACAAGTTCAGCTATAATCAAAAAGTTGTGCAGACTATCCGGGAATGTCTGCACAACTTTGCCGTTTATTCGTTAAGTTGTGCAGATTCTTTACTACCAAGCTGTTTATGGATGAGTCTTTTTGAAACTAATCCATCACACCACTGATAAATTTGGTGCACACGTTGCTTTTCAAGCGGAAATAGTAAATCTAATTCGGTGATGGAACGCTTCAAGCTATTTTTCTTGAGTTCGTTAAAGCCACAGTCGCCGCAAATCAGATTTTTCGCATGATAAGGACGCATAGCCACCCGACAGTTCGGGCACATGATTCCAGACGCTACCGTTTTGCTGCTGTAAGGTGGTAATTTCCGATAGGGATTATCTGCGACATGACACTGCACCAAACGCTCACCCAGTTGAATATCTGAGCGTTGAATAAATCTCCTATTTTGACGGCGAAGTCCCTCGAAAAACTTGGGCAACTGATGCGCCATTAAAATAGGATCCTCCTGGCGCAAACCATACAGACATACACCCGGCCCCATAAAAACCAATCGCATTTCTACTGGAACGGAAATACGCAAATTCCACAGCACCCGTTCGAGAATTTTCCGCGATCGATTTAATTGCGCCAATGGACATGCGGAACCGCCCAGGAACTCACCATTATTCAAACGAAATGCACCGGTCCAATTCTTTACTTCAAATAAATACAGCACACCATCACAAATATACAACGCATCCACTTGGCATAACTTCCCATCGGCAGACAATACCAAATCATTCACGCGTACCAAATGACTTTCGTACTCAGCGCCTATACAATCAAACGCCCGCTCTCCCATCTGTCCCGATTCAGAATTCCAAAGTTGACGCTCCATTTCCGGTGAAAATAACAGGCGACCTTTTAATGCTTGTAAAATTCGCAGCTCAATTGCTAATTCGCGTTCTCTTAATAACACATCAATCCCCCCTTACATATATATAAGCAAAAAAACGCGAAAAGCTTTTTTTAAATAAAATATTTTTGCGATATAATAAATAAAACGCTTTTAAAAAAGGGGAGTCTTCAATGTCTGGAATATTTGGATTGTTCTCATCGCTTATTTTCATTACGGTTGCTGGAGGGTTTTTATTTATTATCATTACCGGACTCATAACTTGGAATCGCAATAACAAATCACCGCGTGTGACGGAAGAGGTAGTTATTGTCGCAAAACGCACCCATGTGAACCAGAACAACGGTGCAAGCGGCACACTGCACCCACACAGTTCCACTACTACATCTTATTACGTTACCTTTTCGTTTGCGGATAACGCGCGCAAAGAGTTTCTTGTCAGCGGTAAAGAGTATGGGCTTTTAGCGGAAGGTGACGTAGGGGAATTATCGCACCAAGGGACTCGCTATTTAGGTTTTGAACGATTTTGATGATACAAAATAAGCGCGTGGGAAAGTTAGTCTTTTCCCAGGCGCTTATTGTTAACGTACTAGTAAATTTTGGGCGAGCAAAGTATCAATAATGACGTGATTACAATAGCCACCCGTCAAAGTCGCGTGGACGCCGTTTACTTTGTTGGTCCCACTCGCAATGAGGATACTATGCTTAATATCTTTCAATTCTTCCAACTGAATACCAACCGTACGTTTATTCAGCTCTTCGTCGACAATCTTGCCTTCGCTATCAATGAAACGCGAGACGATGTCGCCGGTCGCATGTTTTCGTAAACTCTCTTTTTCTGAATCTGTTAAATAATCCAACTGGAATAACAAAGCATTTTTCCGAACCGTTCCCGCACTGAACACGGCAATATCCGCTTCTCGTCCTAATTTTAAAATACGGCTCATAAAGCGATCGGATTCCACAATCTCCTTCGTTTCTACCTCATCAAAAATGGTAGGTAACGGCAAGTATTGCGGACGCGCGTTCATAACATTGGAAAAATTATTGATTGCTTGATACGCATACGTTTCTGCATGCGATAAGCTCACGCTCCCTTTTAGTTGCACGACATTGACCCCTGTCGGCGCCTGGTAACTTTCCTCTTTTAAAAGTGTAACCAGTTGTTTGGACAGCTCATTAATTGTCTTACCCCAACCAATTCCAATGGTGGTATTTTCTTCGACTAAGGAAAATAAATAATTCGCAGCATACGCGGTGACTGCTTCCAATGGATCCTCGAAACCATCATAACTGTCCGGTACCACCACAATGTCCGTTTGGTATTTCTCACTCAGTTTCTCACTCAATTCAATCGCTTTTGCATAAGGATTGTGAATTGCAATGTTTACGATTTGATTTTCACGTGCATATTGGAGAAGTCTTGAAACAGTCGGTCGTGATAAATCCAACTTCTTGGCGATTTCCTTTTGATCAAGGTCATCAACGTAGTAGAGCTTTGCGACCTCGACACTCTGCGAGATACGCTTAATATCAAATTTATCTTTCAATCTTCTCACCTCTTTTTGTAATTCGTTTACAAAAAATTTATAAAATAAATAAAAGCTATCGTATAGAAGCGGCGTTCCAACGCGTGGAACACCACTTCTAACACTAGCTTTTTTATTAGTTACTCATGATTTCAACGGTACGGCTCAAGCCAAGACGGTTTGCGCCAGCAGCCATCATTGCTTCTACATCTTCAATTGTACGGATGCCGCCTGATGCTTTCACACCAACGTTTTCGCCAACTGCCTCACGCATTAATTTTACGTTTTCAACTGTTGCGCCAGCACTTGCATAGCCTGTTGAAGTTTTTACGAAATCAGTTCCTGCTTCTTTAGAAAGTTTAGAAACTGTCACGATTTGCTCGTCATTTAGGTAAGCTGTTTCGATAATTACTTTCAATAATTTACCTTTTGCATGAACTGCATCCACAACGGCTTTCACATCTGCTTGAACGAATTCAAGGTTGCCATCCAACATTTCACCAATGTTGATAACCATGTCGATTTCTTCTGCTCCAAGGTCGATTGCTTCTTGTGCTTCAAACACTTTGGAAGCTGTCGTTCCAGCACCAAATGGGAAGCCGATAACCGCGATTGGTTTTACGGAAGTGCCTTCTAGTTGTTCTTTAACAAATGGAATCCAGTGTCCGTTTACACAAACCGTTGCTGTTTCGAATTGTTTTGCTTCATCACAAACGCGTTTCACGTCTGCACGTCTTGCGTCTGGGCTTAAAATAGTATGGTCAAAGTATCCTGCTAAATTTTTAGTAGTCATGTTGTTACCCCTTTCAACTTATAAACCTCATTATAGAGTTCTAAATTTAAAAATCAATTATTTTTTACATTATTTCTTAAAATATTTGAAATAATGTAAAATCAGTTGCGGGGGTGTGGAGTTGATATTCAATCTCGTACACAAAAAAACGATCAGCCACCTTACCCGGCTAATCATTTTTAAGTTATGCCAATGTGCGCTTTGCTAAAATAGATACGCCAATGCCCGCTACCAATAAAGTAATACCCATCAACACAATTGGCATGGCCCCTCCCCTTGCCAATAACCAACCGCCAACCGTACTACCAATCATGATGGAAAAGTTAAACGCAGCTGACTGAAGGGAAGTCGCAATGGCGGCCCCCTTTGTGACTTGTCTGGTAACCGCTGTTTGGAACAACGTTACCAATGCTCCAAATCCAATTCCCCATAAAATAAAAGAGAAATGGTGGAAGAAGGTATAGTCGACAAAATAGAAAATCGCCATTGCGATGCTGCCTGCTGCCAACATGCCAATAGAGACAGCTTGCAGATGGCGGTCAATAAACCGGCCGGCAATTAACACTGACAGGATAGAACCTATCCCAAATAAAATTTGCGCAACGCCAATTCCTGGATAACCCAAGTCGCTTACGAGATAGGTTATATATGTGTACACCCCATAGTTCGCCACAACTGCCAACACAGTCAACAGAATAATAATCAGAACACCTTTATTCTTCAATATGGTCAATGGCGAGTTCGACTTCGAACGCTTTTCGCCTTTCACTTGTGGTAAATAAACCCAACACAAAGCACCCACAATACAAATCAATATTCCCATAACAATAAACGCAACATGGAATCCAAACGTCGTCCCGATCCAAGTCATCACCGGCAACCCCAGACTCATGCCGAGCGTCGTTCCTGCCATGATAACCGCAACAGCTTTTCCGTATTCGTGTGGAGAAACAAGACTCATCCCATACGCTGAAATCATTGGCCACAAAACACCTGCACAAATACCGCCTGCAATTCGTGCAACAACTGCCAACCAGTAGACAGAAACAAAGCCAACTAGGATATTCGCAAAGGCAAAGCCTGCCAATAGGATCATCAGTAGCTTTTTACGGTCCCATTCCACCGTTGCAGAAACAATCGGGATTCCGAAAATAGCACTGGCAATCGCATACTGGCCGACGAATCCGCCTGCCTGCGCTTCAGTAATACCAAATCCAGCTGCCATCTCCGGTAAGATACCCGAAGGCATTAACTCAGACAAAATAGCCAGAAAAGTAATACTCCCCATCAAGATAAAGAGAGGCCATGAAAAACCATATTTGTGTGTTTGACGCATGAAAACATTTCCTCCTATTTAATACCAATATTATGACATCACATTCCATTATAACAATTTTGCAATCAAAATCAAATCATCTAGAACACAACTGTTTTAAACGTCGTTTTAATTTTTGTTTCGTCAAGGGATTTGCTTTATATCACTAAAGGTAGTAGAGTGGATATACAATACATTAGGAGGTTATATGGATTGAAGAAGAAATTCATCAATGCATCCATCTATAAGCATGATGGCGCATCAGAAATTTTAGTGAAAGATGGTAAGTTTTCAGCCATCGGTAATGATTTAGGTGACGCGGACGAAGTCATCGATTTGCAAGGGCGTTTTGTTTTACCGCCTTACGTTGATTCCCACTTGCACCTGGACTATTACTTCACTGGACAAGATGACGAAATCAAGAACGAATCCGGTACCCTTTTCGAAGCCATTGATTTATGGAACGATTATAAAAAAGGGACAACCAAAGAAGAGATGAAACAACGTATCCGTCAAGCCGTTAAAGACGTTGCTTCATATGGTACGCAGTTCATCCGTGCTCAAACAGACTGTACGGACCCGAATTTGACAGGAATCAAAGCAGCAATCGAAGTGCGTGACGAGTTGAAAGACAATATCACGATTCAAGTTGTGGCATTCCCGCAAAACGGTATGTACTCTTATAACGAAGAAGGCAAATCCGGTCGTGACTTAGTTGAAGAAGCCCTACAATTGGGTGCTGACTGTGTCGGAGGAATCCCGCATAACGAATGGTCTGCTGAAGATGGAAATGCCTCGATCAAAGAAATTGTTCGCCTGGCTATTAAATATGACAAACTGATTGATGTACACTGTGACGAAACAGATGATGATCAAGCACGCTTTGTTGAAATGTTGAACGCTGAAGCAATGAAACAAGGCTATGGCAAGTCAACAACTGCGTCACACACAACGTCATTTGGTTCCACAAATGATGCGTATGCATTCCGTATGATGGGTCTTTTCCGTCAATCCGGTATGAACTTCGTTGCCTGCCCGACAGAGAACTTGTTCCTGCAAGGCCGTCAAGACACGTATCCAAAACGCCGTGGTTTAACACGCGTAAAAGAATTTGTTGATAACGACATCAACATTGCATTCGGTCAAGACTCGATTGTTGACCTGTGGTATCCAGCTGGGTCCGGAAACTTGATGAATATCTTGGACAACGGAATTCATGCCGCACAATTGATGCGTGAAGAAGACTTCCCGCGTAACTTTGATTTAATCACTTATAACGGTGCAAAATTAATGCAAGTCGAAGATATCTACGGCTTGGAAGAAGGCAAACCGGCTAACTTCATCGTTTTGGATGCGCCAAACGCATTCGAAGCGCAACGTCGCCGTGTTGAATGTCTCGCTTCTGTTCGTAACGGTGAGTATCTATTCATGAAGACACCACGCACGTACGATACAGAACTTGATATTGCGCGTAAGACTAAATAATGAAAAGTCCCCGTTAAGGTACCGACCCCCAAAAGTTAGAGTAAAATCTAAACTTTTGGGGGTTCTTTTTATGGCAAAATATAGTGAAGCATTCAAGTTACAAGTTGTGCAAGAATATCTGGATGGCCCGTTGGGATATAGCGCCTTGGCGAAGAAACATGCCATTCCTGATGCCGCAACCGTCCGAAAATGGGTGACATTTTTCCAAGAATTCGGGTTGGAAGGTCTGAAGAGGAAGCGGAAGAAGACGGTCTACCCTGTTCAATTCAAGGTGGATGTATTACACTTTATGAAAGAAACAGGCGCTTCTTATTCCGAAACGGCCATTGCCTTCGGCATGAACAATCCTTCCCTCATCGCCAACTGGAACCGGGCCTTCCAAGAGAACGGGATAAAAGGCCTGAAACCAAAACAAAAGGGGCGACCTCCCATGTCCAGAAAACCGAGAAAACAGCCGGGAAAACAAGCAAAGTCCACTTCTCTTTCCCAAGAAGAGCTGGAACGTGAAAATGAATTACTAAGATTAGAGATTGCTTACTTAAAAAAGTTGAAAGCTTTCCGGGAGAATCCAGACACCTTTCTCGAAAAGCACAAACAGCAGTGGCATACGCACTCAAAGAAGAAGGATTCAAACTGAAGGATATCCTTTCAGTAGTTGGAATCCCATCCGCAACGTACCATTACCACGCGAAACAACTGGGAATAGCGGACCCGGATGGGGCTCTAAAAGAGCTGATCCGACAGCTTTTCTTTCAGTTCAAAGAGCGGTATGGGTATAAACGACTCACGAAGGAAATGCAAAAACTGGGACATTGCGTCAACCACAAAAAGGTGTACCGCCTCATGCAAGAAATAGGTTTAAAATGTGTCAAGTTCATGCGGAAGTCTCGCAAGTACAATTCCTATAGAGGGAAAGTGGGAACCGTTGCGAAGAACCGACTGAATCGGCGCTTCCACACCACTATCCCCTTACAGAAACTCGTCACGGACGTCACTGAATTCAAGTGTATGGGGGAGGAGAAGTTATACTTTAGCCCTATTCTGGACTTGTATAACGGAGAGGTCATCGCCTACAGCATGAATAAGCGACCAACTCTGGACTTCGTGATGAAGCCCCTGCAGGAGGCCGTCGGCATCATTCGTAAACACGGCACCGTCCGCACGACCCTTCATTCGGACCAAGGGTGGCAGTACCAGCACAACAAGTGGGTTAAAATCTTGAAGAAAAACAAACTCTTTCAAAGCATGTCTCGGAAAGCAACGTGTGCTGATAATGCAGCGATGGAAAATTTCTTCGGCATTCTGAAACAGGAAATGTATCACGGAGAAAAAATGGTAAGTTATGGTGAGCTTGAATCAAGGATTTCCGAGTATATCGATTGGTACAACCAAGTTCGATCGAAAGAAAAATTGGCTGGCCTAAGTCCAGTAGAATACCGAACTCAAACCAGCCAATTGGCTGCATAATTAAAACTCTAACTTTTGGGGGTCGCCACCTAATCGGGGCTTTTTTTCTTTTTAAGTGAGGCGTACAATAAAGTACAGGAGATGATTCTATTTGGTAGAAAAAAGATTAGATTTTAGAATAGGGTTTTTAAGCATTCTTACCGGTGCATTCGTTGGCGTGATTGTCAGTATCTTCCGCCTGGCTATTCCCTATGTAACAACATTCGTACAGCATTTATTAGCTTTTGGAAATGAAAGCATCCTTCAGTCTCTTCTATTCATTCTTAGCTTTTCAGCACTCGGACTGATTGTTGCTTGGAATGTCAAAAAAGAACCGCTGATTGGCGGCTCGGGCATTCCGCAAGTCATTGGAAAACTGGCGGGTAAACTAGAATTCTCTTGGCCATCCATTTTATTCCATAAGTTAATGGGTGGGATTTTGACAATTGGCTCGGGACTCACGGTTGGTCGCGAAGGTCCGTCGATTCAGATTGGGGCTGCCATCGGACAAGGCGTCGCCGAAAAAGCTAAGTTAAATAAAGACAATCAAAAGTATCTGATTTCGGGTGCAGCCGGTGCAGGAATGGCGGCAGCCTTTAACTCCCCGGTTTCCGGGATTATCTTTGCGTTGGAAGAGCTTTTGAAACGCACCTCCCGACGTGGCTTTTTATCGAGTTCGCTAACGATTATAACAGCAACGCTTGTTTCTATTACTTTGCTGGGAAATAAGGCCACGCTTGTTATTCCGATTTCTCTAAAGTTGGCAGGAAAAAACTACCCATACCTCATTTTACTGGGTATCATAGTCGGCCTTTCCGGCGTTTTCTTTAACAAAGTTATTTTATTCGGTAAAGGCCTCTATGCGAAATGGCAGGTTTCGACTACCATCAAAAGCGTCTTTCCCTTTTTTATAACGGCACTCTTTTTACTTTGGGATCCGCGTTTAATTGGCTCAGGCGAGTCCTTAATTTTAATGCCGTTTAATGAAAATGTTGGTATGCTAACGCTAATAAGCTTTTATTTCATCAAATTATTTCTGTTGGTCGTCGCTTTCGCTTCCGGTTTACCGGGCGGTATCTTTTTCCCTTTGCTCTCACTTGGCTCTTTAGTAGGAAACATTGTCGGTTCCGGACTTCTAATGGGCGGACTTATCACTAATCAGACAGTGCTTGTGTTCACAGTCATTGCGATGGCAGCACATTTTGCAGCGGTTGTCCGGGCACCATTGACCGGCATTTTCTTAATTTTGGAAATGACGGGCGGCTCGATTGGCTATCTCCTTCCTGTCGCATTGGTCACCTTTATCGCCTACTTCATCGCGGAGCTCTGTCAATCCAAACCAATCTACGAAGCTTTGTTGGGATTATTACTAAAAAATGAACCCAGCGTACAAAGAAGCTAAAAGGTCAGTAAACGGAGAAAAAGACTGCAACGAAAAGGATAAAACCTTTCGTGCAGTCTTTTCTTTTTTTGACAGAGGTATTATAGGTTCTTTTCTATGACCGGCAACCAAACTTCCTCATAATATTTCCCGTTTTCAGCTATACCATAGATTTCAATATCCGCTCCAGGCGCTTTATCATAGCCTGATGATGGCAGCCACTCACTATACGCGCGGTTAAACAATTGTGGTATCTGCAATGCTGTCGTATCCGCTTCGTCACTGCGGAATATTGCCCAAGTCGTCTTCGGAATTTTTACAACTTTAAATCTGTCCGTTTTGCAACCGTCTTTTACAAAAGCACAAAGCATGTAAGGGAAAACGTTGTCGCCTGGTTCACCATATCCGCAAATAGCGTTGACAAGACAAGGACCTGGAGGATTTTCTGCTCCGCCTGCCGCCTGAAATAGCCGTTCATATTCACCGTTATTATGACATTCTGTCCAAAAGTCTGGAACCTTACTTGTTTCATCATTTGCAAAAACACGTTCAATACCGAATACTTCAAATGCTTCTTTTTCTTCTATTCGCCAATTCATAGCCTGCACTCCTTTAATTTTAATTTGAAAAGTTAAGGGCGGAAAGATGGTTAGATTCACATCGGGTTGCCGTGCGGCAGAGGGTGTCACACCATGCTGTTTGACAAATGCACGCGTAAAACTATCCGCGCTATCGTATCCATACTTGACTGCCAGATCAATAACTTTCTCATTACCACTTTTGAGCGCCATTGCAGCCAAGCTTAACTTACGTTTACGGATATACTCCGACAGCGTCATATCGGAAATATAGTAGAACAGTCGCCCAAAATGATAGTGTGTATAGTTCGTGACAGTTGATACATCCGCCAGATTTAAATCATTTGCGATATGCACTTCAATATACGCCATCGCGTGGTTTAACTGGGTAAGAATATCCAAACTACCGGCCTCCTTTATAAAATCAGTCTAACAAGAATTATAAACCGATACCCGACAATTTCTTTAGAGTTTTGTAGGGGTATCTTGCTTTACAGTTTTTCTACAGGTAAACCTGACCGCGCTCTGCCGTCCTTACCCATTCCACCGCATCACCCTACAACAAATAACGCCCTGCCAACAGTTAATCCTATTAGTATGGCGTCTTTGTATTTTATTTCCAGATAACAGTTTTGTTTCTACCTGCAGCTTTCGCTTGGTACAAAGCTTCGTCGGCGCGTTTTATCAATACGTCCGGCGAGAGATTCTCACTTGGTATCGTAGCGGCAATACCTAAACTGAGTGTCACAGTCGGGCCATCTTCCGGAAGTTCCAGAGCCGCCATCTCACTAATTTCTAAACGGATGCGCTCTGACATCTCTGCGGCTTTCCAAGCTGTCGTATCGGAAAGGACCATAATCATTTCATCGCCTCCGTAACGCGCCACAAAATGATCGGGTTGCAACGTAAACGACTGCAGCGTCTGTGCTACACGCTTAATCCATTCGTCTCCAAACAAATGCCCATACGTATCATTCAAACACTTGAAATGATCAATATCGACCATAACAAGAGCCAAAGAAGTCCGGTCGCGTACACTTTTCTTCCACATTTCACCGTACGCGCTGTCAAAGCCCAGGCGATTCATCACTTCTGTCAGACCGTCCAACATTGCACGCCTCTTCAATTCTGCGTTCGCAATCTGCAACAAGTCGTTCGCCTCTTTCAGCTCTTTCGTTCGACTTGCCACATCTACCTGCAGTTTTTGACTCAACTTCCGGTATTTATTAACCGTATAACTCGCTATCAAAATAATAATAACAATCACAATAATCAACGTGCGAATCAATATATTTCGCATAATTCCAAATGTAAAATAAAAAACACGTTCGAATCGCCACTCTTCCAGAACTTTTTCCATCGTTCTGTCTTCGCGCATGGTTTCCAGCCCACTATTGATTAAATCAAGCAGTTCTTTATCTCCCTTTTGAACAGCAATACGTGAATACTGACTCTCGAGAAAAGTGGGAATAACCTCAATATCGGTAATTTCTTCTTCGGCCAAGATATATTCACCAGCCCACCTATCGACGACGACAGCATCCAACTTATTCAACCGGATATCATTAAAAGCTTCTTTTAGTCCGGAAATAAGGACCAATTCGATTTCCGGATAGGCCATCAACATCTCATACGGGAAGCTCTCTTTAATAACCCCTATTCTCTTTCCTTTCATATCGACAAGTTGACGGCTCTGCTTATTGCCCATTTTGACGAATAACGAAAAATCGGACTCCAACAGTTCATCAGAGAAATCATAGATTTTGTCGCGTTCCGCATTCGGATTGATTTGTAGCAAAGCGTCTGCTTCGCCATTCGCCACTTTTCGCTGCGCATCTGACCAATCCATGGCGACGACTTCAACTTGATAACCAATTTTTTTACCGAGCGCTTTCGCGATATCTACTGTGACACCCTTAGCTGTGCCATTTTCATCATAAATAATGGGAGGCATATCGGCATTTCCTAAAAATAATAGTGTTCCATTATGCGGGTTATTCTCGTTCGTATTCTTTAATCTATTCATTGTAAACAAAGACAGGGATATACCTATAATCATAATCGCAACAAGAAATAGTCGCTTTTTACTTGTTTTTATATTCCTCACCCCATCTTCCTCACTCACGGTTCACACATTCAATATAATTATACCAAAACTTATACCTATTGACGCAAAAAACTCCAACAAACCTCAGTTTGTCGGAGTTAGCGTTCTATAGTGTCGTAATAATGGGACCGTCTTTCGTAACAATAACCGTATGTTCGTACTGAGCAACGATGCTTTCACGTGTTAACAGCGTCCATTCATCCTTTGTGGATTGAATGATGCTCTCTTCTTTCGTAGAAATAAAAGGCTCAAATGCAATAACCATGCCATCTTTCAAAAGCTCATCATCCCAACGTGAGAAATAGTTGAAAATGTGATCCGGTGCTTCATGGATAGAACGGCCGATACCATGTCCAGTTAGCTCCTTAATAACAGTCATGCCATTCCGTTTCGCTAAATTATGCACAGCTTTCCCAAGTCCACTTTTCTTCGAACCGGGCTTCGCTTTTTCTAGACCTGCGTAAAAAGCATCTTTTGCAACTTGGCAAACTTTCTCTTTCTCCGGATAGCCTTCTCCCACCACAAAGGACACGCCTGTGTCAGCAAAATAGCCATCTTTAGAAGCGGAAACATCAATGTTCACAACGTCCCCTTCTTGAATAACGCGTGGCCCCGGAATACCATGCGCGATTTCTTCATTCACACTGATGCACGTATAGCCCGGAAAGTTGTATGTTTCTTTCGGCGCTGATAAGGCACCATATTCATCAAATAGTTCCTTCGCACGATCATCCAATTCTTTGGTCGTGATGCCTACTTTTGTCAGGGCAACTAATTCATCTCTGATTGCAGCACAAATACGGCCAATCTCTTTTAATCCATTAAAATCTGCTTCTGTTTTCGCGATCATTTTATAGCCTCTTTCCTCGTTTTTAATTTCTATCTCCAGTTTGTTGCTTCCCCTTAATCATACCATTATCTGAGGGTGAGAATGGTAAAAAAAATGGTTTCAAACGCGTGATAACGTAATCATTTAGCTAAATGTTGAGATTTTCCTTTATCCACGTATAATGGGAAAAGTACCCCATATGTACAAATATACTTATATAGGAAGAGGTCACATACAATGATTATGAAATTTATAAACAAGATTCCGGCCGGCATCTTTATCGTCCCTTTAGTCGTCTCCATGATTTTATTCACGTTTTTCCCTAACCTTTTTAGAATAGGCGGTATTACCGAGTCTTTCCTTTCTGCAAATGGCTCCGGATTCGTTATCGGAATGTTGTGTTTTGCTTCAGGTTCAACAATTAAACTAAGTGATTTGAAAAAGCTGATTAAATTCCAAGGAAGTCTCATTCTCTCTAAAGTTGTTCCTTCCCTTATTCTGTCATTCGCATTTCTATACGCTTTCGGTTTGGACGGCATTCTGGGTATTTCTGGTCTGGCATTCGTAGCGACGATTATTTCTACAAACCCTGCTGTTTATGTAGCGATTCTTAATGCTTTTGGACGCGAACACGAGGCAGGTATTTACCCCTTTGCAGGAATTATTGCCCTGCCGATTTTGCCTCTCATCGTTATGAGTGTGTTCGTTTCAGGCGGTCTGACCGGTGTAAACTGGTGGCCCGTTATTTCCGTTTTTGTTCCTTTAATTCTCGGGATGATTCTCGGTAACATCGATCCGTCCCTTTCAAAAGTATTCGCAACATGTATGCCGGCTCTCCTGATGTTATTGGGTTGGACACTCGGACAAGGCATGGACTTCATTGAAGCAATCAAATCCGGCGTCCCGGGCATTTTGATGACTATTTTCTTCATTGTTGTGACACTGCCGCTGACTTACCTCTTTGAGAAAAAAGTCCTTAAAGGCGATGGGTATTCAGCGATTGGATTATCAACGATTGCAGGTGTATCTACTTCTACTCCGGCTGCAGTCGCAGTTGCAATTCCAGAACTACAACCGTATGTGACATCCGCAACAGCGATTATTTTGACCGGCGTTATGATTACATCCATCTTAGCACCTTTCTTGGCGGGTAAATTGGCTAAAAAGCGCGGCGATCGTTTTATCTAACATCCTGCGCCGGTGCAATCACATGCGTCCGAGCCTCATTCATGTTAGAATGAAATTAATAACTTATTGGAGGATGATAGCATGAACCAAGTATTAGTTGAAATTTGTCTACGTATTAAAGATCTAGATGCGACTTTAGACTTCTATACAAATCTATTTGATTTTGAAGTTGCGAGCCATAGAAAGTTCCCAGAAGACAAGTTCGATCTTGTTTACCTGAACTCTCCGGGTGCAACTGTACAAATTGAGTTAACGTACAACTATGATTCAGAGCCGTATACCATCGGAAATGGTTTCAGTCACTTAGGTGTAACGGTGAGTGATTTAGAGAAAATGCACGAAATCTGTAAAGCATCTGCTTACGAAACGGGCGAATTAAGAGGCCTTTCAGGTGGTACACCATCTTACTTCTTCGTTACGGATCCAGATGGCTACCGGATTGAAGTCAAACGCGCAAAATAATTTTGTAAAATAAAAAAGCATCGGACACTGCTGTTCTGAACGGTTTCAGAATAAGCAGCCGATGCTTTTTTTATTTATCTAATAATCCACGTTTATGCATCACGTAAGCAACGCCCACAGACAGTGCCATGACTGAAATCAACACATAACTTTGAACCGAACGAAAGTTATCCGGTCCGATAATCAAGTAAGCTCCCAGAGCAATAATAACTGGCGTAATCGCCAATTTCTTGGCTTTGAATAATTGCGGAAGCGTTATTGCGCCAAGTAAGGCAGGCGTAATATTATCGAATCCGGGTTTTAATACCGGATTACTTAACAATGGTGCCAAGATTTCTCCGACTACAAAGTTTCCTAATATTAAAATAACGACCGTTACTAACGAGGAAACCCCAACACTAATAATGGCAATAACGTCACCTTTATCCGACCCCGGTTCTACCTTTGCGATTTGATGACCGGAAACAACAGTATGAAAGATTTAAAGTTTAATTCTAAGAATAGGAAAGAGTGGCTTTCTCACATTGGACTTGTTTTTCAAGATCCTTCTCTTCAATTTTTAACAACTTCATGTTTTGATGAATTGAATATTGGCGTGCAAGCTGTTTATCCTGAAAAGACTGAAGAAGAAACTAAAAAATTAATCACTAATCTCTTGAAGCGACATAACTTAGAAGATCAAGCTTCTACTTCACCATGGCTTTTGAGTCAGGGTCAACAACGCCGATTGGCAGTGCTTTGTATGTTAATTAAAGGGCAGAGACTGCTACTCGTTGATGAACCAACCTATGGTCAAGATAAACAAAATGCACTTGAAATAATGAATAATTTAAATGAACTTAGGCAAGATGGAACGTCCATCATCTTCACCAGTCACGATCATGACTTAGTAAAGCACTATGCTGACCGTGGTTATCTATTAGAAAATCAAGAGTTAATTGAGGTGACCTATGATCGATCGCATTAACCCATTTATAAAACTAGTCACTGTTTTAGTCACCAGTTTACTCTTAATGTTCTCACCAGACTGGCGCCTCAATACGTTTATAAGTGTGATTGTTCTCTTACTTCTATTTACGAGTAAAAGAGTTCAATTAAGACAAGCATTAAAAATCATTCTTCCAGCTCTGTTCCTATCATGCTCTTTCTTCATTACCGGATGGAAGTTTAGTCATACTGGCGGCGCTGACCTTAGTCTATCCGTACAATCAACACGTTATGTTTTGGAAGATGCTGCATTTTTAAATGGACTGCAGTTAGGGACACGTATCTTTTCTTTCGCAGTACTTGGTTTATTAACAGCATTGACTATCTATCCAAATGAGTTAATTGCTAGTATGGTTCAGCAAGGAAAGTTATCGAACAGTCTATCTTATGGTGTTCTGGCATCTGTTTATCTCATCCCTTCAATGAGTAAAAATTATTCACAAGCAAAACTCGCTTTCCAAGTTAGGCAGATTAAATTGAAAAAATTTGATTATAGACCGCTGGTTGGACTCCTCATTAGGTCCATACGTTGGTCTGATGCATTGGCAATGGCCATGCATGCAAAAGGATTTTCTGAAGAACGAACCCATTATATTCAAACGAAAGTGAAAGGGTCAGATGTTGTTTTTCTCATTAGCCTTCCGCTCATCACGTTAGGCGGGTTGGTGTATCTCATGCTTCTATAATTTTGGTTGTGCACGATATGACGTGGGTGGACCCCATAAAAGTCAAAGCGAGATTTTATTCTTTGCTTTGGCTTTTTTATTTTCAATTTTTTACCCTCTTCACTGTCATACCACAATGTCTTTGGCTCAAAGCAGCTTACCATCAAGGGCTAGCTCATGAGAATGCGCATGACTATAATTTTGGTAAGAAACCCTGACCATTTCATGCTCTTGACTTTATTAATAACATCTTCAATTGTTCCGTTAGACAGCGTATAGTGTGGATCCTCCTGTTTTTTGTATGGTAACGTAACTATAGGTTTTTCTTTAAAGCAGAAAAAGTACCAGTGACTCCTTTCGATTCACCAGCACTTTTATTAGAGAGCCATTATTTGCTTAAAGTACTTCCAATAGAATATCGAACTGATCTAAAGGTTGTCTTCTATAATATTACATTTTTTGTTGTATTTCCTTCTGCAAAAAATACGGGCAGTACGGTTCGAGACGGCGTTCCTTTTCCTTGAATGACATCGAGTAATAGAGCTACTGCCGTTTTTGCCATTTCTTCAACTGGTTGAACGATTGTAGAGACAAGGTACTCCGTTGCTAGCGTCATTTTCAAACCATCGAATCCAATTACTTGAATATCTTCAGGCACTCTTTTTTCCAGTTTTTTAATAGCTTTAATGACATCAACAGCCGCTAAATCGGTAATCGTGAATATACCATCGATTTCAGGATGAGCAATTAAGAATTTTTCTACTTCAGAGATTAAATCGCTAATCGGTTCATTTAAATCCAGTACTGCACAGTTTAGTCCCAATCTTTCAGCTTCAAGCTGAAAGTGTTTGCGCCTATTTTTGGTTTCATTAGGTATTTCCTGATGACCCCCTATAAAGGCAACATTTTTTGCACCCCGTTTCTTTAGTTCATTGGCCGCTATTTTACCGCCTGCAATATTATCAGCTGTTACATAAATAACATCTTCTGTAAAATAACGGTCAATACTTACGAAAGGAAGAGTAGTGGAAATATACTGGTCAATATCCGAGTATGTGATACCAATAATACCATCGACCTTATTTTGTTTTACCATTTGAATATACTCGTATTCTTTGGCAGATTTACCATCAGAATTACATAAATACATTTTATAATTTTTTTCCTCTAATGCTTCTTCAACGTAGTAAGCAAATTCACTAAAAAAAGGATGCCAAACAGTAGGAAGGATGAGTGCAACGGTCTGAGTCTTATTTGTTTTTAGACCTCTGGCGTAAATATCAGGCTCATAATTTAATTCTTTGATAGCAGCTTTTACTTTAGAGGCTGTACTTTCTTTAACAGGCACATTATTTATAACGCGTGAGACACTGCCAACTCCGACCCCTGCTAACTTTGCAACATCTTTCATTGTTGCTTTCACTAGTTCCACCTCCATTTTATTTGTTCTCATTGACTCATTATAAATGACTCATAACTAAAAAACCATTACCCCTCCAAGATATTCATTTACCTTGGAGAGATAATGTAATGCTAATCAAAATGCTTTTTTGCAAGTGCCAAACAACCGATTGTTCCTGCGTTGTCTTTTAATCCAGGTTGTAGAATGTAAGCATCCAAGTCAGGCGTTGCAACATAAGCGTTCATTTGCTCTTTGAATCTTGCTTT
This sequence comes from Jeotgalibaca porci, assembly GCF_011299095.1. Lineage (NCBI taxonomy): Bacteria > Bacillati > Bacillota > Bacilli > Lactobacillales > Carnobacteriaceae > Jeotgalibaca > Jeotgalibaca porci. The sequence continues at coordinate 1,429,207 of NZ_CP049889.1, read as the reverse complement.
TATCTTCTTCAGTAAATTGGGTTGATTCATTACTCCACCACCAAATATGATGACTTGAGGTGATAAGAGTAGTGTTGTGTTATAGGCGGCTTGAGAAAGATAATCTGCTAGATAATCCCATACCGGATTATTTTCTTCAATTTTCTCTCCATTTATTCCTAATCTACCCGCAATGGTCGGACCTGCTGCAAGACCCTCGAGACAATTTTTGTGGAAAGGACAATTCCCTTCGTACGTATCTGAATCATGTTGCCTAACAATCATGTGTCCCATTTCTGGGTGACTAAACCCTTGAATGAATTCTCCTGCATTAATCGCGCCTGCCCCAACACCGGTACCAACCGTGAAGTAAACACAACTTTTGGTTCCTTGTGCATGACCTTTAACATATTCACCATAGCACGCTGCGTTCACATCTGTAGTGAAATGTATCGGAACGTGTAATGCTCTTTCTAAATTCCCGACGATATCATACATGTTCCAATTTGCTTTGGGTGTATTTGTAATATAGCCATAAGTCGCTGACTCTTTCGCGATATCCGCAGGTCCAAAAGAACCTAAGCCGATTCCCTTCAAAGAATAATCCTTGAAAAAACCGATTACTTCTTCAATTGTTTCTGCGGGGGTCCTTGTAGGGATGGTTATTCTTTGGATGATATTTAAATCATCGTCACCAACTGCGAGAACAAATTTTGTTCCACCCGCTTCGATACTTCCGTAAAGGCTACTCATACTTCTACACTTCCACTCTCCAATGACAATACTTTTAATAGACCCTCTGAATAAATCTTTAAGTTTGACTCATTAGCCTCTCCATAAAAGGTGAATGTCATCGTTTTTTCATTATTAACAAATACTTCAATAGCGGATTTATCCATAAAAATCTCTAATTCAAAAACCGCTTCCTTGATGCCTACTTGTCGCTGGGTTAAGTGTTCTTTTTCATCACCGGTTATTTTATAACCATAATTATCCCGGCTTAAAGTAAGTAATTGAGTGTCTTTGTTATAGCTTACTACTAATCCTGCATTTTCAGTGCCTAATAATAGAAGCGAGAAGTTTTTATTCTCATGAGTATCCACTTTTAGTTTGTAGTATTGGTTTTTTGTTACATGCGATTCAAACTCTAAAACTTCGTCCTGAATAGTGAAATCTGTGTTCGTTTCCTTTATTTCAATAAAATTATATATCTCAGAAACAGGCTTTTGATAAAGTTTATTCTCTTTAATGCCTAATTCGCGCGGCAATGTCATTGAACCAGCCCAACCGTGACGTAATTCATCAGTAGGTAACGTTCTTCCCCACATTTGCATCCAGGCAACCATAATTCGTCGGCCTTGGTCATCCGTCAATGTTTGGGGGGCATAAAAGTCTAATCCGTAATCAATTTCATGAATATTATCGACCTTCAATGTCCCTTTTTCCCAATCCATTTCCCCTATAAATACAGCTGTAGAACTCGTATTATGGTATTCAATTCCTTGCGGCGTCATTTGGATTGGCGACATAATTAAAACATCCTTACCATCTAGATAGAATAAATCAGGACATTCCCACATAATCCCTTGTTCTGGTTTTCCTTCTAATAAGACGGAATAGAAAGTCCAGTCAATTAGATCAGAGGATTTATAAAGAAGGATTAACCCTCTCTCATCAGCTGTCTTTGAAGCGACAACTGAATAGTAAATCCCATCTTTCTCGATAACTTTCGGATCACGGAAATCTTGAATCAATCCATATTCGCCTATTTCATTTTTACCGATAACGGGATTCGCTTTATGTTTGGTAAAATGAACACCATCTTCTGAAACTGCCACACATTGCGTCTGAGTAACTTTCCCATTTTCGACAACATGGCCTGTGTACATCAAATACAATTTTCCATCTTTTTCAATAGCACTACCTGAGAAGCATCCATCCTTATCATACGTCTCATCTGGCGCTAACGCTGTAGGTAGCTCTTCCCAATGAATAAAATCTTTTGTTTTTGAATGTCCCCAATGCATCGGTCCCCATTTAGAATCGTACGGATAAAATTGATAAAACAGATGATATTCCCCATTATAATATACGAACCCGTTCGGATCATTCATCCAACCTACAGGTGGCATCAAGTGAAAATTATTTCTAAATGTTTCATTTACTGTTTTTCTTTTTTTACTAATATACTCTCGTGCTCGGTCAAGAGAGTAGGCTTGTTCTATTAATTTTTCCACTAAAGCACCCCTCTTATATCATTTAAATTATTATTATTGGTTTGATTGGAACTGGTCGTAGGCAGCTTGCTTAATCGTTACCCATTCTTCTAGTCCTAATCGTTGTAGTTCTTCTAGATAGCTATCCCATTCTTCATCAATCATGCCATTTGTAATCCATTCGGCACGTTTTCTATTCACAAATGGGAACAAGTCTGCATCGATTTGTGCGATACGGTCAGCATCATCTAAACTTAAAAAGACACGTGGATAATTGTTTTCGTTATTAGCATCTTCAACATAATAATCACGTAAAATGTCCAAACGCCATTTTGCATCATCTGGCATTGTTGTAACTGTTCCATAATATTCATCCAAAATTGCTAGTGGTCCTCCGGCTTCGGTTTTCTGACGAAGTTCACCAGGCGCTGTTCCATTTAAAGGTAAGTGTTTCAACATGTTATTAGCTTCATCTAGCTCAAAAATATTTTGCTGCTCTTCATCGCCATATGTTCCCCAATTATTTTGAACTGACTGGATTGGTTCATACATTTGATCCACCCACTTGGCCGTTAATTCCAAGTTTTTGTTCGCACTTGTAATGACAAAACGATCACGGCTAAATCCAAATCCATTTGTTCGTGTGACGTGTTTGATACCTGTTGGCCCTTCCAAAACTGGCAATGGTTGGTAAGATTCATTTGCTCCGGATGCATTCGTTTTATCCCAAGTGAAATATAATCCATAGCGTTGTTCTTTTCCTTTTGCTATATATGTATTCCAATCGTGTTCAAACGCTTCCGAATCAATCAGTCCTTTTGTATATAACTCATTAAAGTACTTCGTCGCTTCTTTGTACTCTTCGTTATCTGCCGTAAAGTCGACCGTGCCATCATCATTCACAACCAAGTGATCGTCATTGTCACCAATTCCGAAAGCACCGTATAAGAATTTCATATCTTCATTGCCACCATCAAAAATAAAGGAAATAGGAATTTCATCCGCTTCACCATTACCATTCGGGTCTTGCGTTTTGAAAGCCTCCAAAACTGTCATTAACTCATCTGTTGTTTCCGGCATTTCTAGATCCAGTGCTTCTAACCAATCTACGTTAATCCACGGAATATCATTTACGGTATGAATGGATTCTTTCCCTTGTCCCAGTTCTTCAATCCATGGCAATGAATAAATGTGACCGTCTGGCGCTGTAATCATCGCCAAATATTCTGGATTTTCATCCAATACTTTCTTGAAATTGGGCATATGTTCATTGATTAAATCCTCTAAAGGGATAATGACACCATCATCCGCCCAGGATAGGAGATCATAGTCACTGGCACCGGCGTTCCACATCGCATCCGGCAGGTCACCTGAGGATATATCTAAGTTCCGTTTTTCAATATAGTCAGAAGAATAGTTTTTCCATTCAATCTGTACACCAGACTTTTCTTGCAAACGTTCAAAAATCAATTTTTCATTTGGATCTGCTGGAGCTAGAGGCGAACTAGACGTCGACATCTTTAAAGTCACAGGCTCTTCTAACGGGAATGTAACATCAGTTAGCTCATAATCTTCTGAAGATGCACCGCCACTCCCTCCTCCACAGGCTGCTAATAATAAACTGGCAGAAGCTCCTAACACAAACGGAAATACGCTTTTTCTTTTATTCATTATATTGATCTCCTTTTTATTTATTATCCTTTTAATGAACCAGCCATCATACCTTTGTCAAAGTATTTCTGGAAGAACGGGTACATAATTAACAATGGTAAACTGGAAACGACGATCGTAGAATATTTAATCAATTCTGCTAATTGTGCCATCTCAGCCATTTCCGTTGCAGCACCCACCATGTTTTGTTGTGGTTGATTTTGAACAAGTATTTTGCGCAATACGAGTTGCAGTGGTTGTAAATCAGCGTCATTCAAATAAATCATTGCATCAAAGTACGAATTCCATTGCCCAACGAATGCGTATAAGAACAGGACGAAAATAATCGGTTTTGCTAACGGCAACATGATTTTGAAGAATACTTGCATTTCATTGGCGCCATCGATTATCGCTGCTTCTTCGAGCTCGTCCGGCATTTGACTGAAGTATGTGCGCGCTAAAATAATATTCCATACATTCACAGATCCAGGAAGAACAATGGCCCAAATACTGTTTAGCATACCTAAATTTTTAATTAATAGGTATGTCGGAACAAGCCCCCCACCAATAAACATTGTTAAAATTAGAAAAATTGTTATCGGTCTCTTACCAACTAGATTTTTTTTAGCTAATGGATAGGCCGTTAAAATCGAAACTGCTACGGTTAAAGTACTGAAGGTGACTGAATAGACAATTGAATTGATAAAACCTCTTACAATTGCAGGATCTTGTAAAACGCGCTTATAGCCTTCTAGAGTCCAGTTCCCAGGATTAAGGCTCAAGCCTTGCGTTCTTAAAGTGAACGGATCCATAAACGAAGCAATCAAAACATATATTAAAGGTCCCAATGTAATTAAAATCAACAAGCCAATCACTAATCTGTTTAACCAAAGAATGCGTCTATCAAATTTTGTTAATGAAATCATCTTTTATCCCTCCTCTATAGAGCACTTCCGTCATCACTTATTTTATTTGCAATGGTATTTACCAATAGAAGCAAAATGACATTAATTACTGTATTAAAAAGTCCTACAGCAGTTGAGTAGCCATAGTCTCCCATTTGCAAACCTACCTTGTATACATACGTTGAAATAATCTCAGATGTCGGTAAGTTCATTGGTGTCTGCATCAAAAACGCTTTTTCATACCCTACGTTCATGATTCCTCCAACTGATAAAATAAACTGAATAACCATAATCGGACGTAAAGTTGGTAAATCAATGTACCAAATACGTTGGAAAATATTTGCCCCATCTATAAAAGATGCATCTATTAAATCTTGGCTAACATTCGATAACGTTGCAGTGTAAAGAACCGATGCCCAGCCCATTCCTTGCCAAATACCAGAAGCAATATAAATGGAACGGAAATAGGATGGTTCACTCATAAACCGAATACTATGCCCCGTTAAACTTTCAATTAAGCTGTTGATTGGCCCATTTGCAGAAAGGAACATAAAGAGCATCCCTACCACAATTACAAGTGAAATAAAATTCGGTGCATACAAGATCAATTGAAATCTTTTTTTCCATTTCGTACTCAGTATTTGATTTAACGAAATGGCAAGTATGACAGGAGGAAAGAAGCCCAGTAAAAGTCCATAAATACTAATTTTCAAAGTGTTTTCCAATAGCATGCCAAAATTTGGCGAGATTATAAATTGTCTAAAGTTATCTAACCCTACCCAGTCACTTCCCCAAATACCACGCAATGGATTATAGTCCTTAAAAGCAAGTAATATTCCGTACATCGGAATATACTTAAAAACAAGCGTCAACAAGAGTCCAGGGGCCAACATGAGGTATAGTAAACGGTGTTTCTTAACATACTCCCACTTTGAGGATTTTTCTTTTGTGTTTCCTTTTTGTTTCACTACTTCGGGAGAAGACTCCACTCTAATTCCTCCTTTTTTGAAACGTTTCCAATTTCTATAAAAAATAAAATTTCCAGATATTGGAAACGTTTCATATTTGTTAATCACATAATAACTTGAATTGAAAGGGCTGTCAATTGTTTTTTTGAAAAAATAAAAAGTAGAAGAACGAATCTGCGTTTGTCTCATTTATTCTTCTTACGTTCAAGTTCATTCTTGGCAGCTCACTGAATCATTTTCCTCCTTCTCTCTACAAAATGAATGGCATTATACCTGTTAGCCTGACTCTATCTTCTCAAAATATACTTCATCTTACTTCCTCATAATCTCACATCTATTCCTATGTTATACTATTAGATACAAATAATCTGATTGAAAGAGGGATGACAATTTATATACTCATAATTTCACTTGTACTTATCTTAGCTTTAGTAGCCATGCGACTTGCTAATGATTTTAAGATACCGCAATTATTACTTTTCATGCTTTTAGGCGTTTCCTTTAATTTCTTTGGTGCAGACTTTACAAATTATGCCTTTTCCAATCAAGTCTCTTCCCTAGCCTTGATGTTCATTATTTTTTATGGTGGTTTTGGTACGAAATGGAAAATGTCTAAACCTGTTGCTAAGGAAGCTATCATTTTAAGTTTCCTCGGGACCATCTCCACCGCCTTGCTCACTGGGTTTTTTGTGTACTTTGTATTTGATTTTTCGCTGTTAGAAGCATTGTTGCTTGGTTCCATTGTTGGTTCGACGGATTATGCGAGCGTCTCGGATGTTTTAGTATCGCGCCATTTGAAATTAAAGTACAACACGGATTCCTTGTTGGAGCTCGAGTCTGGTTCTAACGACCCCACTGCCTACACCATGGTTGTTCTTTTTGTATCATTGTTACAAGGCCAACGTGTAAATGTTCCGATCCTCATTCTTTTACAAGTTGGGGTGGGACTGGCGTTTGGTTTCATATTGGGTTGGCTATTTATCCGTTTGTTAGATTATCTGAAATCAAATGAAGGCTTGGAAGTTATTCTTTTGGCCGCCGCAGCTTTATTCACTTATGAATTCACTAACCAGATGGGCGGTAATGGCTACCTCGCTGTTTACATTTTTGGAATTTATATTGGAAACAAAGAGTTCATAGGGAAACGCGAGGTCGTTTTCTTCTTTGACAGCTTTACAAATTTGGCCCAAATCGGCCTGTTTTTCTTGCTCGGTTTGTTATCAGACCCCGGTTCAATCATTGCGATGATACCCATCGCGTTTGTCATTATGTTATTTATGACTATTATTGCGCGACCTGCTTCTGTTTATGGTCTCATGCTCCCGTTCAAAATGAAAAAAAATCAGCTGGCCGTGATAGCTTTTGCCGGTTTAAGGGGTGCCGCTGCCATTGCCTTTGCCATTAGTGTGGTGAATTCAGATACGCCAAATATGAACGATCTCTATCATATTGTTTTTGACATTTGCTTATTGTCATCACTCATTCAAGGGGGTTACTGCCGGTTCTTTCCAAGAAAAGTGATATGGTTGACCCGGAAGATGCTTCCTTACGTAATTTCAACTCTTTACAGGATAAGAGTGATATGGGCTTCTTAGCAACCAAAATAAAAGCTGATAGCGATTTAGCGGATGCTTATATACGGGATATTAACTTGGCTTTTGATTTTATTATCGCAAAAATTCTTCGTCAAGGTGAGACCATCGTTCCCAAAGGGAATGTCCAACTCAAAGTAGGCGATATTGTCGTAATGGCCGGACGCTCATATTTTGACGTAGTCGGAACGGATCTCTTAGAATTCCGCATCAATGACTATAATAATTGGGTAAACAAAAAAATTAAAAATATCCATTTAGATCATGAATTCCTCATTGTTCTGGTTTTAAGAGATGACAACGAATTAATTGTCCCTAATGGCGATACCAAGATCCGCGAAGGGGACACAGTTCTCGTGTTGGATGCAAAAGGTATTGAAGGATAAGAAACAGAGTGGGAAAAAAGGCGTTTAGCCCCGGATCACTGGAGCGAATAAGTGGAAGATGGTCTGCGACCATCTGAGCATTATTCGCGAAGTGACGCCGGGGCTGCCTTTTTGAGCACGTTTACGAAGCAAATATTTGGAAAAATTTCCCTTCTTTTCCTTAACTAAGACTTAAAGTTCCTTAATTTGATAGTTAGAATTTACCAAATCCACCAATTCAAATCCTGTATTTATTTTTGAGTAAATTGAGCACACCACAAAAATTTCTTTACCTGCAAACTTCACAACTTTGCTTCGTCCAGATGATGCTGGTATATGATGATGACCGTGTATGGCTCCTATGATATTGTGTTCCTTAAATAGTTTTTCAATTTTGGGCTCTGAACAATAATAATCATTATTATATGCATTACTTTTCATTGAGAGCATATTTAATTCGTTAAACAGTGGTGCATGTGAGATAACTACTGTTGGAATATCATAGTCCTTATTAAGCAATTTCTTTAAGGTTTTGAGAATAAATTTTTGTTGTTCTTTCTTTCTTTTAACTAAAACAACAGGTATTGTGAGCCCTATATATTGGACTCCTTCATGAACCATACTACTATTATGCAGCACTTTTACTTGCGGGAATCGTTTTTCAAGTTCTTCCTTTGCTACCTCGTAAAACCTATGGCTTCCCACAGGCAACATGTACCACGATTCGTCTGGATCAGCTAATAGTTGTTTAAACCAGTCACTCCTCAAAAATGGTCTCCACTTTTTAGTTTGAAGTTCCTCTCTACTCCTCGGTAGCACGTCTACTAATTCATGATTTCCAATAACATAAATACCTTTTATTTCTTTATTTGAAACATGAGAGTCGGAGACATCTCCAACCAATATGTTAAAATTCTTGTTAGAAAACGGAAGTCGTCCATCACTTGCATGTATATCGGAGACAACATTAATTAAATTTGTATTCTCTGTAGAAAGGACATTTTCAAAATACCTTTCTGACTCTTTCGGATGAACACTATGCGCAATATAGGTTTTTCTAACACGGGAAAGCTCTTCCCCGTATTTCGATTTTAAAAGTGGCTTATTTATTGCAGGAATGGCCTTTTTAGAAATGAGAATTGATTTTTCTATACTTAGTTTTACTTCTTGTGGTAGTAAGCTTATTGCAATTTCAGTATTTGATTCATATGTTAAAAAACTATCCTTATCCCTGCTATCAGCAAAAGATTGATTCATTAAATTGGTTTCCAACAACTCAACGCTTTTTCCATCAGTTGCTATGGGTAATGATTTAGTGAGTTGAATAACAAAGTTCAGATATTCAAAAATATACTCCGATATTCCTGTATGTATATTTTCATTAAACAAGAACTTACCTGGCAGGTTTGCGGAAATTGGTCCAGTCTCATCATGCTGTAGTAGTCGCCCAAGAATTTGAATCTCAAATAACGGATTTTGAAATATTGCATTATATGCTTGTTTAACTTCAAAAGAGTCTTTACCTACACGTTTCTTTGTTACTTGAAAAATGCTAGGCATAATATACGTTTCTAAATTTACTTTATGACTTCTGATATACTCACGTGCCTCTTCTGGATAAAGTAAATACTGAATGGCTGCACGTTGAATATAATTCCTAGATGTATCATAAGGAATAGCAGAATAGACTATGTCTCCTCTGGATGATATAGCCAAATCTTTTTTCTTCATATCGTACGTTAATTTAAAATAATCATTTTTAAACAATGTTTTGTTAACGGGGCGCCGCTTATTTTCTGGATAAAGTTCAAAACGGGTAATAAGCTCTGTCGGTAGTTCTACTCCATTTTCTGTTGATAAAAGGGGGGACCGCTTCTCATCATGGACTAAAGAACCTTCTGTTTTATTAAATTTCATCAAATCACCTCACCCTTCAGTGATAATAACTGACTGTTTAACTTTTACATAATCACTTACTTTTTCCCAACATCTCATGAGCGAACTGTACCATTCCTCCATAATCTCCTGTCTCGATAAACCTCTCTAACTCCACCAAATTCACGCTACGTAAGATAATCCGTTGCTTACTTTCGAGAATGGGTATATTTACTAGAATTTTTTGGTCAGGGACATCCTGAATGCTCGGATACAATATAATTGGGTGAACTTTACCTTCACCAATAGAAAAACCATAATTTGAAAGCTGATATAGGTCGGAGGTAGAAACGTTATTTTTGACTAAGTCTTTGTACTTAAAATCGATAATCCTGATTAAATTACTTGCTTGGAAAACCATCAAATCCGGACGGATAGAAATCGCCGCTTTATTGAAGGGATTAGAGTCATTTTCATATTTGAAAATGGTACGATTTGAGACTTCTGACATGAAACGATATTCTGGAGCATAGATTGTAAAAACCTTGGTTAAGTAGTTTTGAAATAATGCGTTCATATTGATCCACATAGATTTCCCAAGCTGGTTGCCTCGTGCAATTCCAGTAATTGAAAGTAACCAATTTAAGTACTCAAGCGGTATTTTATATACTTCTTCTAGTCTTGTTAACCGCGATAATAGCCTATCAAGTAACTGACTACTAAGAGGGATACTTGAAACTAATGTATATTTTCGTAATAGTAAGTTAACTTTATTTATTATAAAGGGATTACTAGTCCCCTTTTTAAAGTAAAGCAGACCAGCTTTAATCATTTGGTTCAACGGTTGATCGAGTTCGAGCACCTGGTATTCAATAGGCGTATGAGATGTAACAACGCCTTGTTTCGCTAATTCTTTACTGTTAATTTTCCCTTTAATATAACTTTCACGATTTTGTATCGTAATATAATTTTTCCTCATTTTAGAACTTAACTTCTCAATTAAGTCCACCCATTGCAATATTAATAAATCCAGAAAAGATGACTTTCCTGAACCTAAATGAGCCAAGTTTTCTTCATTCGTCGGGATAAATCCATGGAGGAATCCTATCATTTTTATCATGGAGATAGATGAGACTTTTGGCTCAATGAACAAACTAAAAGATTCATTTGTCTCAAAGCCAACATTCGAGTTAGCAGTAACCAAAATCCCCTGCTCAGTAAGACTCGTTTTTATAATGTTTCTCTTTTGTAAATCAAGCAATCTTTGTAAAGTTAAGCTATCATATTCTGAGAGTCTGACTGTTTCCCATTCTTTTAATCGTATCGTTTCCAACACCATTACAACACCTGTTCATCCAAGGCTTCAACCAAATCAGCAAATTTAGCTTCTGTAAGTAAATCTTTCTTAAGACGGTTAGATGAGTCGAAAATCTTCCGCCCTAATATTCTTTTTAGTTGCTCCGTATTATTGTAGGTATACTCTTCTAGCAATGGAATGACCTCATATTTAATGACATCGACTAACTGTGCGGGTTCAGAAATAACATCACCCTTTGATAAGAAATATGAGTGCCCAATTTGTAAATCCTTACCTTCAGAGCCTAATGTATCTATAATTCTTTCATTAACAGCCAGCAACCAATCACTGATGTTGATTTCAGCTCCTCTTGTTGAACTTTCTGGATCCATATTTTCATCAACAACATCTTCCTCGTCTACTAAAATAGGATTTTCTTGGATAACTTGATTAATTAGTTCGTAATCTGTCTCCAAGTTTATAAAACCAAATCTACGTCTTAAAGCTAAATCAATCATTGAGACTGATTTGTCAGCATTGTTCATGGTTCCAATTATGTAGAGATTGCTAGGCATAGTAAATCTATCTTTTGAAACAGAAAGTTCTATGTATTCACCGCGTTTCGTGTTTTCGATGGAGTAAATCAATTCACCAAAAACTTTCGTCAGGTCTGTCCGATTAATTTCGTCCAAAATTAAGTAATAATTTTTGTCAGGTTCCAAAATAGCTTCATTGGCAAATTCTTTTAGCACACCATCTTTTACATTGAAAACTAACTCACCATTGACATTCTCAGGGCGTAAACCTTCTACAAATTCTTCATAACCGTAATTCGAGTGCATGACAACTACTTTGATTTGTGTTGAATTTTTAACTTGTTTTTGTTCCTCAGGCTGCAAATTAACAAAACTATTCTGATAATTTTGTCTAGCCACTAATTCATAGACAGTATTTAAGGCCCAATACGATTTACCGGTTCCCGGTGCGCCTGTTAGGATAACCTGTTTCTTCTTCATTAGCAGCGAATTGATTTCTCTCATAATCCCTTTAAGCGGTTTTACCTCTTTTCTGTTTGGCAAGATTGTAGAAGAAACCGTGTCGCCCTTCTCAACTGCCAGTTCCACGTTTACTTGATCTTTTATAGGGTAGATTCTGTTGATTAGTTTTGGCACTTTTCCACTGATTTCAAAAGTATCTTTGACTTTGTGCCAAACAATGGGCACACGGTGTTGAAAGGCTTCCTCGCTTATAAATTCATACTCCCCCTTTAAGACGCCAACATACTTAGCTTCCCGCTCATCAACAAGCAAAAGTACATCGTTACGCTTCAGGCCTATCGTTAATGAGTTGATTTGAGTAGCACTATACTCACGATAATCAATTTCTTTTGTAAATTCCCTCAACTCTTTTGTAGAGGTAAAGTCAGACAAGTCTCTGTTTAATTTTATAGGTGGAAAGAAATACTCTGAGTGAATCATTTTATCAAGGTCTGAGACAGAATATTTGTTGAGTTCCACTTTATAGTAATTTGTTGAACCTAACTCGAAGACGGAATAAATAATTTTGCTTAAATTTGGATGTGTCAAGCCAATCCTTTTTACAAGTTCGTTATAAAGGAAGTCAAGAATATAGGTGTTGTTTTCTTCCTCCACCGAAATTTCATTTACAAATGGATGCTTGAGCTTTACCAATAAGGATCTGAAAGTGTTCGTTGAGGAAAAATCTGTAACTTTTTCTGGATAAAAAAGATGGAAATATTTATGAACCCACCCATATTGATAAAAGCGAACAAGTTCTTGATCCGCTTCGATTGCTCTAACCATTTCGCGAATATCCTCTAAAGTTTCATGCGGGCTATTTTCAATGTGATGATGTAGTTTAACTAGGTTTTGGCTAATTTCATAAGCTCTTTCTTGTGCCGCCTGATCGGAAATAGGAACTTGAGAATTCCCCTCCCATTTTACCCATTGACTGAACTTATTAGAATGAAAAATCGTGAATTTACCAGCCGTTCCCCCACCGATGCCGCCAAAGTTACTTGTATTGAAATCCTCATCATTTTTAAATTCCAAATGATAAACCAGACTATCTCTATTTTTTGAGTTCATCAAATTTTCAAGAGCTTCCTCCGGTGTCATCCTCTTTAATACTTCTTTCGAAAATTTGGTTGTAAAATAATTGCGTTGTTCTGCTAATAAATCATCGTTCACAAAATTTATAGAACTTTTTAAACGCTCGTATTGTTGACACAGGAAACCAACTATTTCTTCAATATTTTTTTCCATACTGTTCCTCCTTAATTATTATATAAGACTCCTACATACGTTCACTTTTCATCATTTCTAGGAATCATTATGCAGTTCTCCTTGCTTTTTTGTTATCGTATTGTTTGCATAAAAATGACTTTATATTCAATCCCATCAATGCCTACAGTAAGTATAGCTTGAATGACTCCCTTATCCTCTATCTGCACTGAGCCAAACGGATATTTCATTTTATTTTTATTATCTCAATATTACTAAACTTATTCAATGCTTCTTAACGCTCTCGGAAATCTTTCACCACCTTATCGATTTCCCAAAAGTACTGGGGAGCTAACGCTTCATAATGCTCTCCACCTTGACAAAGCATACTTAATCATTTATAATAGTTAACACAAGTTAATCATTAACAACTATGAACGAAAGGATGGTTCGATGGAAAACAATCCGAATACCCCTGTCACTGAAATCCTCACACACATCAATCGCTTAAAGCTACAACGTCGCTCCCAACAAAAAACTGGGCGCGGAACCGGCATCGTTCTTTCTTACCTCTATGACAATGACACTAACGTCATTCCCAGCGAGCTCGGAAAAATGATGAATGTCTCTACGCCCCGTATCACGACTATTCTCAATAAACTGGAAGCTAAAAACCTGATTGAACGTAAAATTTCACCTGAAGATCGCCGCAATGTTTTTATTACCTTGAGTAATGAAGGCCGAAAGATGGCCGCAGAGAAAAAAGCCCAACAGGAAAAGCTTATTCAAACGCTGGTGAGTCGGGTCGATGAACAGGACATCCAGGCTTTTATCCGCGTATTGGACGCACTGGAAATAGTTATCGATGAACAAGGTTGGGAACTTTAATAGAGGAGCGTGATTGATTGAGAAGAATCAACACAAGAGAACTAGACAAAGAAATTACTGCGCAGCCACCAAAAGTCACAAGCCAATTACTGAAACGCATCTATTTATATTTGAAACCTTATCAACTTCAAGTCGGCTTAAGTATTCTGGTTATTCTCTTTGCTTCTCTCCTCGGTGTTCTGCCCTCCATGCTGACCGGTCGGATTATCGACGAAGGCTTTATCGGCGGAAACTTTACCAAACTTGTCACCCTCATTGCCGCATCATTTCTCGTTTTGATTTTAACAGGTCTGGTCGGTCTCCTTCAAAGCTACCTCGGCTCCTGGCTATCTCAAAACATTGGAAAAGATATGCGTAACCACATGTACGGCCACCTTCAGAAACTCTCGCAAGGCTTTTATTCTTCCGGTAAACAAGGCGAAATCATCACACGGATGACCAGCGACATCAGTGGTGTCCAAAGCTTCGTGACCGGAACCCTAACCCAAACCATCGCCAATCTCGCAACACTTACCACTTCCATGATTGCCATGTTCCAAATGAACGGCGCCTTAGCAATCGTGGCCATTCTCATTGTTCCGCTATTAATTTTCCCGATTAAATTAGTCGGCAAAAAGCGTTGGGAACTAACCAACGAATCCCAAGATTTAAACGATGAAGCCAATGAGCTCTTAAACGAAACATTGAGCGTCAGCGGTCAGCAACTCGTTAAATTATTTACCAAAGAAGAAGCGGAGTACGCGCGCTACAGTTCAATCAACGAAAATCTGACTACGGTTAAAATCAAAGAGGCAACAGTCGGCCGCTGGTTCAGAATGATTGCCCAAACGTTCGTTGAAGCCGGTCCGATGTTCATTTACTTAGTCGGTGGCTTCATGCTACTCGTAAATAATCACCAGGGTCTGACAGTCGGTGATATCACTGTTTTGGTTGCGTTGATGTCACGCATGTACCGACCGTTGATGCAGTTAATGGACATTCACATTGAATTCATCCGCTCCCTCGCCCTCTTCACGCGTATCTTCGATTATTTAGATATGCCGGTAGATATTGAAAATAAACCCGATGCGACGCTTCCAACCACTCTTACCGGTGACCTCAGCTTTAACGCTGTCACGTTCCATTACAACGAACAATCTCCTATTCTCAAAGGTATCAATTTCCAAGTTAACGAGGGCGAAACGCTCGCGATTGTCGGTCCTTCCGGCGCTGGTAAATCAACTATTTTCAATCTTATTCCCCGTCTTTATGATGTAACTGGCGGCGAGATTAAGATGGGCGGTCATGACATTCGCGATTTGGACCTTCATTTCCTGAGACAAAACATCGGAATGGTGACTCAAGAAACGTACCTCTTCAACGCATCCATACGCGACAACTTGCTGTACGCCAAGAGCGATGCGACGGAAGAAGAACTCATCCAAGCCTGTAAAGAAGCCAACATCCACACCTTTATTTCCAACCTTCCGGACGGTTATGATACTGAAGTCGGAAACCGCGGCATTAAGTTGTCCGGCGGTGAAAAACAACGACTCTCCATCGCCCGCGTGTTCCTGAAAGATCCAAAAATTCTGATTCTGGATGAAGCAACCTCCAGCTTGGATTCTCTTTCTGAAGGCTTGATTCAAGAAGCATTAAGCTCTTTATTGAAAAATAAAACCAGCCTGGTCATTGCGCACCGCTTGTCGACCATTATGTCCGCCGATAAAATCCTCGTGTTGGAAGATGGAAAAGAAGTCGAACGCGGCACACACCAACAGCTGCTTCAAAATGACGGGATGTACAAATTGATGTACGAAACCCAGTTCAAGCCGTACCTCAATGAGGATAGGACGCTCGTGTCCGCGTAGAATAAACGAAAGAAGCCCCACCGTAATCAGCTGTTGATTACAGTGGGGCTTCTTGCATTATTTACTCTTCTTATTTGATGCTTGGAGGGTCTTCAAGAGGATATCAAATTGCCCCTTGAAGGACGTGATATCATCAAAGATATCTTCACCTTCGTTCAATAATTTGACAGTTACCCAGCCCAATGCAGCTGTAATCGTACTGGCCACTGCACCGTTTATAGCCGCTCCGGCAACAGTCCCTACAGTCGGTACCATTTTCAATAGATTCCCGACAACACTTCTGCCTAATCCCACGACAACAAGCTCTTTAGATAATGCAGAGCCTAAGTTCTCTGACCATGACTGCCCGAATGTTTTATGAAGGCGTGACATCATTGTCAGTTGAACAGGGACTAAAAGAAACGCATCCGAGAAAGGAATTGGTGAACAACCAATAATTGCAGCTGTCAACGTCGCAGCATGAATAGTTTTATAACATTTCTTCCGGATCTCAGGATCAACCCCTACCAGAAACTCATCAAAGATCTTTTCATACTGCTCTTTGCTGTTGGATAATATTTTTTCAGCTTGTTGTTTAGATTTATCAAATGATCCCATTATTATTGTCGCTGTCTTTTGGGGCAGCTTCTTTAGCACTTCGTTGAAGAACATGGAAAATTCATTAGTTTCTTCAATAACAACTTCCTCTTCATTATCTTGTTTTTTCTTCTTGAATGAATTTTTACTAAATTTTTTTTTCATTAAGAATCCCTCTTTTCTACTATAGTATGTGTATTTCTTACGAATTCGCATCCGATGAAATCGTTTTATAATTTGTGGTGATTATATCATATTAAACATTTGAACACGCGTTATTTTTGTATTACAATGTATATACAAAAGGTGAAGGAGGTCGATTATAATGACTGTTATATCACTGCGTTTAGATGAGCAAGAAGATAAACTAATCAAAGAGTATGCTAAAACTAAAAACATTTCGGTATCGGCTTTAATTAGAAGTTCTGTTTTGGAAAAGATAGAAGATGAAATTGATTTAGGCTTATACAATCAAGCTATGAAGGAACATAGAGAAAATCCACAAAGTATATCATTTGAAGATATGCTGAAAGAGCTTTCTGATTAAATGAACTCAAAATACAAGGTAGAGTTCGAAAATGGAGCTCAAAAAACATTAAAAAAGCTAGATAAACATCAAGCGCTATTAATTATGGGTTGGATTCAAAAGAATCTAGTAAATTGTACGAATCCTAGGCTTCATGGAAAAGGACTAACTGCAAATCGTTCAGGGGAATGGCGTTATAGAATCGGTGATTACCGCTTAATAGCGGATATCAACGATGAGACAGTAACTATTTTAATGCTTCAAATTGGGCATAGAAAAGATATCTATGACTAGAAGGTTGATCTGAAATCACTAATAACGTAATCTTCCAGTCTCAGATTCGACCTTCTTTTGCAATTAATGGTAATTTATATGCTATACTTCATATACCTATAAAGAGTGCGCGAGAGACAAGCTCGTTGACCGCACAGCAACCTGCATATGTAAGGTGCTTCAGCTTGGCCGATGGGTTCATATTTTCTGGAATCTCATCGGTGGCGATGGGATATTTTTTTGCCTTTCTTTATAGGAATAAAATGCCTTAAGGAGGCAGGAATATGTATAAGATAAAAAATTTAATTGATGAGCATGAAGTTGTTTGGTTTAGTGTTGGCAGTAACGAGGAGATACACGCACAGTTTCTAAGTGAATTAAGAGAGTTAGGAATTACGTGGGTTAGTGGCGATAGCGTCTGTGAAAATGATACCTGTAGCTATTTCATGGGAATCAGTTCTAACCGCAAAGTAGGACATGTCAGTTGGCAAATTTGGCGCGCTACCTGGTTGAGTGAAGAAGAAAATCCTAATAACCGCGAACGCTTTTACAGTGACGGACACATTCCTTTGCGCGTCGATTACGAAAAATATAGCCGCGGTGAGTTAGACTATCTCGTCAAAGAAAATAGCGTAACCGAGGTGAGCGGCTTCCTCTACCCTGTCGGTGGGCGCGCTGTTTCCGTTAATTAAGTGTTAAACAGAAAAATGACCCTTTCCTATATCAGGAGGGTCATTTTTTGTTAGTAATCAATATCACGTTTCGTGTAGCGGTACAGTCCTAAGAATAAAAAGACAAAGCTAATCGCATAGTTGGCGGCGATATATTTCCAAGGGATGGTATCCGTGTTGATGATAAAGGACGTGCTGCTATAGTGAAACGGTGTGAGCCACCGTAAAAATTCCCAATCGGGCTTAAGATTTGAAATCACGAGCAACGCATACAGAAAAACGACAACAAACGTTCCAAGTGTCGCATTTTTATAGGGTACTAACTCAACGAGTCCCAATGCCAAAAGGTGGATGTTTAAATAAAGTAAAAAACTGACCAAGTGAATCTTGAAAAAGATGCCTGCAGCCACTTCTTGCCCCGAAAAATATACCGTCAATAAACTGATGCTATACACACACAAGAGAACCACTAAAAGAATCACTGTGCTGGCCAACAACTTCTCCGCTATCACACGCACACGACTCACCGGATGCGTCAAAAGGAACTCGCTTGTATGTTCACGCTCTTCTTTCAAAAGCAGATTACCGCCCAACATAGCCGCGTAAACACTAATCGTTAAGTTGACGAGCACATCATGTTCCATCCCATAATAGCCCTCCAAACTACCTAACTGGGTTATATCAATATTCAGTAGGTTCGTAAAACTCGAGAGATCACCAAAGGCCGCCATCATATTTTGTGCGTCATCGGAAAATGCGGGATAAATAGTTATCACAATCATCATGAACAGTCCCAAAATAACGCCAATTGCTACGGTCGTTATCCGGTGTCGTCTGAGTTCATTCTTAAATATATACATCAATCATCCCTCATTTCTTTATCCGTCACATAGAAATGCCTGAACACTTCTTCTAAATCAGGCTCGACGATTGATAAATCCAGAATATTATCTTTGTATGAATACAAAACTGTCATTAACTGCGCCAATGTATCTTGGTATAGAAAACTAATGCCATCCTGCGTTTGCTGCATGTCCTTCATCTGTTCTTCCAGTTCAGGAATGGCGGTTATGCCTTGAATCACGACACGCTTAACCGACGTTTTCCTCAATTCTTCCATCGGCCCGGCAGAAATAATTTTTCCTTCGCTAATAATAGCCGCCTTCGTACAGTAGCGTTGCACCTCAGTCAGGTTATGCGACGACACAAAAATCGTCGCTCCCTTTTGATGCCGTTCTTGCATCTCTTCCCAGAAGACCGCCTGCATTAACGGATCCAACCCACTCGTCGGCTCATCAAAAATATATAAATCCGGCTGATGCTGCAAAGCACAAATGATGCTTACCTTTTTACGATTACCCAACGAGAGCGCTTTTATTTTCTTATTCGCATCAATGTTAAACTTATCCATCAACCGCTGACTTTCAGCCAGAATGGTTTCATCACTGCCACGCAAACGCGCTGAAAACAAAATCGTTTCGCGTACTGTTAAATAGTCATAAAAAACCACTTCAGAAGGAATATACCCAATACGCGCCAGAATGGATGAAGTTTGAGTCGTGACAGGTTGATTAAATACGCGCGCTTCCCCTTCCGTTGCCTGAATCAGACCCAACAAGATACGCATGGTTGTACTCTTTCCCGCCCCATTCGGACCAACAAAGCCGTAAAAATCCCCTTTTTCAATATCGAGACTAATCTCCTCAATCGCATAGGCATCCCGATACTTTTTAGACAAGTTGCTTAGTGTAATCACTGGTTGTGCCATTAGAAAACCGCCTTTCTATCAGAATCTTAGCTCTATTGTACCGCGGTGGGTCAAGTACGGATAGGAATTATTTCTTCTAGCAGAGGAGGGTGTTAAGTAAGGAAGAATTCTAATCCCAACTCCCTGTAAACCTTTTACTACGTTTAAAACACCATACTTCTCGCGTTTCTACGATATAGTCTGTACAAAAAATGAGTTTTCCCCTAAGTTGTGCGCACTATGACAAATAGTCTGCACAACTTTGGAAAATCCCAAAACTTGTGCAGACTTCTTCTTTATTTCTGAGACGCATGCTTGTATCCCATACCACAGCAATTTCTTAATTGCATTATGTGTACTATGGAACCATAATCATTCATACCATTCGAATGAACGCCACCGAACAGATAGAAATAGACAGCTACCATCCACATGCGAATCACAATCAACGATTATTCGTATTCTGGATATAGGTGATTACCGTCTCCTTAAACTCAGCTCTAAAACGTGCTAAGTCAACTCCCATAATCATTTGTACATTGGGTTCTTGAGGAGCGCGAATCCGTGCATCCACATACGTCATCCCTCTCGTTTCGCAACTGTCATAGCTGACATCAATTTTCAAATCTTCTGTTTCAAAAATTTCTGGATGAAGGAGATGTACGATAGGAACCACATCATTCGGGGTACAACTCATTCCAAATCCCAAGCTATTATAAATAGACATTGACGTTTCATTAGTCGTTAACATAAACTGGCCTAGTCTCTTATCATATGACGCAATCTCCTCTAAATCTTCCTTGTAAAGTCTTGCGACTTCCGTTACGTCTAAACCTGCCAATACAACAGGAAGACCAGATTTGATAACGACGTGCGCAGCATGCGGATCTACGTAGAAATTAAATTCCCCTGTCGTGGTAATATTTCCACCTTTGAGTCCGCCACCCATAATGATTATTTTTTCGATTTTATCTGTCAGTTCAGGATAAGCTTTCAATAAAATAGCGACATTCGTTAGCGGTCCCACTGCAGCTATAATCACTTTCTCTTGTGTATTTCGTAAGATATGGACATACGATTCAAGAGCAGTTTTTTCTGATAAAGGTGCGAAATTGTCAAATTCGTAGCCGCTCATTCCATTGGCTCCATGAACATCATCCGCAAAACTTGGCTCTACCACTAAGGGCATATTACTTCCTCGACAAATAGGAATATCATAGCGATTTAAAAAGGCCAATACACCCTGTGCATTGTTGGTTGTATGATCGACATTTACATTTCCCGCTACTGTATGAACAGCCAATATTTCAATTTCTTCAGAAGCGACGGCATAAATCAAAGCCATTGCATCATCTATTCCTGGATCACAATCAATAATAATTTTATGTGTCATTTTGTCATTCTCCTCTAATTTCGCTTGTTTTATTCGTAAGTATAAGCACTAAAATATACTTGGCATGGATTTTAGTCCTTTTTAAATAGCCTATTCGCCTGTTAGTGCAAAGGTTCACCTCAAAATCCAAACCTTTGCACAATCAGACGGTGCTTTCCGCTCACAACAGCTCAACGGTATGTACAAGACATGGTTCACACTTAAATGATGAGTGATTTAGTCGTCATTTGTGATACGCGTGTTCCATTGTAATGCGACACCTTCTTTTCCAGCAAGTTTACCGACGGATGTGTGACGGTTTGGTTTTGGGAAATATTAGCCAGAAAAAAGTACATCTCAGGGGTTAAACCTTGATGTACTTTCTAAATTAATGTGATACCGGCTATAGGGATCGAACCTACGACCCCCGCGTTACGAGTGCGATGCTCTACCAACTGAAATAAACCGGCATTCTTTGTGTTTTGAACTAAAGAGAATATTATAAACCTTTCAGCGAAAAATAACACAGATAGTTTTCAGTTTCAAGCTCATTCCTCTAGCTCAGGATGGTTAATCCCTAGAATACGTTGTTGGCGTTCCTCGATATTTTGAATATCTAGTCTTTCCGTAAAATTGGGACTCGTTAGATTAAACAGATAATTACTGTAATCCTTAATATAGTTTAGCTTCTTCGGATGTGCAGAATAAGCAACTGTCAACAAAGAGTCAAACAGTGCCACCACTCCAGAAATATCTTGCTTCATATAGTGAATTAATTGCCAATAACTTTCATATAAGTCTTTTGGAAAATTATTGAAATCATAAATCACGTTACCTCCCGAAGAAAATGTCTCATCAGTGTCTTCGCCCATCACCACAAACCTTCCTGGTATACTGGCAAATTTTGAATCCAACAAAGCCTTGTAGTTTAAGATATAAATGGCGGTATTAGGATCATTTATGCCTGGCGAAACCGCCCTCAGAGCTACTTCAATCAATTTAGCTCGAGCAAAATTTGGATCGTACATAGAAGAAGGTTTTTCTTCATAAGTTAGGGTGCGGTTTATTGCCGCTTGGAGCTGTGATTCATCTTTAACTTTTCGGTTAGTGTATAAATCGACTAGCGGCTGATTTGCGGAAATAAACTCTCCTATTCTTAGATGTAGCACTATGGTGCCTTTGAATTCCTTGCTCAGTTCAACTAGTCGATTAAAATTAATATATTCAACATAACCACTCTCGTTAGCCTTTACTGTGAAGATGTGTAGCGTGTCTATTTGAGGAAGATGATCCAACAAAGGCATTTCTTGAAAGTATTCAATCGTTTCATCCGCAACTGACTCGGCCTCCTTGTACAATTTAGTCACAAGATGGTTCAATTGTACGGATGTTGCCACATTATAAACGAACTTCGTAAAATAAAAAACGCAGGCAAGGGCGTACAATAAGGCAATGGAGGCCGAAACAACCAAATATTCATCTTCTGAATTGCGCATAAAAAACAAAGAGGAAAGACAATAAATAAAACCACCAAGAAAAATCCCCAAAGTTTGCATAGATGTTTTCTGTAAGAGAAAATTCTCAACAGTCCGGGGACTGAAATTAGATGAGTAGAACGAAATGACCGATAACATCGTCCCAAACGTGAAGGTTGCCACTGAAAAAAGGGAACCCGCTAGCAGGCTCAAGATTGATTTGGCCAGATTGACGCTCGTTAGAAAAACAGTCGGGAAATAGTCCACCACATTTATCATTCTGGTGTCGAGCAAGATAACACCAATCGCTAAAATGAAAGAAAAGAGCACGCTCCCTCCTAGAATAAGCCAAATACGTTTATCTTCAAAAAATAAGCCAAATGCCTTGACCATGTTCTATAACCCCTCCCTTGATAGAATTATTTTCTCTATTATACCACTCTCTCCTTAGGAATGACTTCTTTTCAGCCGTACTTTTTCTGATTCGTTGAGAGAAAACACGGGCTTTCAAACCCGTGATGAACGAAACCATCTTGTAAAACTCGTCTCGCACATGGTAGATGACATAATCGATGTATATCATGTTATGTCGGTCTTCCATATGGTTGCATATGGTCTTGTTTATTGGTATAATGGACACATGAGAGACGAAGAACGATTCACTTATGGCAGAACCTCTGTCTACAACCTAAACTACCACATCATCTGGCGGACCAAGTACCGCAACCAGGTCATCAACCCGGCCATCAGCGCCCGCCTGAAGGACATCCTTTATGACATTGCGGCTGAGTACGGCTTCACCATCTCCCACCTGGAGGTGGGGTTGGACGACCACATCCACCTGATGGTGAGCGCTCCACCCAAGCTGTCCGTGACCAATATTGTCCGCTGGCTGAAAGGAACCAGCGCCCGGTTACTCTTCCTCGAGTTCCCAGAACTGAAGAAGTCTTACTGGAAGAAAGAGGACCGCCACCTGTGGGCGCCCAGTTATTTTGTAGAGAGCATCGGTACGACCAATGAGCACGCCATCGCCAAGTACATCGATGACCAACGCAGAAAGGAGGGGCAACCCGATGGTATTGAAAGGCATCAAAATTAAGCTCTACCCGACCGAAAAGCAGAAAATTTTCATCGACCGCAATCTGGCGCTGAACCGCTTCGTGTGGAACCAGCTGCTGGCGATGCAACAGGCACGTCACGAGAACGGTGGCAGGTATGTGGGCAAGTACGCCATGCACAACCTGATGAAACCACTCAAGTGGGAATTTCCATTCCTGAAGGAGGCGAACAGTACCAGCCTGGAGTATACCTCCGACGATTTGGATGCTGCGTTCCAGCGTTTCTTTAACAAGCAGAACGGCTATCCCCGCTTCAAGTCGCGGAAGCGTCCGAAGAGCACCTACACCACCAAATGCATCAACAACAGCATCACTGTGGTGGACAACCATTACATCCAGATGCCCAAATTGAAGTTAGTGAAGTGCCATGGC
The DNA here is from genome assembly GCF_011299095.1 of Jeotgalibaca porci. NCBI lineage: Bacteria > Bacillati > Bacillota > Bacilli > Lactobacillales > Carnobacteriaceae > Jeotgalibaca > Jeotgalibaca porci. The sequence continues at coordinate 1,405,249 of NZ_CP049889.1, read as the reverse complement.
GCCCACCGCATCACCGGGCGCATTATGCGTGCCATCATCCGTAAGGAACCGGACGGTTCCTATACGGCGACTATCCTGGTGGAGGAAGCCGTTCCGATATTGCCGAAAACGGGCGCCACCGTGGGGCTGGACATGGGGATTACCCACTTGGTCATCCAGTCGGACGGATACAAGTTGAAAAACAAGCAGTTTGAGCGGGCATTGGCGAAACAGAAACGCATCTGGCAGCGCAAGTTCGCCCGCCGGCGTGAGCGTGCCCTGCGGGAAATCGCAGCCGCCAAAGCAAACGGCGTCGAACTCCAACTGACTGACTTCAAGAACCTGCAGAAAGCCAAGCAGCAGGTCGCCCGCATCAACAAACGCATCAAGAACCAACGCCTGAACTACCTGCATCACTACACAACCCAACTGGTAAAAGAGCATGACATCATCGTCATGGAGGATTTGAAAACCAAAAATCTAATGAAGAACCACCATTTGGCGCGTTCCATCGCGGATGCCTCCTGGGGCATCATCAAGAACCTATTGACCTACAAGTGCGCGTGGCACAAAAAAGAGCTCATCCTCGTTAAACCGCACTACACAAGTCAAACGTGTTCGCATTGCGGCATGAACACCGGTAAGAAACCGCTGCACATCCGTATGTTCAATTGCCCGCATTGCCATACCGTCGGTATCGACCGAGATATCAACGCGGCCGTGAACATCCGCAACAAAGCGTTCGCCTAACGTTAAAGGGCATAAGTGTGGACGCGCTTTGGTCAATAGCCGTAACCGCTGCTCGCTGTTATCACAACAATCGAGTAAGTCAGCGGCGTTCCCAGAAGCTCGGTCATTCATGGCCGAGTAGTTCCCTAAGTTACGAACGCGATAAGCTTAAAAAACTAAGATGCTAACCCTTTCTTACAGGATTAGCGTCTTAGTTCCGTAGGTTAATTGGAAGGTAAAAAAAAGCGGAAAGCCCGTCATCATAGGCTTTCCGCTTTATCGATTCTATTCTCTTTTTCAAACCTTTTCTGTCACTAACTCAGGAATGCCATCACACCGCCATTCTCCCCAAAAAAATGACCTCATTTATGATAAGCATGTGCGTATCATATTCAACTGCGGTTTTTTAAAGCATTAGTGATGTTGCGGGTAGGATAGACATTTAACCCCACATCCTTCATTATGGATATGGGGTCAAAGTCTTATTTATTCGCCATCTGTATGCAACCTGTATTCCCGGAAATTTATAACGAGGATATTGTAGAAACTTAGTAACATAAAGGCTTCAAGAGATTTTTTAGATTAATTCCCCCTCGTTATAATCAACATTTATAACAAGGGGAAAATCCACTGATATCAAGGTTCGCAGCCATTCTCGTTACACAATTCGGGAATGCAGGATGCAATCCTAGAATTCTCCCATTTTAAAGGCAATCTGGATAGCTTAGTTATAGTTATCTGAGTATTTATATTTCTTCATCAGTCGTTTAATTGTTCTTCTACATTTGCACAACCTGATTCACGAATATCTAAAAGGTGCTTGCGAACGGTAGGAACGGGTCAGATTTCCTGGGAATTTCTTGTCCGTAACATTCGGGTCATTTTCGAAATCCCCAGTTGGTTCTACAATATAAACCCGTTCTCGTCCATCACCTTTTGCCAATGCGGCCGCAAGTCCAGCCCCACTAATCACAGCCGTGAAATAAATGTGATTCATTTTAAGTCCGGATTTGTAATTCGATTCTCCTTTTGCTGTCAGCAGCTCACCTACCTGCAGATCTGCTCTTGTCCCATGAAAAAAAGGGCCTGGATCAGAAGGCGTACCCTTATACGAATGCGATAATTCAACATGCTTTTTCGCCTTGTCCGGATCGGATAACGCCTCATAGCATTTCGCGATGTTCCTATATAAATATGGGAACGCACTCTTTACCGCAATATCATTCACTTCTAGCGCAAACTGCAAAGAGGTTTCGAACCATTTTAATTTGTCTGATACATTTTTTTGATGCCGGGCCACATAATAAGCCGCGATAAATTTTTCAAAATCGTCTATCGCTTCACTCCAGGCCTTAGAAAACAGCAGGCTGGCCTCTTCAGGTTTGCCGCTGTCTTCCATGCCCATCCCCTGAAGAAGCAGTTGAATAATCTTGTTGTTGGGGTCGAATTGGTTATCCATCTACTTTCTCCTCCGTAAAAAATTAATCCTACTTGTTGTAATATCCATCACAATAACGTTCAATATATTTTATAGCGTTCTCTGTCCCATTCTCTACAGATAAAGCACTTTTTATATTTTGAGCCTTTTGCTTTACTTCAACTTTTTCTAATTCTTTAAATCTACTGATTAGTTCTTCAGTTGTTACTTCACTTTCTTTTATTGGTTCCAAAGCATACCCTAACTTATACAGCCTATTTGCCCAAAACGGCTGATCCACTGCAAAAGGTATAATTATTTGTGGCTTGCCACTTTTTAAAGCAGCTGCCATCGTTCCGACTCCACCATGATGGATTATTCCTTTAGCTAAAGGAAATAACAACGTATGCGGAGCCGCTTTTATTGTTAAAAGCTCTTTTTCCCCTTCAACAGCAATGCCACTATTACCCGCTATAATAATTGCACGATTATCGGTTTCTTTTAGTGCCTTAACTAATTTCTCCTTGAATAGATCTGGTGACTTCAGGGGCATACTGCTAAAGGAGATTACAATGGGTTCTTTTCCCAAATTAATAAACTTCAGTATTTCTTCCTCAAGTACTTCAATTTCCGTATCAAGATAGAAAAATCCTGGTAAATACACTTTATCTGCCCAACTTTTCACATCTTTAAATAAATACGAACTAATAGGATAGATGATAGGTATCTCTCTACCATCAATGTTAAATGTGTACTCACCACTTTTTCGCTTAGGTAAGTTTAATGTTTTCTCTCTAAAATCATTTACTTCCTTAATACTAGCACTTTCTGCCTTATCCATTACTTTATATGTTAATTTATTAATGACTTTACCCAAGTTTCTGGTAGGTGATATTGCTAGATTCGGAAACTCTTCAATTGGATAGGTTATTGGAACGGGCGGCATACTGATACAAGGAATGCCTAAAAACTTTGCTATATCAGGCGCTCCAAAAGCTTTAGGATGATAAATAATTACATCTGCTCCTTGTGCACTTTTATAAAAGTCATCTAATGTTTTTCTAAATGCTGGATTCACCATATCTTTTAAATAGCGCTTAGTCTTTATGGGGTGTTTCAAAGCATCATTAAATACCATTTTCCCTTCTTCAGTCTCAAGCATAGCCATCAAATCACTGGTAACCGCTTCAAACGCAACACCATTTCCTTCAATAAAATGTTGAAAACTTTTCCCGGTACATATTACTGCACTATGCCCTTTTGATATTGCAGCTTTTGCTAGAGCAACATACGGTTGCACATCCCCTCTTGAACCCAGTGTAAATATGGCTATTCTCATAAAAATCCCTCCGTATGTGCAGACTTTTTACTACTTTCTCGCATCTCTTACATATCTTCATATTTTTCTATTAACATTTCCTATACTTCAGAAAATCAGTTTTATTAAATCCGCCAGAATACTCCTGTCAATACTGGAATGAAAAGGGCACAGCCCAATGAGAAGGTGGGGGGGTAGTTCAATCATACTTCCTCCTATTCACCAAATCGGTTAATCTTTAAATATAAGTATAGTTCGTTGACTATTTTTTTCAAGTTAAGCCCGAAGTATAAAAAAAGTAGAAACCATTCATCAGATTTCTGCTTAACTATTAGCACACAGGAGATGGATCATCAGATCCTCATTTATTTATGATAAGCATGCCCATTAATAATCCGAAACGCCCGATAAACTTGCTCCACCAAAACCAACCGCATCAACTGATGCGGGAACGTCAACTTACCAAACGAGATTTCCTCGTTGGCGCGTTTGAGCACTTGCTTGCTTAATCCGAGCGAACCACCGATAATGAAGGTAATATCACTTTTTCCGGTGATACCAAGATTTTCGATTTTTTTGGCGAAGTCAACGGAATCGTATTGTTTGCCGTTAATGGCCAGGGCGAAAACATAGCTTTGATCGCTGACTTTGGCGAGGATGCGTTCGCCTTCTTTGTCTTTGATCATTTCCATTTCTTTGTCACTCAAATTTTCGGGTGCTTTTTCGTCGTTGACCTCGATGATTTCCATTTTGCAGTAGCTGCCTAAACGTTTGGCATATTCAGCGATGCCTTGCTTCAAATATTTTTCCTTTAACTTTCCAACTGTTATAATTTTTATATTCATGTAAAATACGCCCCTTTTTCATCCTCACTCTAATGGTAGTGAAAAAGGGGCATTCTTGCAATACAAATCGAAGGGAGATAGGACCTTGCGTAAATGGATAGATGGGTGGCATACATCTTTAAAAATTAGTGCCAGTTTTCTTGTAATGATTCTGATTGGGTTTATTTTCCTTATTCTACCAATCAGTCAGGCGCCGGGTTCGGAAGCCACGCTGTTCGATCACTTTTTCCATACGGTGTCATTAGTGACGGTGACGGGGTTAGTCATCCATCCCGTTGCACAGACGTATTCGCTGTTTGGGCAGATTATATCGCTCATATTGATGCAGGTGGGTGGTTTAGGAATTATGACCATCGTGGCCAGTGCCGTTTCTTTTATGGGAAGAAAGATGAGTTTAAAGAACAAACTCGTAGTACAAGCCAGTATTAACCGTGAGGATGCGACGGACTTCCGGTCATTTATGCGGTTGATTTTAAGATATGTCCTTATTTTTGAAAGCTTGGGATTTATCCTGTTGTCGTTTCGGTTCGTACCGGAATTTGGTTGGGGTCGAGGGCTTTTCACCGCCCTCTACCTCGCGGTTTCCGGCTTTACGAATGGCGGATTTGACACACTTGGCGCGGTTTCTTTAGCGGCTTATGTGCATGATCCGTTAGTGAACATTGTTATTTCCGTTTTGATTTTTTTAGGCGGGATTGGCTTCCACGTCTGGTTCGATGTCACGAAGTTGATCAAGAGATGGTCACAACGGACTAACAAAAAACACATCCGTTTTTTCTTCCGGGAGTTAAGCTTGCATTCGCGGTTGGCCATTTCCGTCAGTTTCTTTTTAATCATTTCAGGAACACTGACCTTTTTATTGGTCGAATTTAACAATCCGAATACGATTGGCGATTTCACTTTCGGCCAGAAGTTGTTGGCCAGTTCCTTTCAGACTATCACGATGCGAACAGCCGGTATGACAACAATCGATTTTACTGAAGTGCACTCTTTTACACTGTTTTCTTTTATTTTATCGATGTTCGTCGGTGGTTCGCCGGGTAGTACAGCCGGTGGGATTAAAACAACCACGTTCGCAATGGTTGTCTTACTCATTATAAATGAAAGCAAGGGACAGAAAAATGTAAACATCTGGAACTATACGTTACCGGTTAGCTTAGTGCGTAATGCGGTTGTTATTTTCTTGATATTCCTAGCTACCTTTATTGGTGGAACAGGATTGTTATCGTTATTGAATCCGAAAGTTGACTTTATTGTCTTAATGTTTGAATCGGTTTCCGCGATTACGACTGTTGGGATGTCAGCACGGTTGACCCCTACGCTTGGTGTGTTAAGCCGGGTTATCTTAATGATTTTGATGTTTGTGGGAAGAATCGGTCCGATTACGATGGCGGAAACACTGGCGCGAAAAGATAAAGAAACGAAGAATATTCAATTTGTGGATGGAAAAGTCATCCTGGGATAAGAATATTTACCACCAAAATTTAGTTAGTTTTTCTACTTTTTTTTCGCTATCTTTTTCAGGCCATTCGTATTAAAATACGTCTATCCTAAAGCATGATAAGGAAGAAAGGAAATGTTCATTTTGCTAAATAAAATAGGAAGCTGGACGACTTCTCAAAAAATTGCTTCCAGTTTTGCGAGTGTTATTTTTATCGGATCACTCTTACTATCTTTACCAATCAGTCAATTATCTACTTCGAATGCCACTTATATTGATAATCTCTTTTCAGCCGTATCGATGGTCTGTGTGACCGGCTTGTTCACAGAATCGATTGCCGACTCTTATACACTGTTTGGGCAAATTATCTGTATGCTGCTCATCCAAGTCGGTGGTCTGGGGCTGATGACTTTAATCGCCTATTTTATAACACAACTTTCAAAAAATAAAATTGGCTTTCGTAATAAACTAGCTGTTCAAGAAGGAATTAATCGAGGGGACGCCAAAGATTTTCGAACCTATATTGGAACAATTATGAAATATACAGCTATAATAGAAGGAACAGGAATGGTATTACTGAGTTTCTATTTTGTTCCAGTATTTGGTTTTGCAAAAGGTTTGTTTATTTCGATGTTCCTTTCAATCTCTGCTTTTTGTAATGCAGGCTTCGATACAATGGGTAATAGCAGTTTGATTGAATACGCTCATAATCCGGGGATCAATCTGGTTATCGCAGCGTTAATCATTTTAGGCGGAATCGGTTTCTCTGTGTGGTTCGATGTTACCAACTTGTTCCACGCTACTGCAAAAATGAAACAAAAACCGCCATTAATGCGTCGTCTTCGTTCATTAACATTGCATACGCGCTTGGCAATCCTTATGACAATAGGATTGTTAGTGGGCGGTACCCTTTTGTTCTTAATATTTGAATATACAAACGATGCTTCAATCGGGACTTTTTCTTTCGGGGATAAAGTGCTTGCCAGCTTCTTCCATACGGTAACCATGCGTACTGCTGGATTTGCTTCATTGGATTACAGTACGATTACTCCAATCTCCATGTTCATGAGTGTCGTTACTATGTTCATTGGTGGTTCTCCTGGTGGTACTGCCGGTGGTATGAAAACGACGACCTTTGCGATTGTATTCATCATGATTTACAACGAAATACGGGGACAAAGTAATGTCAATTTATTTAATCATACCATTCCGAAAAACGTTGTTAGACAAGCTTTAATTATTTTTGTTGCTTTGTTAACCACATTGACGGTGGGTACGAGCTTGTTATTACTATTTAATCCGGGAACAAATCCGTTGTTCTTATTGTTCGAAGCTGTATCTGCTTTAGCAACGGTTGGCGTTTCTGCTAATGTCACGGCTTCTTTGGATACACCGAGTCTGATTGTGGATATGTTCTTGATGTTCGCTGGAAGAATCGGACCGATTACGTTAGTGGACAGTTTAATCAGAAAAAATAAAGCAGTAAAAGATATTGCCTATACAAAAGGCAGCATAATTATTGGTTAGGAGAGAATCATACAATGAGTAAATTAATTGGTATCCTGGGGCTAGGTATCTTCGGATCTACTATTGCCAAAACGTTGTCGGAGTTCGGTAGTGATGTAATCGCAGTTGATAAATACGAAGAAAACGTCAATCGGATTGAACCATATATTGCTAAAGGTGTTGTCGGTGATTTTACTGATATCGAGTTGCTACGTACGATTGGATTGGAAGACTGTGATGCAGTGGTTATCGCAACGGGGACGTATTTAGAGGCAAGTGTGCTTGGCGTTTTGAACTGTAAAAAGCTTGGTATTAAGCATATTATTGCAAAAGCAAAAAATAAAAACTACCGCGAAGTATTAGAAGAAATTGGTTCCACCATTGTGGTTCAGCCTGAAAAAGAATCTGGCGTGCGTGTTGCCAAGAATCTATTGCGTACGAATATTGAAGATATTGTTCGTTTGGACGACTCCACTTCAGTTGTGGAATTCTATCCGCCCGAACGTTGGATTGGAAAGAGTTTGATCCAACTCGATTTGCGTCGTAAATACGACATTAACATTATTGGTATGCGCCGCAATAAATTGGGCAAGCTCGTGGTTTCATTTGACCCGAATGAACCGATTGCCAAAGATTTTGTATTGGTCGGTATAACGGAATCGGATAAATTCGAACAAGTGGATTATTTGAATCAACTCAATTAATTTTGGAAAGCCAGTTATGGACTGATAACGTTCATAACTGGCTTTTTTAATGTGCATAACTCTGGTGTTATCCACCTTCCCCCACAAGTTATGCACAATACTTATCCACATGTACACATGTTCGCCACCATATTTAGTTGAGGTTTCGTTTTTTAATCAAGATGTTGTTTTCTGAAATTATTTGTTTCTTTCGTTATCTCCGAGTTATGCCCAGCTTATTTTCACAAACTTTATACTTATAATATAACGTTTGACATCGTTTTTTCACAAATGGACAACGGTTATGCACATCCGTTGTGGGAAACTGTGGATAACTATTCGAGAGATAAACACCTGATTAGATGGGTTTAAACCGATTACGCACATGGGCTAAATACTTTTCCTCATATTTATCCACAAAAAAGAAAAAAGACACCATAATAGTGTCTTTTTCTCTGTTATTTTTTCCAAGTACGTGGCGAAAATAAAATCAATATTGGAAATATTTCTAATCTTCCCGCTAACATACCAAAGGATAGAATAATTTTAGAGAAATCTGTTAATTCTGCAAAGCTATGGGCTGGTCCTACTACCCCAAGTGCTGGTCCGATATTATTGAATGTAGCAGCAACTGCGCTAAATGCGGATAGGAAGTCCGGTACATCCAATGTTAGCAATACGAGCATTCCTGCAAAAAGAAGGAAATAAATAATCAAGTAGTTTGCCACACTGTGTTTGGTGTTTTTATTTAAAGGTTTTTTATCGTACAAAACGGTAACGATTCGGCTAGGATTAGCCATTCTTTTCACTTCTGCAACAAATATTTTGGCGTAAACAACTACCCGAGATACTTTCAATCCCCCTGCTGTTGAACCCGCACAAGCTCCTACAAACATCAACAACAATAGTATGGTTTGGGAAAAGAGTGGCCATTTACCAAAGTCAGCCGTTGAAAAACCCGTCGTTGTAATAATAGAAGAAACCGTAAAAAATACATCCCGGATAAGTACTGAAAAAGAGTGATAGGTACTGAATAAATTCATACAAATCAAACCAACCGCACCTGTAACGATTAAAATGTACCATTTCAATTCTTCGCTTTCCCACACTTGCTTGAATTTCCCGAGTAAAAAGAGATAAATGAGATTAAAATTGATCCCGAAGACGAGCATACCTATGCCAATAACCCATTCGAAATAAGGCGTTTCGTAAGGGGCTATGCTACCGTTTCGAATGCCAAATCCACCTGTTCCCGCTACACCAAATGAATGGAGCAAGGAATCAAAGAGGTTCATACCACCGAAATAAAGAAGTGCTACAACTACAACTGTCATGGCAAGATAAATAGTATAGAGAATACGTGCAGATGTGGACAATTTCGAAACCAATTTCCCAAATGTGGGACCGGGTGTTTCGGCCTTCATGATATTAACGGATTGGGAATCGATTTTCGGTAATATTGCCAAGGCAAATACCAAAATTCCCATACCACCCACTAAATGGGTAAAACTACGCCAGAATAAACTGGAATGTGCCAGTATTTCAACATCCGTTAAAATACTGGAACCCGTCGTCGTAAACCCACTGCTCGTTTCAAAAAAAGCATCCACAAGTGACGGGATATCTCCATTAATAACAAAGGGCAGACCTCCAAAAAATGAGAATAAAACCCAGGACAGGGCTACAATGACAAACCCTTCCCGGGCAGTGAGGCGCTTATTATCTGGCATTTTAAATGCCAATACTTGCCCCACAATCAACAAAAATAAAATGACTGCGAAGAAGCTTATTTTATAGATGATTGCTTCTTCATATATGAAACTCACGATTAAAGGAAGAATTAAAAGGAGCGCTTCGACTTGCAATAAGCGTCCAACCACATAACGAACAATTTTTATATTCACTCCAGCATCCCCTATCTTAAAATGTCATCAATGTCATCGAAATATTTATCTTTGGTGATGATAATGACCTGGTCAGAAGGCTGAATGCTATCTTTTCCTGTAGGGATAATCAATTTACGGTTGCGGATGATATACGCAACCAACAGATTGTCTCTGGTCGCAAGTTTTTCCAAGGGAATACCAACAGCCTTGCTACCATTTTTAACTTTGAACTGAATGGCTTCTGCTTCATTATTTGCTAAGCGATAGAGGGCTTCAACGTCGGAAATGGAAGGATTACCCAAACTACGTACAAAACGGAGTATGGAGTTCGCAATGACCCGCTTTGGTGTAATGACTGATTCCATTCCTAACGAATCGAAAATCCCCAATAGAATCTCTCTGTTTACTTTCGTAACGACTTTATCAACGCTTTGTTGAAGGGCATAGAGAGAGGCAATAATGTTCTCTTCATCGACTCCCGTCAAACTAACAAAAGCATTATAGTTTTCAATTCCTTCTTGTATTAAAATATCTTGATCTGTTCCATCACCGAGAATAATTTCGACATTTGGATAACTCGCACTCAAATCTTCCGCAATTTCGCGATGTTGTTCGATTACTTTGATAGCCATGTGATAGTCTTTAAGCACATCCAATAAATAGTACGTCAGACGTCCTCCACCAATTATCAAGACAGACTGAACGTCTTTTGTTTTCCGGCTTGTTTTTTTATAGAATTTACGAATCGTAGTTTTACTACCTAAAACATAGATATGGTCTCCGATGCGAATAGTGTTTTGGCCGGAAGGAATAATCGTCTCGCCTTTTCGACGAATGGTGCAAACGAGTATTTCCCCATACCGTGTTCTAAAATCATTCAACGACATATTTGCCAATGGGCTGTCTTTTTGAACTTCTAATTCAATCAATTCAACTTGATCTTTCGCAAATGATTGAATACTTAAAATATCTGGGAATTTAATAATTTTGGCGATGCTGCGCGCTGACTCCATTTCTGGGTTAATCATTAGACTAACGCCAAGACTTTCGCGGAATGAATCAAAATGTTTGGAGTATTCCGGGTTACGAACACGCGCAATAGTGTATTTCGCTCCCAATTTTTGGGCAAGGATACATGCCATAATGTTTACTTCATCTTGAGGTGTCACCGCAATAAAAATATGGCTATTTTCTACACCAGCTTCTTTTTGAATATCGATGCTTGCCCCATTCCCGACAATACCGGAAACATCGACTTTATTAATGAGCTGCTCGAGACGCATTTCATTCTTTTCAATTATTATAATATCGTTATCTTCGGTGGCAAGTTCCGCACATAAAACGGATCCTACTTTTCCGCCACCAGCGATGATAATTTTCATCTCATTCTTCCTTTCCAATCACACAATACGTGTATTATGCCACACATGCCATACACTTTTCATCCTTATTATCAAATAAAAAAATTTGCGCTGAGTGGGCCAAAACACGAAAAAAAGACCGCTCAAAAGTTTGAGCAGGCCTCTTCGTTCGTTCTTTTACCATGCAAACAGCAATTAGCTAGGATTTGCATACCAAATAGTTAAATTGTATCGGCCGTTTGCACCGATTTGATAGTCGCATGTTTGGAAGGTTAGGGCTGCGCCCACGTCCTTCATGTTGTAGTAGGCATTCTCATCATTCGCGACGCCTGACTGCATATGGAAAATGGTATAGCGTTGTCCGTCAATCACAATTTGTGATCCCACGTGTAACTCACGAATAACGCCACCTGCGGCTCCCATCATTTCCACTAAATAATGACTTGGATCTGTTGACCAACGATAGATATACGAATCTGCTGGAACTTGACCTGACCCAGAGAACCATGCAATATCGAAATGTCGACCATTAAAGTTGAAACCATCTGTACGCGCTTGTACGGGTGCGGCTTGTTGAACAACTTCAGTTACAACAGGCTGTGTATTAGCCGGCTCACTTGCGGCTGCAACTTCTTGTGCGACGCGTGCTTCTTCTTCGGCAATTTCTTTGGCAATTCTTTCTTCTTCAGCTTGTTGAGCCTTCTTAGCTTCTTCAGCTTTTTTCGCTTCAGCCACTTTCTTTTCTTCTTCGGCTTTTGCTTTTGCAATTTTTTCAAGTTCTATTTTTGTATTGGATAATCGTCTTTGTTTTTCGGTTTCTTGTGCTTCGCTGGAGAGTTGTTCAATGAATTGGGTGTATGTTTCTACATCTTTGTAATTGACGTGTGTCTGACTGAGTGTCTGAATAGTTATTTCTTTTTTGTCATTTTGTGCATTGTAGGGGATCAAACCAAACAAACCAACAATAATAAGTAAAACTGGTAAAAATTTCTTTATTGTCACTCTTACACCATCCTTTTATTATCGTAAAGCAAGAAAAATTGTATCATGGATTTCCTTTTAAAAAAAAGAGGGAAAGTAAAATTATTGCACTTTTATTTAAAATATTATTATTTAAACTATCGCATTCGTTATCATATTTCTTATGAGTTTTTTAGAAGCTTGTCTAGATAACTATCTCGATGTTACACTATTTTAATCACCTTAAAAAAGATAACGTTTCCAATGAATCATTTGCATTCAAAGATGACGAATCGCGAAAAATAGAGTACAATAGAGGTGAGGAAGTTTACTTCGTATCCAATTATGTAAACGCTTCCAATTTGATTAAAGGAGGTTCAACTAACGAATGATAATCGTCCCATTTTATAACTTTTTCATTAGGAGGGAAAGATATGCGTACATATTTATTGCTTACTGCACTAATTGGCATTTCATTTTCTGGGGGAGTTTATCTGGCAAAGATGCACACAACATCTCTGCTCATGCGTACCTAGTAGAACCCCCTATCATCGAACAAGTTGTGTTTATTGAAGAAGAAATCGAAGTTATTGAGGTTGCGCCGGAAATCGAAATTTATGTAGAACCTGAAGAAGTCGAAGTTTATGTAGAACCTGAAGTCCAAGAGATCACGGAAACCAGAGCTTCTGAAGAACCCGAAACATATGATATGATTCATCAAAAGGACGTTGCCGAAGAAGAAGACCCGGTACCACCTGAAGTCTCTGCAACTTGGTATGTAGAAGATGCTGCAGTTTTGGGTTTGGAAGCAATCCTGGCTGCGTACCCTGTTTTCGATTACGAGTATTTTATTGTCTCTACACCTTCTAACTACATTTACCAATATGATTTCTACGTAGATTCTCCTGACGGTGGGCATGCTAATTTAGTCGGTATTTACCAATACGACGCTACAGGTCAAGCAACTTTTCACCTTAACCCTGTGACGGGCAGTTGGGAATAAAATAAATAAACAACATCCTCGTACTTCTGCGAGGATTTTTTTGTTGGAACTGTACTCCCGGGCAAAATAAAAAACCGTACGAACTGTTCTGGTTCCGCACGATTTTTCAGTTCAGTTCTTTTAGCTGTTTACCCACGGCTCTGTAATCATTCGTCGTTGCGATCTGGAGGAACCCCCGTAAATGGATGTCACATTTGCGTCACGAATATAACGTTCAATATCGCTATCTTTCATGAAACCATAACCGCCTGTCAGTTGAATAATTGATTCCGTTACCTCCAACGCAATATTGGCTGTTAATAACTTCGCCATCGCCACTTCTATTGAATTCTGCGTATCCGTCATAACCATACGAACGAAAGCTTCAGCAGAATAAATACTCGTCTTCATATCCGCCATTTTTTCTTGGGTCGACTGATTATCAATAAGACGGTTTCCAAACTTACGGACCACACTCATATGCTCAAGGCCTTTGGCAAATGCTCCTTGCGCGATACCGACTGCCTGCATCGCAACCGACAATTTCATGAGATTCATAGTAAAGGTAACTTGGTCTACCCCTTCAAGAGTATTTCCCAATAACGCATCGTGTGCGACTTCAATTTGTTGCAATTGAACGGAAGCGACTTGGAGCGATGTGATACCTGTCTTCTCCATTGGCTCAGTTACAGTTAACCCTTTTCTATCTGTTTCAACAATAAAGATACCGGTCCCGTCACTGCCGTCCAAACTCTTGGTACGGGCTGCGACTAGCAAAACGCTTGCAAGTGGCGCATTGGAAATATACTTCTTATTTCCATTAATAACCCATCCAAAGGGCGTTTCAACCGCCAGGGTATGAATGTAGGTTGGATCGCCGGAATCGTTCTCCTCGGATAAACCAAACCCACCATAGCTTGTTCCACTGATTAAGTCAGGTAAGTATATAGCCTTTTGCTCGTCCGTTCCGAACTGATGCAGAGGTACAACAGCGTAGAAACCTTGCGTCAGCAAAATACTGCCCAATGCGGCGAATTTACTTGAAACAATCCGAATCGTCTCTAAAAAGACCGTCAAGTCTTCTTCAGAATTGGAGGTCAGTAGCGAAAAAAAGTCATTTTGGAAAAAGTATTCCATCGGTTCATGCGGAAATTCTTCAGTTTCATCATAGTACCGCGCGATACTTGCTATTGTATCTTCTGTATAGTTCTCTACCTCTTCCAATTTACGTTGGAGTTCCGGATTATTGAGTCGCATTGAAGCTGCCATAAAGCAAACCTTCCTTTACAAATTTTTTATACTTTATTCAACCGGCTGATAAAAATAGTTGATTAAATCATCGAATACAAAGTTTTCCACTGATGTATATTTCTTCTTAAACGATCTGCACAAATGAAAGTTAAAAGGAATATAGTCGCGGAAATGTCGAAAATCAGTCTGTTCACTCTGGAAAAACTTTTCTACTGGACGTGGTAAAATAGCAACGATATCTTTATTACGTGTCGTTTCAATCAGGTAATCCCATGAAGAAGACGTGAATTGAATTTGATGCGCCGTCGAATGCGTTTCTAATTTCTGAGTAACCAAATGATTCGTCATGAATGTCGAATTAAATGTCGCAATGGGGTAGCCTTTTAGATCTTGCCATTCCAGTTTTTCGTTTTGAGCAAGTGGATTTTTAGGATCCATGAAGGCAACCATTTCATCTATCTGGATGACATGCTGCTCATAGTTCTTCGTATCTAAACTGGTTGGTTCAATAAGTATTGCAATATCAATTTCACCATTAATCAGCTTTTTACGCAAGTCGTTACTTCCGTTTTCAATAATTTCCAAATGCACATTGGGATTATTGAGAACCAAATTTGGGAAATAGTCAGAAAAATAGACACGTAAAATCAAGGATGGTAATCCGATACGAATCGTTCCTTTTTGCTTCAAACCTTCAACACGAACCATTTCTTGCATTTCTTCATGTTGTTTTACGATTTGAAGTGCGTACTGGTAAATCATCTCACCAGCTCGGGTTAGACTGTTTAGTCGTCCTTGTTTACGATTAAATAATTGTACGTCTTTTTCATTTTCAAAATTTGAAATAAACTGACTGAGCGCAGGTTGGCTGATATGAATTTTTTTAGCTGCCAAGGATAAGTTGTAGTCGCATTCAACGATGTTTATAAAATAATATAATTGTTGGATATCCATTCTTATCATGCCTTTACTATTTGAATTGTTGTTACTTTCATCTTACCGAAACTTTAGGTTTATTACTATCTTTAATTCTTAAAAAGAAGACACTTTCGAGATTCATGTCTCGAAAGTGTCTTTAGCTTCATTACCGGTTATACAAATGCACTTTCGCCTGTAATAGCGCGTCCGATTACAAGTGAGTTAACTTCGTGTGTTCCTTCGTATGTGTAGATTGCTTCTGCGTCTGTAAAGAAACGCGCAACATCGTACTCATATACAATACCGTTCCCACCACATATTTCACGTGCTAGGGCAGCATTTTCACGCATTAATTTAGAGTTTTGCATTTTTGCAATAGAAGAACGAACTTCGTCGTATTGACCTTCTGTTTGTAGGTCAGCGACACGTGCGTTGACTGCCAATTGCGATTGCAAGTTAGACACGATACGTGCTAATTTTTCTTGAACCAATTGGAAGTTCGTCAATTTTTTACCAAATTGTACACGTTGTGATGTGTAAGATAGAGCAGCGCGGTAAGCACCACCAGAGTTTCCAGCAGCCAATACGCCGATAATCGCACGTGTTGCGTAAAGAATGTTCGCTACATCACGGAAACCGTTGATGTGTGGCAAACGATCTGATTCCAGCACTTCTACATCTTCAAGGTAGATATGGCCATTTTGAACCATTCTCAAACCAATTTTGTTTTCGATTTTGTCTACGCGTAGACCTGCTTGACCTTTTTTAACAACAAAACATTTGATTTTGTTATCTTCAATGTCACGTGCAAATACTGGGATTAGGTCTGCTGAACCAGCGCCACCGATCCAACGTTTTTCGCCGTTTAGGATCCATTTGTCGCCATCGCGCTTAGCAGAAGTTGCTAATCCACCAGCAATATCAGAACCGTGATCTGGTTCAGTCAATGCAAAACATGTTTGTAAATCGAAGCTTTGGAATTTCGGTAACCATTTTGCTTTTTGCTCGTCTGATCCACCAAATAAGAATGTGTAGTAACCAAGACCAGCATGAACTGCCATAAATGTTGCAATTGATACATCAAAACGTGCCATTACATAGTATAAGTATGTATTGTAGTATTGTGAATGTACGTAGTTTTCTGCTGTCTTGTCAGCGAATAGACGCTCGTCAGATAGCATTTTAACGTCTGCAACGACTTTAGAAAATGCTTCAAAAGGAAATTCTCCTTTTTCAGAGTGCGCTGCAAGAACAGGACGCAAATGTTTTTCCATTGCTTCTTCAAGCTCCATCAAAACATCGATTTCGCCGTCCGTTAAAGTTACTGCTTGTAAGAATAAATCTTCAGGAAATAGTTGAGATAATTTTTCGTTTTTAGTAAGTGTTGTCAATTGTATAACCTGCCTTCATTCAATTTATTTTGGTCTGGTAAAACCAAGTATTTTGTTCTGCATAACCATGCGAACTTCATCTTTTTGATTTTTAGTGATTGTTTCAACTGTTAGAATACCTTGATTCGGCTTCGAACGGGACATCTTGATATCCTTAATTTCGGTACGAATGTGAAGAATATCGCCTGCTCTTGTCGGACTTGGCCATTCCAGTTTTACTTCCACTCCAACTAAATCGAAACCAAATGGATTAGAAGCAACTTGCAATTTCATCATAATAGCGGCTGTTAACCAGCCGCTCGATGCTAATCCCTTGAAAAAGGAATCTTTTGCTTTTTCAGGATCTGTATGGAAATATTGCGGGTCGTATTGCTTCGCAAAGGCGATAATTTCTTCTTCGGTCACTTCATATGTGTCGGAGACATAAGAGTCCCCGACTTCACACTCACCGAGCCAAATAGCGTTATCTTTCATTTTCATTACACTCCTGCTCTTATTAAGAGATTAGATTAACGTTTAACGATTACAGAAACCCCTTGTCCACCACCAACACATAGTGTAGCTAGACCTGTTTTGCTGTCACGTTTTTGCATTTCATTTACAAGAGATACTAAAATTCTTGCGCCACTTGCTCCAACTGGGTGACCTAATGCAATTGCGCCACCGTTAACGTTAGTGATTGAACGGTCGAAACCTAATTCTTCAATTACGCTCAACGCTTGTGCAGCAAATGCTTCGTTTGATTCGATCAAGTCTAGGTCAGCAACAGTCATGTTCGCTTTAGCCAATGCTTTCTTAGTAGCTGGGATTGGACCTGTACCCATGATACGTGGGTCAACGCCGCCGATTCCGTAAGAAGCAACTGTAGCTAGAACTTCTAATCCTAATTCTTCCGCTTTTTCACGTGTCATCAAGATCAATGCTGCTGCACCGTCGTTGATTCCAGATGCGTTACCTGCTGTAACAGTACCGTCTTTTTTGAATACTGGACGTAGTTTAGCCAATGTTTCTTTTGTTGTTCCAAAACGTGGACCTTCGTCTGTATCAACGATAATATCTTCGCCACGTCTTTGTGGAACAGCTACAGGAACGATTTCGTCTTTGAAACGACCTGATTTAACTGCTGCTTCAGCACGGTTTTGGCTGTCTGCAGCCAAGTCATCTTGTTGCTCACGCGTGAAGTTGTATTTTTCAACAATGTTTTCTGCTGTTACTCCCATATGGTAGTCATGGAATGCATCGTGTAAACCGTCGTTAAGCATTGTATCGATGATTGTGTCATCGCCCATACGTCCGCCGAAACGGTAGTTAGGTAGAACGTAAGCTGCACGAGACATGCTTTCTGTACCACCAACAACAACAACGTCGCTGTCGCCTAGTAATACGGATTGAATACCACTTACTACAGCACGTAGACCTGAACCACATAGAATGTTTACGCTTGTTGCGTGTGCTTCTTCAGGGATTCCAGCGTAGATTGCTACTTGACGTGCTACGTTTCCTTTAAGACCTGCACTATAAACGTTACCGAAAACAACTTCTTTAACTTCTTTAGGGTCTAGGTTAATAGATTCCATAGCACCTTTAATAACTGCTGTTCCTAAGTCTACTGCAGATACATCTTTAAATACGCCACCAAAGCTTCCGATAGCTGTACGTTTTGCTGCTACAATTACTACTTCTGTCATTTTAAATTACTTCCTTTTCTGTTTAAGATTAGTGAGTTATTAACGTTTGTTTGAGCGTCTCCAAATATTCATTTGTTCTGCTTGTTTGATAAGGTCATCACGGAAGTCCGGGTGAGCAAGTGAGATAATGCCTTCAGCACGTTCCCAAGTGGATTTACCTTTTAGGTTCACGATACCGTATTCTGTAACGATATTTGATACAAGTGAGCGTGGGATTGTAACGATTGATCCTTGGCTCAAGAAGTTCTTGATACGTGAGTGACGTTGTCCTGCACGGTCTACGTAAGAAGAAGTCATCGCGATATAGGATTGACCGCCTTTAGATTCATATGAACCGATTGTAAAGTCTCCTTGTCCACCTGTACCTGAGATTTGACGCGTACCAACTGACTCTGAACTTACTTGACCATATAGGTCGATTTCCATACAGTTGTTAATTCCAACCATGTTATCTTGTTGTCTGATAATCATTGGGTCGTTTACATAATCAACGCTGTATGCTGCTGCTGCAGGGTTGTTGTGTAGGAATTCGTATGTTTTGTTTGTTCCCATTGCAAAGGTATAAACGATTTTGCCTTTATCCAATTGCTTTTGGCTTCCGTTCAGGTTACCAGCTTCATACATATCAACAAAAGCATCTACAAACATTTCTGTATGTACGCCTAAGTCTTTCAAGTCTGATTTGGCAATTAATGATCCGACTGCGTTTGGCATACCACCAATACCTAGTTGAATACAAGAACCGTTTCTGATTTCTGGGATAATGAGTGAAGCGATTTGTTCGTCTTCTTTAGAAGGCAATGCATTTGGGATTTCAGGAACAGCCCAGTTTGCTTCTACAATGTAGTCAATTTCAGAAATATGAACCGTTTCGTTGTTACCACCCATAACACGCGGTAAGTTCGGGTTCACTTCTAAGATAACGATTTTAGCTTTTTCAACAATCGCACGGCTTGTTGCAACAGATGTACTAAAGTTAAAGTAACCAAAGTCATCCATTGGCGTTACTGCCAAGATTGCCACGTCTACGTCCAGGAAGTTTTTGTAATAGCCTGGTTTTTCGTGATAGAAAATAGGAATAAAGAATGCTGAGCCTTGGTCTTGCAATTTACGGTCATACCCACTGTAATGGAAGTTGTTGTAAGTAAATACTTCTTGATGTGGATCTGCTTGAACGACTGCAAGCGGTGTTGTACGTGTTGTTGCACGAATCTTAACATCTTGAAGTTCATCTTTACGTTTTGCTAATGCTTCATCTACTACTTGTGTTTGACAAACAAATTGTCCGTAATCTACCCAATCGCCAGATTTTACAGCTTTAGCTGCTACATCTGCAGATACAAGTTTCTGTCTATACTCATTTACAAATTGCATACTATTCACCTTTCACTCATGTGCCGTTTATTTTTATTATTGTTCTGCCAAGATGTTGTCCATCTTTCAACTTAGCAGCTGTTTCTGGTATATCTTGAAGAGCTATTTCTGTGTGGTGTAGAACAGCGACAATATTCCATTCGTTTGCCAATTTGTTCCACAGTTGTTCACGTTCAGCCATATCAGTGCTGACCGAGTTAATTCCCAAAAGGTTAACGCCGCGTAAGATAAACGGCAATACGGTTGTATTCAACTTCACGCCACCAGCGTTTCCACTGATTGCAACGCTTCCGTACTCGTCTACTTTTGATAAAACATCTGCGGTCAAGTCGCCGCCTACCGTGTCGACTACATATTTGTATTCGCGACGGTTAAGAGGACGTCCGTTTGATTCATTCTCAGTGATATTCCAAATTTTAGTAGCTCCAAATTCTTTAGCACTTTCAACTTGGTAATCTTTACGAATAGTAGCTGTGATGTTCTCATATCCTAACTTACGTAGAATTTGAGTCGCAACGCTTCCTACTCCACCTGTAGCACCTGTTACTAATATTTCTGGTTGGTCTTCCACTTTCATGCCGTTCTTCTCAAGAGCTGCGATAGACAGAGCTGCGGTAAATCCAGCTGTTCCATACATCATTGCTTCTTTAGCAGATAGGTTCTCCGGTAATTTAACAACCCACTCACTTGGTACACGGGCAACTTCACTGAATCCGCCCGTGTGCTCTGTTCCAAGCTTGTAGCCTGTTATCAATACAGGATCTCCTGGTGATAATGAAGGATCTTCTGAAGAGATAATCGTTCCAGCCAAGTCAATCCCTGGAATCATAGGATAGTTACGGATAACGCCACCCTTTGTTTGCAGACCTAACATATCTTTGTAGTTGATTGAAGAATATTCAACAGCAATTGTTGTATTTCCTTCACCTAGAAATGATTCTGTTACTTCTTCAACTTGGTGTGTAACTTGATTCTCTTCGTTCGTTCTCACTACATAACTTTTAAATGGTTTCACTAATCATTACCTCCTTGGTAAATCTGTGTTAATTAAAGTTAGCGGGACGTTTCTCTAAAAAGGCAGCCATTCCTTCTTCTTGGTGTGGACTTGCGAACAAAGAACCAAAGTTTTTTGCTTCAAGCGCCAACGCGTCTTCTAATGTTAAGTCACTTCCGATTTCCATCGTTTTCTTAGCCATTTGAACACCTGCAGAAGATTTGCTGATAATTTTAGATGCTAGCTTCTCAACTTCAGTCATTAGCTCGCTTTGAACAACCACTTTGTTGGCAATTCCTAAACGGTATGCTTCTTCTGCATCAATTGTATCTGTTGCAAGAACAAGCTGTTTCGCTCTTCCCCAGCCAATTAAGCGGCCCAGGCGTTGTGTTCCACCGTAGCCAGGCATAATTCCCAGTCCGACTTCCGGCAAGCCTAATTTTGCATTTGTAGAAACAAAGCGCATGTCACAAGCCAACGCAAGTTCCATTCCGCCTCCCAAAGCAAAACCATTTACTGCAGCGATAACCGGTTGTGGTAAAGCACCCAATTTAGAGAAAATTGCATTTCCAAATTCTGATTGCTTCGCAGCTGCTTCACGGTCTAAATCTTTCAATTCAGTAATGTCAGCGCCTGCTGCAAAAGCTTTTTCGCCTGACCCAGTGACGATTACAGCTTTCACTGTGTCGTCATTTTGGATCATCTCGATTGCTTCGTTAAGTTCTGTCAACAATTGTTGGTTCAGAGCATTTAGAGCTTTCGGGCGATTGAGCGTAATGTATGCCAATGAATTTTTAACTTCATAGATAATTGATTCAAATGTCATGATGATGCTCCTTTATTTCGTGTAGTCGTAGAAACCTTTACCAGTTTTACGTCCTAGTTGTCCAGCTTGTACGTATTTAACCAATAATGGTGCTGGGCGGTATTTTGTATCTTTGAATTCGTTATAAAGAGTGTTCATGACTGCCAATACAACATCCAAGCCGATGTAGTCAGCCAGTGTAATTGGTCCCATTGGGTGGTTTGCTCCCAATTTCATTGCTTCGTCGATTTCTTCAGCAGTAGAGATGCCTTCGCTTAGTACGAAGATTGCTTCGTTAATCATTGGTACAAGAATACGGTTTACAACAAAACCTGCTGAGTCTTTAACAACTACTACTGTTTTGTTCAAGTCTTCGCCGACTTTACGCATTGCTGTTAGTGTTTCGTCTGAAGTCAATAGACCCATGTTTACTTCAATCAGTTTCATAACTGGAACGGGATTGAAGAAGTGTAGTCCTACAACTTTTTCTGGGCGGCTTGTAGCTGCTCCAATAGAAGTAATAGAAATCGAAGATGTATTAGATGCCAAGATTGTATCTTCAGATGTAATTGCATCCAATTGTTTGAAGATTTCGAATTTAATTGTTGGATTTTCAGTTGCTGCTTCAACAACCAATTGACATTCTTTAGCATCTTCATAGCTTGTAGAAGCTGTAATGCGTCCTACGATTTCAGCTTTGTCTGCTTCAGAAATTTTTTCTTTCTTAACAAGACGGTCAAGGTTTTTGTCGATATTTGCCAAACCTTTTTGAACAAACTCTTCTTTAATATCATTTAGGTATACGCTGTAACCAGCTTGCGCAAATACTTGCGCAATCCCGTTACCCATTTGGCCTGCGCCAATTACCATTACGTTTTTAATTTCCATTTCATTCACTACTTTCTTTTATAAATGCCAGTCAGAATTAGAATGCGCCTACGCCAGTGATTGCACGTCCAACGATCAATGCGTTGATTTCGTGTGTTCCTTCGTAAGTGTAAACTGCTTCTGCGTCTAGGAAGAAACGCATAACGTCTGCTTCTAGTGTAATTCCGTTACCACCACAGATTTCGCGTCCTAGAGCTACGTTTTCACGCATGTTTAGTGAGTTGTGCATTTTAGCTAGTGCTGAGTTAGTCATCAATGCATCGCCTTCTTCTTGTAGGTGAGACAATTGAACGGAGTAACCTAAGTTAGCAACAAAGTTTGATTGCATACGAACCAATTTCTCTTGTACTAATTGGAAGCTTGCTAATTTTTTACCGAATTGCTCGCGCTCTGTAACATATTTGTGAGCAGCGATGAATGAACCAGCTGATACACCCATAGCCAAGTGAGCGATGTCTGCACGTGTGAATGTTAGGATGTCGTTTACAGATTTGAATCCTTCAATGTTTGGTAGACGGTCTGCTTCAGAAACTTCTACGTTATCTAAAGTGATGTGTCCGTTATGAATCATACGTAGAGAACCTTTATGCGGGATAACTTCTGCTTTGTATCCTGGAGCGCCTTTACGAACGATGAAACATTTGATTTTGTTGTCTTCTGTATCACGAGCGAAGATTGGAATAATGTCAGCTGTGTCAGATCCACCGATCCAACGTTTTTCGCCGTTCAAGATCCATTTGTCGCCAACGCGTTTTGCTGAAGTAGCCAAGCCACCTGCAATGTCAGAACCGTGATCTGGTTCAGTTAAACCGAAACATCCTTGGTATTCGAATGAGCGTAGTTTTGGAACGAATTCATTGATTTGCTCTTCAGAACCACCTACTAGGATTGTGTTCAAGCATAGTCCGCCGTGTACTGTAAAGAATGTAGCGATTGAAGCATCAAAACGTGCCAATTCTAGGTATAGGAATGCGTTAAACAATTCGCTTGTTTTAAGTTTGTTTTCGCGTCCTTCGAAAATACGATCATCGTTCATGAAGTTAACGTCAGCTACTACTTTGTAGAATTCGTCAAATGGGAATGTTCCTCTTTCATAGAAGTCAGTTAGAACTGGGCGTAGGTGTTTTTCCAATGAAACACGTAGTTCGCTAAGTACAGCAACTTCGCCTTCAGTCAATTTGTGTGAGTAGCCCAATAGATCCTCTGGATAAAGTTCTTTTAATGTTTGAATTTTTGCGTTCATTTTCATTAATCCCCTTTTTTGTTTTGGAAATCGCTTCCAATGTTGTCTATGTCTCAATTTTAAGGTCCCTCACGTCACTTCACAACTTACTTAAAATTAAAGCATCTATAAGTCTTGGTTATAGTATTATTAAATAGGGCTTTCATAAGGTTTACATAAGATAATGTTTAATAATCTTCATTGATTTCTAATTAAAAATATGCTTGCAAAGTTAGATGTAGTAGTGCACATTATAGAAATTCGTCTTAGTCATGAAAACAAAAGTGATGATTGATTGAGATATGCGGCGTTTCGTCATAAGGACCTGTTATGGGTATGGGGGTGCTAACTCAGATGGTGTTTTTGGAGTGAGTGAGCACTTTCTTCGCTAAATCGCTAACTCAAATCGGTTTTCTCGTTTGAGTGAGCACTTTCCGGTCTAAATGGCTCACTCAGATTCATTTTCGCGTTTGAGTAGGCCTTTCTGCTCCAAATGGATCACTCACGCGTTTGAGTGAGCCATTTTACCCACCAAAAAAAGACAGCCTCTCGCTTTCGAGGCTGTCTTCGTTCTAACTGCTCTTATTTGATATCAACTAGGCGTGATTTTTTCACATCTTCGATTGTTTGTGTTCCTGCTAATTGCATGACACGTTTCAAGTCGCGTTCGAAGTACTCGAGAACGGATTGGACACCTTTCCAACCACCAAGAGCTAGTCCGTAAAGAACTGGGCGACCTAATGCGACAATGTCTGCTCCACTAGCAAGTGCTTTAAAGATATGCTCGCCGCGACGGACACCGCTGTCAAATACGATTGGAACACGGCCCGCAACTGCTTTGGAAATTTCCTCCAACATTTCGAATGAGCCAGGAGCGCCATCCAACTGACGACCACCGTGGTTAGAAACCCAGATTCCTGCTGCGCCCGCTCCGATTGCCAGCAATGCATCTTCTGCTGACTGTACACCTTTAACGAATACAGGAAGACCTGAATACTCGGAAATGAATTTCACATCTGCCGGAGCAATCTTTTGTTTGGATTGCGCGTAGATATTATTCAATGACATATTCTTACCTGTTCCCGTCAAGTAACGCGATACGATTGGCATGCCAAACGGATATACGAACTTGTTACGCTCATCTTTATGACGATTCCCGCTCAACGTTGCATCAGCTGTCAAAATGATTGCTGTCGCGCCATCTGCTTTGGCTTCATCCAAGATATTTTTATTTAATTCATCATCTTTACTCATGTAAATTTGGAACCAACGCGGGCTGCCGTTCAACCCTTTATCAATTTCATCAAATGATGCGCCTGAGTAAGCACTGATTGACATAATTGTTCCGAATTCAGAAATACCTTTTGCTGTTCCGGCTTCTTTCGTTTCGTGAGCCAGACCGTGTGCTGCGATTGGGGCCATAATAAATGGTACCTTTATGTCGTGACCAAAAATGGATGTGGATAAATCTGGATTCTCAACGTCAGCTAGAACGCGTGGTACGATTCCTTTTTTGTTCCATGCTTCAATATTTTGACGTAATGTAAATTCGTCTCCAGAAGCGCCTGAAATATAATCAAAGCCGCCTTTTGGTACGATTTTACTCGCTGCTTCCTCTAAGTCGTATGTATTTACAACCGTGATCTCTTTAATTTCAGTTGGTGCTGCATAATGATTCGTATCTACTGTTGTCATTGATTTACACTTCCCTTTTTTTAGTTTTGTTTAAGTTTTATTACCCAAAGAATAGTTGCGTTAATGGCTGCGTTAATGGTGCCAAGATAACGACGACGATACCTGTTACGACGATGGACAGTCCGGACATTGCCCCTTGGACGTCTCCCATTTCAATTGCTTTTGTTGTACCCATCGCGTGGGATGAACTCCCCAGAGCAACACCTTGTGCAACAGGGTCATCAATCTTAAAGAGTTTAAAGACTGTAGGGCCGATTACTGCACCGATAACCCCGGTGAAAACAACCACCGCTACCGTTAGTGAAACAATACCGCCAAGCGATTCAGATACACCGACCGCGATGGCAGTCGTAATAGATTTTGGAACGAGTGTTGCTGCCATTTGCGTATCAAATTGGAAAATGAAGCCAAAGATGTAAATCATAATCGTATGCAAGATAACCCCCGAGAAGATTCCCGTTAAGATTGCTGAGTAGTATTGTTTTAAGTAAACAAAATTCTTTTCCAATTTAATGGCTAAGGCTACGGTCGCAGGTGTTACAAACAAGCCGATGAATTGTCCACCTGCATTGTATGTTTCCAACGGTGTACCTGTTACCAATAAAATGAGAATGACCATAATAATCGCAAACACGAGTGGTGTGAATAATGGATTTTTCGGCCACTTTGCTTTTAATCGCGCTGCTAGCAGATAAAGACCAACTGTCAGAGTGATCCACATTAATGGGCTCGTAATTAACTTATCCAGCATGTGTGCCACCTCCTTGATTCTTCGGTAAACCTTTTTCAACTTTACGTTTAACAAACTGAACGATTCTTCCAACGAATGCCATCATCAGAATCGTTGTGACGACCATAATGATAAGCAATTGCCACCAAGTGTCCGCGAGTATACCAAAGTTGGCCATCAGACCGACACCGGCTGGTACGAAAAAGATTCCCATATTATCTGTTAACCACGTTCCTATTTCATCTACTTGTTCTAAACGTAGAATCTTTGTGTGTAGCGCGATAAACAGAAGAACCATACCAATAACACTACCTGGTATCGCTATAAAAGAAGCAATGATTGCGGATACAATTTCACCAATGAATGAGAAAAGGAAGATCCAAAATAGCTGTTTGTATATTTTCAAAATTGTTACTCCTTCCAACTTCTTAATTACAAGTTGCTGTTGTAGTTACACTATAGCACTTGATTCGAAATAGAGATAAATACTCTTTTCTTATGTACTTATAAATATTATTTATATAAGGTCGCCTAATTATACGTTTTGTTTATGGTAACGATTTCACAAACTTTGCAAATAAGTAACATAAGAGCCTATTAATAATCGTGATTACTTCATACTAGCGAATTCACAAACTTATGAAAATGCACCAAAAAAACCCTTATTAATCCTCCTTTTTTCCAACGCTTTAAGCAACATTCTTTTTTTAAATGTTGTAAAGATGGTAGTTTAGGCCAAAAGGTTATATACTTGTCATGATACCGGATTCAAACAATTAAGGAGGGCTTTGATGAACCTACAAGATATTATTTACTTTTACCATTTAGCTGAAAGCCTCAGCTTCACGGATACGGCCGCGCATTTTTTTGTTTCTCAGCCCTCCATTTCGATGTCTTTGAAGCGATTGGAAACGGAACTCAAAACAACGCTTATCGATCGGAAAAGATTCCATAAGCGAATGAGTTTGACCCGTTCCGGTGAAATCCTTCATAGACATGCAGGCGTTATCCTTGACTCGTTATCGCAAATTAAGGATGACATCCATGACTATAAAAATCAAATTGTTTACTTCGGCTTCCTACCGACAATCGGCGGGCACTTTATGTCGACTCTGCTCCCCCGTTTAGGGAAATTTACTTCTTCGGTTAAATTCGTCGAGGAAGAAAGCTCTGATATTATGTACGAATTGGTGCGTTCCGGCGAAGTTCCGATTGCTATTACAGGGAGTGACTTGCCGCATTTCAACGACGAGAATCTCATCCAGATACCAATTGCAACGCAAAAGCTATCTTTATGGGCTGCGCCCGATCATCCTTTAACGAGGCAGAAACAGATTACTTCTCAGGATTTAAAAGATACGGTTTTTATTTCTTTAGAAAAAGGCTATACTCATGAACGTATTTTCGACCGCTGGGCTCAAAGTAAATTCGATCAACCACCGCAAACTTTGTATACGAAAGAAATTCAAACTGCGCTTTCGATTGCTTCTTCCACTCACATGGTGGCCTTTATGATTGATATTCTCGTAAAGGAATCAAAAGATTTAGTGAAAATACCTCTTATAGATCCACCTGAGTTTTATATCAGTCTCATTCTTAATAAAGAAAGTCAGGACAATCCTTTTCAAAATGAATTCAATGAAATGATGATGGCACTCGCGAAAGAATTATCGGAAAACAAATAACCGACTCTGCCAAATTTACAGTACAAAAAAGCAACTGGGGACGGATTTCCTCAGTTGCTTTTTTTACATCATCCTACAGTTGTTCCTGCCCGTCAGTCAATTTGACCGAAATCGTCATCCGTTCACCATTACGGTAAAGATCGACTGGTACGGTAGCACCGACTTCTTGACGGTAAAGAATCTTACGGAGTTCAACCATATTGGTAATCTCATCGCCATCCATTCCGACAATCACATCATATTGCTCAATCCCTGCTTCACTTGCTGCAGAAAGGCCTTGAACATCTGATACAACGACACCTGTCGTAACGTCTTCCGGCAATTTCAAAATGTTTCGTTGTTGGGAAACAGAAACTTGTTGCAAGTCCATCATGCTGACACCGAGAACTGGACGAATAACTTCACCGTTCGCTTCTAATTCAGCGATAATTCGCACCACATCGTTACTCGGAATAGCAAAGCCCATTCCTTCGACATTTGATGACGCAATCTTCATAGAGTTAATCCCGATTACTTGGCCGCCAATATTTATCAAGGCACCGCCCGAATTTCCCGGGTTAATAGAGGCATCCGTTTGAATGGCTGTGACATCCCAATCCACAACCCCGTCCCCATTAATATCTGTTTCGACTGTTCTTTCCGTTGCAGAGACAATCCCTTGCGTAACTGAAGTCGCAAATTCTGTCCCAAGCGGTGACCCAATAGCAATGGCCGGTTCACCGACATTTAAGTTGTCTGAATTACCAAATTCCGCTATAACATCCACATGTTCTGACGAAATCGCAAGGACTGCCAAGTCGGTCCAGACATCGGCGCCGACAATCTCTGCTTCTATTTTCGTCCCATCCTTCATTAGCACTTCGACTGCATCGGCGCCGCTAATAACGTGATTATTGGTTACGACATACGCCGTCCCATCCTCTTTTTTGTAAATAACCCCACTTCCTGTTCCATTGGTAACGAGATCATCATCGTCACTGGATTCCGTTTGTGGAATAACAAACCCGAATGGATTCCCCGCGTTCTGTTTCAAATTAATAACGGACACGACGGCTTCTTGGACACTTTCCACTGCTTCTGTTGTAGCTGTCGTAATGTTTAGGCTGACATTGGTTGTTCCAGAATCGCTTGTCGCCTCTTCTGTCACAACAGGCTTATTCATGTCGACATCGTCCTTTGACATTTCTAAAGTACCGGAACCAAATAAAATACCCGTTCCCAACAAAGCAACCGTTGCGCCACCGATAATTCCTCCAACAATCCCATTTTTTATTCCAGACTGTTTCTTTAGTTGTTTATTATATCTCTCGCTCATGTGCGTGCTCCTCTCTCTTCTTTTCTCCTTTAGTATAAATGACAATTTTGAAAAAATTATGAATATTCTGGGTAAAATTACGTTTCCTCTACACTTACTAGTATACGAAAAAAACCGAAAAAAAGCTTATTACAAGCATTTTCCGGTTTCATTTTTAAACTGTGAAGAGTTCGGTCGGTGTGACAGGATCGGTATCTAGAACACGAAACGCGTCATTAACGCCATGTCCTTTTGAAAGTAAGATGCTTTCCGCAGTCTCGTGCGCCAAAGCTTTGATGTTATTGTCTTGGCTTAAGTGGCCCAAGAAAATACGTTTTGTTTGGTCACCAATCATTTCAGAAATTGCCAATGCGCCATCATCATTGGATAAATGCCCATGATCTCCCAAAATACGTTGTTTCAGAGACCACGGATAACGGCCCATTCGCAATAATTCTAAATCATGGTTACTTTCTATCAAATAAGCATCGGCATTCCGTAACAGCGCCCGCAAGCGGTCACTGACATAACCGGTATCCGTCAGCATAACAAATTGTTTATTTTCATAATGGAAAGAATAAAACTGCGGCGCTGCTGCGTCGTGTGAGACGCCGAAGCTCTGAATATCTATATCGCCAAGAGTTAATACTTCGCCCATTTCAAAAATATGTTTTTGTTCATTTTTTATGACACCTACTGATGTAGGTAGAGATTGCCAGGTTGCTTCGTTTGCATAAATATCAAAACCATAGCGACGCGCTAAGACACCCAGGCCATTGATGTGGTCGCGGTGTTCGTGGGTTACTAATACAGTATCCACGTCAGATAAATCACGACCCACTTCATTCATGAGAGCCTGAATCTTCTTACCGCTCAAGCCACAATCGACCAGAATCTTCCGTTTCGGTGTTTCGATATAGGTACAGTTACCCGAGCTGCCACTGGCCAGTATACTAACCTTGAAGCCGCTCGTATGATCTAATTCATTCACTCAGATTCCCTCCAATATTTCCTATCTATTCTAACGCATCTGAGTAAAAAAATCACTGTCTTTTACTTTTAAAAGGCCCCGCCGCCGGATCCACCACCTGAACCGCCCGACGAGCCGCCGCTGAAACCGCCGCCCGAGCCACTGGATGAATCGGATTGGGGAGTGGAGGATACAATCCCTCGGGAAATCGGCTCTCTCACGCCATAGAGATAAGCCGGGTTCCGGTAGTAGTACGGATAGAAATAAGAATCCTCATAGAGCGTATCGTTTGGATACTGAATCGCCATCTGATCTAAAACTTCATCAGCGATTCCCATCGCAGCCGCATAGACAACGTAAGTATCCCACATTTCCACGGAACCAACGTCTGCCATAGAAAATGTACCGACATCGGTCAGCATCCGCTTGAAAGCCCGCCAATCTTTCATCGCGCGGTCCCCTTCCGGTGTCAGTGCCGGATGCATCACATAATAAACAACGCCATAAATAGCCAGTAGAAGGCCAGTCAAACCGAGTAAGAACAATAACCACCGTAGTTGTGTTAGAAGGAGAATTAATAACGCGATGTTCGCTATAAGCGATAGAATCACCCATATGCTCGCAGCTTTCGCATGCGGTGCCTGATAGCGTTTCTCGTAGGTCTTCGCTTCTTTCAGAACCGCCTTTTCCCAAGCTAAGTGCTCTTTATAAAAGGCTTCTCCAAGTTTTGTATCTGCTTCAATTGCTTCTACTTCGCCCAGAGTAACGGACTCCCCGTCTCCTGCTGTATCCAAGAACCATTTCAACAAGTGCCATTCTTGGTCAGAAAGGTCTGTATCCGATTCTTTGGTTTTGCTGATGAGATAATCAAAGCCGTTTTCCAGTTCTATCTCATCCATTTTCAAATAACCCCGGCGGACCAAATC
The DNA here is from genome assembly GCF_011299095.1 of Jeotgalibaca porci. Classification (NCBI taxonomy): domain Bacteria; kingdom Bacillati; phylum Bacillota; class Bacilli; order Lactobacillales; family Carnobacteriaceae; genus Jeotgalibaca; species Jeotgalibaca porci. The sequence goes on along the minus strand of NZ_CP049889.1, from coordinate 1,374,311 downwards.
AAGAAGAGTTGCCGTAACCGTGTCGGGATTCGGACGTTGACCAAAAATTGCTTTATTCATAACTGCCGGTGCTAGAGGAGCGGGTAGTTGATACACGTATTCCGGTTCATCATATGGATCCGGGTTGCTTTTTTTATTTTTTCGTTGCATCCATACTAAAGTCAGCAGAGCGACCAAGGGCCCAAACAGCCCCAGAAGCGTACCACCAATCAAAATATTACGGCGGCTTTCGATTTCATCACGTTCCAATTTTTCTTCGGTCCCGATGATCTGTTCCAAACGGTCTTCCGCGACCTTATTCGGATTATTCCACGTCACATAAGTCGGGAACACCACGTTTGCCTCGACAAACGTATTTTCCGGATTCCTTCCGACTTCCAATAAGACTACTTGATTATCCTGCAACGTGACTTCGCCCGTTGCGTCGCCATGTCCCCATGCTTTTAACTCGCCGGGTTCAACCGGCATCGGCAATTCAATCCGCACATCCACATCAGAAAGAACATCATCCCATGCCGAACCAATAACGCGGCGATTAAACTGCGCTGTGTCGTTATAATTCGTCACCATCTCCGGAATCCGGTACGCATATACGACCGTCATTTCATCATCGGAAATAGGTTTATAAACTGTGAAACGTAAAAAATCTGCTTCATTTATCAGTTCATACGTACCAGGTTCTTGAGAAGTAGCCTGTCTGAACAATTCTCCCGCTTGCCCTTCACCTTCAACCGTTACCGAAATATCAGTAGGTGATGGATGTGAGGCATAGTCCAGATTAAACAAGACACCATTAAACTCGCCATCAAAATAATAAGTAATCCGTTCTGTAAAAAACGCACTGCCGTCCTCTTGTATTTCTACAAGGACATCGTAGTTATCGATGTCGTAGGAGCGTGCGGCAACTTTGGGAGAGGAAATACTGAGTAAAAAGAAACTTACAAAACTAATAATAGCCACTATCTTTTTCATTGAACTGCCTCCTTTATTAAATTATAGTGGAAAGAACTATTCAGCGCGAATAAATTCGTAAAAAAGAGAGCGGATACGCACTAGAAAAGGATTCATCGCTGCTTTGGACAAGAGTGGCGACAGTACTAAAGATATGGAGTTATGCAGACTCTGATGGAACACTTGCGTAGTACACAATCCATTACTGAGTTTAACCAAACACTCGCCGACGAAGCCATTACTTATATTTACCATGCGTCTGTACATAAGGATGCGGCCCCATAAAGGCAACAGGAACAGAGAAAAATTTAACTAAAACAGCTCACTCAAACCGGTTTTACGATTTGAGTGAGCCATTTCCAACAAAAGAGCCTACTCAAACCCAAATTTCATGCTGAGTGAGCTCTTTCCTGCAAAAGAGCCTACTCAACAGTTTCGAGTGAGCCTTTTGCGGTAAATAGTGCAAGAGTTGGACTTTTTTAACTGACCTTTGCACTTTTTTGGAGTTTTTAGTGCGAAGGTCTTCACTTTTTTACTGACCTTTGCACGTCTATACTAATGAATGCGTCTACACGAATGAATGACGTTCCCCCAGAAATTTATAAAACCCTGCACTAAAAAATCCGACACGCGGCCTGATTCTTGGCCGCATTGTCGGATTTTTTTGTTATTTATTTATCTTTCTGAGCACTGCGATATGCTCCCACCCACGAGACACCAATGAAGGCGGATGCGATTGCAAGAGCGATCCAGGAATAGTTATAAGAGCCTGTTAAATCTGCGACGCCTGCTGCAAATAACGAACCGGCTGTCATACCTAGTAGAAGCGCACTTTGCAGATAACCATATGCTTTTGAGAAATCTTCCGGGGCATAAATCGCTGCAGTAATCAGTGGTGGCGCCACTGTTCCAACGGCGTTACCAAGTCCAAACAAAACAGCCATCACAATCGCTAGAGAATAATTTTCCGCAAGCGTCATGACTAAATACGTCACCGTTAGCAACACTGCTGCATAAATCGTACTGAAGACAGTCCCGAAACGGTCCGTGATGTTCCCTAAAGTAATCTTCCCAACGATACCTACAGCAGAGTAGAGCGAAATAAGTGTGGCTGCACGAATCGGTCCATGTAAATCTGCCAACACGGGAGGGAACTGTCCCAAGCCGCCGTTATTGGCCAGACCAACCATAACGCCCCCGATTAATAAGAGAATAAAGTATGGTTTCGTCACCACGACGCCACTAGCTGGCGGTGTTGTAGCTGCAACCTCTTTTTCTCCTTCTTTAAGAGACACAGGCTCTTCCGCCCCATATGCAGTCATTCCCATATCTTCCGGTCTCGCCCGGAATACAAACCAACCAATTGGAATACCGACAAGCAAAATAATCAGTCCATAAATGAGGTACGTATAGCGCCAGCCTACATTCGTAATTAGAAAAGTAACGGCCTGACTAAATATAACCCCGCCAACTCCCAAACCTGTAAAACTCAAACTTAAAGCCAGTCCTCGTTTCTTAACGAACCAGTTGTTCACCAGCATACTGACCGGGATGATTGTTGTAGACACGTTCCCTACACCCACCAACAGCGCCAACGCATAGAACACATACATATTCGGAGCAAAACCGAAGCCGATGTAGGCAAGCCCGTAAATCATTACCCCTACAATATAAACCAAACGAAAATTTCCAAACGCTAATTTTTTAGATATAAAAGGTGATAAGAATATACCCATTCCCAACACTAATGAGTTACTGATAGCAAATTGACTATTCGTAATTCCAAATTCATGTGTAACTGGGTTTTGAAATAAATTCGCAACTGCAACAGATGCAGGGCCCATAACTGCCAAGGAAATTGCTGAAAATAGTACAAGCCACCAACCATAGAACACTTTATTATTTTTCTCCTCTCAGTTAAGTCCTCACTATCACGGCATATTGAAAACGATTGTGTCAACATTCTTTTATCTCTTTCATTTTCAACTAAAAAGAAGCCGGCCACAAGGGCCGCGCTTCTTAGTTTCAAGCTATTCACTGATTAGTTTCCGTTCCGATAAGCCGGCTTCTGCTTCGGAGGATAATTGAAGATCCGTTACGACGTCATCTTGGTCAGAGAAACTTTCTGATTCCATCGTATCTGCATTATCTTCCTGTACAACTGGCGCAGATATAATACTGCCTGTCAAAGCATCTACCCGCTTCACTTGAATCCCCACATTCTCGCGCGCGATTTCAACATACCACATCGGACTGTAGATATTCATATCCTTCAAACTCAAGGTTTGATAGTAAGAGAGCGTCAGTAACCTAATCGTAGAGTCATCCGGTATTTGATTGTTCAGGTACAAGGACTCAATCGCCGTCTGCTCAGAAATAACCGTTCGTAAACGCCCTTGCGCTTCGGAATCTCCCACGTAAGTTTGTTCGTAGGAAATAACTTCATTGTCCGCATTCAAATGGAAAACGAGTGTTGCCGTTCCATCCGCAATCGGAACTCCGTCGTCAGAATGCTGAACGTAATAAATACGCTGATTGAGTTCTTGGTAGGAAATAAAATCGTACTTCGCACCCTCTAAAACATTCCCGCTATCCTTAAATTCTTGCAGTGGTTTTAGACGGTTCGTCAACGTTAGGTCCTTCGTTTCAAAATCCAATTCAATGGGTTCAGAGAGAATACTGAACAACAGGTTATTATCCATACGTGTTGTTTGATTCTTTAATGATGAGGCATTTTCACGAAGAAACATATTTTTATCTGTTTTGATAACCGCGATTTCTTCATTTTCGCGACTTAATTCTGGACTCTGGATATTATCGTTGCGCAACCCTTCTTCCAGGTTGACGGTCGTACTCGAGTCACCAAAGTTAAATGCGTCATCCTTTTCCAGGAAAACCGTCAAAAGATACAGATTCAAAATAGAGAACGTAATGATTAAAATGATTTGTACTCTTTTATAATCCATCCGCATCACCTCTTTGTCTTGCATCAATTGCGTCGTCGACTGTACTCCACGTTCCATCCAACTTCACGAACCAACGCGGGACCAGACTTGCGACGCGTGTACTCTCGTCATTGCTAATCCATTCATATCCCAATCCCATGTCTTCAATCGCACTGTAGGGAATCCCTGCCCCGTTCAGCTGCACGATTAATTCTTGAGCGTCCGGCAGTACAATTTGTTGTTCCCGGTCTTCCAATGGTGTCTGAATAATTTCCGTTGGATAATACAAGTCAACCAAGCCACTGTTCTTCATTTCCATGCGAATCAAACCACGATCTAAAGCGCCTGAAATGGGCATCCCGTTTAAGTAACGGCGGTACGTAACTTGCCCGTTCTCTTTATCGTAGCCTTCGAAGTGAGAGGCTTGTGTCCAAGTATCGATAAACTTCAGTGTATGGAAGCTATCGCGTATTTGTTGAAACGCAGTTAGATCATCTTGTTCAACACTGTTACGGTAGTAATAAAGAATTCCCGTTTCCTTGTGAATTCGCAATTCCGAGATATTATCACTATAAATCGTAAAAACATCATTACTATCGTCCCGTAATTCTGTTGTATCCTCGAACAGCTGCCCAATAAAAAAGCTGTTTGGTTGTTTTTCAACCAAATAATCTACGCGATTCAGAGTAACATCTGATTGCGGTAAAAACTTTATTGTGTCTTTAAATGAATACGCATTGGCATTCACATAGTAGTCTTTATTGGCTGAATAGAGACGCATCAATGGCTCTATTGACCCTTCGAAACGCTCTGCCGTATAGACATTCCGACTCTCATCATCCAAGAGATAGATCGGTTCTTCCACGGCGGTCGAAATCAAAATACGGTTGATACTATTCTTTCCCATCCCCTCCGGAACACTGTTAAAGTAACGGGAAATCATTTCGATTGGAACAGCCGCCGGAAAGCGCAGTTCGATACGGTTTCTTTTCAAAATAAATTCATCATATGTTTCTTTAGCATAAGTCGAATCAAAAACAATTTCGCCCATTGGGTTATCCTTAAAAAATGAATCCGCATGTTTGATGATGCGCTCATCGGAGGCCACGAACGTATTCGACTGGGTGTGGAAAGTGAGACGATGCGGCGAAAAGATCTCTTCCATACTTTTAACATTTGATATACTCGTCGAAGTTTGGGTCGGTGCGATGGTTTGAATATTCTTCGCCCCTGAAGGAACACTCATGATGCGCCACGTTAAAACTAAACTAGTCGCTACCAGAGCATAGAGTATGAAACTAATCCATTTTGAGTCTACCTGTTTCATTACCATTCCTCCTCTTCAAATGATTCGTAAGGTAAGGAGATGAAGAAGGTTGACCCTTTATTTTCCACACTGGTTGCCCAAATACGGCCGCCATGAAGCATCAAAACTTCTCGGGAAATCGCCAAGCCCAGCCCCGTTCCACCCATTGAACGTGCACGCGCTTTATCAACGCGGTAGAAACGCTCGAAGATATGCTGGAGGTCCTTACGCGGAATACCCATTCCTTCATCCGTTATACTCAAGACCACACTGTTGTGCGTTTCCATCAGGCGACACGTAATCGTTCCACCATCCGGAGAGTATTTCAAAGCATTATTCATAATATTATCAATCACTTGTGTAACTTTATCCTGGTCAATATCTACCCACAATGTTCGCTGCGTTAGATCGCGTTGAATCTTGTAGTTTTTATTGCGATACGCTTCTGATTGGAGAACCATATCGAAGCGGTCCAAGATATGTGAGAACAAATCGTTCATGCTGACATACTCACGTTCCAGCTGCAACTTACCTTGGTCCATCCGCGATAAGTTTAGAAGGTCCGTAATCATGCGAATCATCCGTTCCGTCTCTGTGGAAATAACTTGCAGGAATTGCGGCGCGATATCGGGATCTTTCCACGCACCATCTTGTAAAGATTCGGTGTAGCTCTTCACGCTCGTTAAAGGTGTCCGCAACTCATGTGACACGTTTGATACGAAGTTTCGGCGCTCTTGTTCGACTTTCTCCTGCTCGGTGATATCCGTCAATACACACACCACCCCGCTGATAAAGCCGGTGTCACGTTGAATAACAGAGAACTCTCCTTGCAAAATACTGTCGGCCTTCCCTTCGCCTTCGTCAATATGCAGAATTAAGTCTTCATTTGTTTCCAACAACTGGCGGAAAGTGAATTCCTTACTTAAATCCAAGACCTTCATAATTGATTTTCCAACCGCTTCTTCGCGGTTCAATCCCAATAAATCAACAGCACGGTTATTCACAATAACAATTTTTCCGCGGCGGTCCGTCGCAATAACCCCGTCTGACATGTGTTTCAAGACGCTATCCAGACGCTGGCGTTCCGATTCGGTGGTCTCTTGTGCTTCTTTTACTTTTGTAGAGAGGTCATTAATCGTATCAGCCAGTTGTCCCAATTCGTCATTCCCGTAAATACGGATTCTGCCTGAATAGTCTCCCTGGGCAATTGCAAGTGTCTTGGTCCGCATTTCCGCAATCGGCTTCGAAATCCCCTGCGAAATGATAATCGCTAAGATAATCGTAATCACAATCGCAAATAAAGACGCGTTCAAGAATATTTTTACGATTTCGCTGATTTGGGAGTAGACCGTTTCAATATTCGATTCCATTATAACAACACCGATTACTTCGCCTGGACTCGTCGTGGCAAACATCGGTGAGACGACTTTTAAGACACGGTCCATTCTGTCTTCATCCACATATTGATACTTCCGGTCGCTTTCTAAAAGAAGCGCTTGTTGGACATCCCGGTCCGTCGATTTTGTACCGACGACAGATTGTCGGGTTTGATCATTCGTCCCCAAGATATACCCTTCAGCATCCACTACTTGGATTTCTAAGAAATCACCGCCGATATAATCCTCTAAAATATTTTGAACAGTTGCGGGGGTTTCGCTTTGATCTTCGTCTTCAATAACCGGAACAAGTGAATTTTCCAAGAAACGGACATTCAAACTCATTTGGTTGTCGAAGTTATCAATCAAGTCTGTTTCCAGTTGGCGAATAAAATAAGCCCCAATAATTTGTAAAGATACCAATAGCAGAAAAATAAACAGCATTGGTATCTTAAAGTGTATGGATTGAATTCCATTTATTTTTTTTTGCATCGCATTACTCCTGATCTGGGTTTCTCAAGAAGTAGCCGACTCCTCTACGTGTAATTAACCAAGATGGATGACTCGGTGTGTCTTCAATCTTTTCACGCAGACGACGGACGGTTACGTCCACAGTACGAACATCACCAAAGTAATCATATCCCCATACCGTTTGGAGCAGGTGTTCACGGGTCATAACTTGTCCTAAATGTTTTGCTAAATAGTGTAATAATTCAAACTCACGGTGCGTCAGTTCAATTTCTTCTCCACGTTTAGAGACAACATACGCATCTTCATGAATCGTCAGTGCGCCAACATAAATTTCATTAAGAACTTCTTCTTCAGGCTGTGCTTGCGCAGATGAACCCACACGACGTAAGTTCGCTTTCACACGCGCTGCAAGCTCACGATTGGAGAACGGCTTTGTAATATAATCGTCCGCTCCTAATTCTAAACCTAATACTTTATCAATTTCTGAATCTTTGGCAGTCAGCATAATAATTGGAACATCACTTGATTTACGAATTTGGCGGCAGACTTCTAGCCCATCCATTTTCGGCAACATTAAGTCTAACAAGATTAAATCTGGTCCAACTGTCTCAAACTGCTCAACCGCTTCTTCTCCATCAAAAGCAACGGATACATCATATCCCTCTTTTTCCAGGTTAAAGCGAATAATATCGGAAATTGGTTTTTCGTCATCGACCACAAGTATTTTTTTCATCATTTATCAGACTCCTTAAAGGATTGATTCCTTTTCTCAGTGCTTCTCTTACATTATACAGGTGTTGAAAGCCAAGTGCAAAACACTTTGTGTAAACGCTACAATCCGGTGCTCGGCTCATTTTTTAATTGTGCCAAACCCCGGATTGCTATAAGCGATTAAAAGAATACGACTGGTGTTCCTACTTCCATCAGTGAGAATAATTTTTCCATTGCGCCTGGTGGGGTATTGATACAGCCGTTAGAGCCATTATTTACCCATTGATTAGAAGCGAATGATGATTGCCAACCTGCATCATGAATACCGACACCCGTCCAATCCACTGGTATCCAGTAATTAACAGGTTGTGCATACTCATTGCCACGTCTTGGATTGTACCCGACCAGCTCTGCATTCTCTTCTTTATTCCAAGCGTAGAATACGCCAACTGGAGTTGGTGTCGTTGTATGTCCGGAAACGATGGGCGTCTCCAATAGACGTTCACCATTTTTATAGAAATACATTATTTGGCTTTGAAGATCGACCTCGACATACGTATTGCCGATATCTGTTCCATCTTCATGGTAACCGGAACCGAGAATTTCAGGTGTTGTTTTAACGTCTTCTCCGGCTAAAATGTAGCCTGCCAAGTTTTGTGACTCAGCTTCCATTGCCAGTGACCAACCATATTCACCGGGTGGCACTTGCACTTCACCACGGTTTGTACTTTTAAACGTCCGCGTTTTTTCGTAGGTAGCATATTTGTCATGTAGTGTTTGTAAATAAGCCTTCGCTGCTTCAACTGAAACAGTTGGCTCGCCGTTATTGTCTAAAGAAAGCCATGTAGCAATTTGCTCTTTCGGAACGACAATCTCGTCGCCCATCAGCGTGTAAGTGATGGTAACATCTGCCAAGCTTTGCAACTTTTCAACAACTTGCTTCAGCTCGTTACTCTCCGCTGTTAAAGCAGGCAGAACATAAGCATCCTCCAATGTGAGCGTATCTTCACTGGACAAAACAGTTTGTACAAGTTGCTCTTTCAAGCGCTCCGTATCAATGATTGTACCGGGCACTTCAGGTTCAATTACAAAAGCGCCGTCTTTACTTTGGACATTGGCACTCATTGGTGCGACACGGTCTGGTTTTGATAAAGTCAGTGTTTCGACGAGTTTGGCCAAAGCATCTTCATCAAATTGAACATTTACTTCTGACGTTTCGACTTCATACTTGTTAAAGAAAGCCAGTGGCCACGCCCAACTATTTTGTTCGTCTTTAACTTTTGTTAGGAAAGCATCACTGTCAACTTTAGCGTCTAAATCAAAAGGCGTGAATGTTGTTACAGTCTCTCCATCTTCCGTTACCGTTACTGTATTGGCATGCAACTCTTGCGTTACGACACGCTTTGCTTCTGCAACCGTCACACCCGATAATTCGGTGTCACCCATTGTAGTATTGGGTAAGAAACGACTATCATAGTATTTACTTCCTCCGAAGTATGCAAGAATTAAAAGTAGGAAAATTCCAATACCTGTAAAGATTAGCGGTTTGTTTTTCATTAGTATCCCTCCATGTATCATGGAAAACCCATATATTTCAAATTGTTACTCAAACATTACAATTGTGTTACAAGCTTCCTATTTGCCTATTGTAACGCAAAAAAAACATTATTACTATATTTTTGCTTATTTTAATTAAATCTCTTCTAATATATAACTGAAATCATGCGGTGCGATTTTCTTAATCATTAACAAGCCGTCCCCTAATGGAACGAGTGACGTTTCCAAGGATGGATGATTCAAAACCGTATCCATCAGTAAATTCAAGCGGCGGTGGATTTTGCGAACACGACGCGGAATTTCTTTTTCGTCTTCTAGAATCGTTCCACCTTGGAAGACGTCATCAATAATTAACATCCCGCCCTTTTCCAAGACACGCATACAATGCGGCAGAAATTCGTAGTATTTCGCTTTAGCACTGTCCATGAAGATAAGGTCAAACGTCTCATCCAAAGTAGGCAGAATATTTGCAGCATCCCCTTCAAGTAATGTCACTTTGTCCGATAATCCCATTTTTTCAAAATTGTTTTTGGCACGTTCAATCATAATGTCAAAACGATCAATCGTCGTCAAATGACCTTCTTCGCCTAGATGTTGCGCCATCATACTGCCTGAGAAACCAATCGCTGTCCCAATTTCCAATATTCGTTGAGGCTTCAGCATACCGACAATCATATTCAGGAATACAGCTGTTTCATGTGGAATGATGGGAATACCGCGCTCATTCGCGTATGCTTCTATTTCTGCCAAACCTCCTGAGAAAGGTTTTAGTTCTTTACGCATAAAATCTACTAACTCCGGTTTTACGACCGGACGGCTCATCATTGGATTCTTTTCCATTTCTTTCTATCTCTCCCAAATAAAAAGGCCCATCTAAGCGTCGGGATGCCCGCACGCTTGAGACTAAGCCTTCTCTTATTATTATTCGTTTTCGTTTTCTTCGTCTTGCGGTTTGCGTTCCACATGGATTGAGCGAATACGGCCACTTTCGACTTTTGATGTCGTCAATAAGTAAGGTCCGACACGCACGGATAACTTCTCGTCATCTTCCGGGAAGTAACCCGCTTCTTCAATCATGTAGCCACCAATTGTGTCTACTTCGCTTGATTCAAGGTCTGTGTTGAAAAGGGTATTAAATTTCTGCAGATTCATTTTACCATTAATAGAATAATTCTTCTCGTCCACCTTACGTGATAGACGCTGAATCTCATCGTATTCATCTTCAATATCGCCGACGATTTCTTCTAACAAATCTTCCAGCGTTACAATTCCTTCTACACCGCCATATTCATCTTTTAGAATGGCCATGTGCGTATGTTTCTTACGGAATTCGATTAATAAATCATCGATGAAAATAGTCGATGGTACAAATAACGGTTCATTGACCAAAGTCCTGAAATCAAGTGCATCAAAACCAATATCTTTGGAAGCCTTCAATACGTTCTTCATATGTAAGACACCAATAACATTGTCTTTGTCGCCTTCGTATACCGGCATCCGCGAATACGGACTGTTCAATACTAATTCCAAGTTCTCATCCAAAGTATCATCTAAATCAATCATTAATGTATCTGTACGCGGCACCATCAGTTCACGCGCCAAACGTGTATCCAACGACAATACACCTTCCATCATCGTAAATTCGGAAGGATCAATTGCGCCTTGACCACGGCTCTGGGCAAGAATTTGACGCATCTCATCACGCGTCAACTTTTCTTCTTGTTGGGTAAAATCAATTGGTGATAACTTTTTCAAAATATTTGTAGATGCTGACAGCAACCACACAAACGGTCTCGACACTGTTTTGACCATGGAAATCGGTCCGGAAGTGAAGCGCGCAATTTGTTCTGGCATTTGAAGCGCTACTTGTTTTGGATAAAGTTCACCAAGAACAAGGGTGATGTAAGAAAGTACGAGTGTAACCACTACTGTGGCTATCGTTTCCCAACCAGAGATACTTCCTAACAATGGCTCCAAATAGGGAACAAAGTTAGTCGATGCGGACGCACTGTTGAAGAAGCCAGCAAGCGTAATGGCTACTTGAATCGTTGCCAAGAAGTCATCAGAGTTATCCAGTAACTTTAATACTCTCTGCGCTTTTCGGTCACCTTCTTCGGCCATCGCATTCATTTTCTGGCGGTTAATTGATACAAAGGCTAATTCTGCAGAAGCAAAAAAAGCGTTGATAGCCGTCAAGACAACAACAACTAAAATATCAGATAATAACCTCTGGGCTTCGGGGTCTGGGTTCATTTAAATCTTTTCTCCTTTTTTTTGATTAATTTTTTATACAATATCGCTATTCTACAACTATAATAGAAAATATCAAGCTAAAATGCAAGGTATTTTGAATGAGCGTGATTGGACCTTCTCATTTTATTTCTCATATTTCATTAAACAAAACAATTTGAAAGGGTTTTCTTAAGTGTTTTCAAACGTTTCTTGATTGTAATGACTTTCTGAAATTTCGTTGCATTTTCTCATTTTAATGTTATTATCGTTATATAAATTAGATTGGAGGAACCACCCATGCTTATTCGCTCGCTTGCCATTCCTAAAAGAGACCTTACTGTCGTGAAAGAGTCTGCCACTTTGCAAGAGGCAATCGACATCTTGGAAGAATCTGGATATCGTTGTGTTCCGATTCTTGACGAGACGGGCACGCTCTTTAGAGGAAATATTTATAAAATGCATATCTACCGTCATAAAGCAAACGGAGGTGACATGAGCCTTCCGGTAACGCACTTATTAAAGAACGCGACTAAATTTATTTCTATCGACAGCTCATTCTTTAAAATATTCTTTACAATCAAAGAATTGCCATATATAGCTGTACTGAACAAAGACAATACGTTCTTTGGTATTTTAACACACAGCAGCCTGCTAAACATGCTGGCGCAATCTTGGAGTGTGGATGCCGGCAGCTACGTTTTAACTATTGTAGCGCCAAGCCGTAAAGGCGACTTGTTCCAAATCACTAAAATTATTAACAAAACAACTTCGATCGCAAACGTGATTACATTGGATGTTTCACGCGATGACGTATTACGTCGTGTTCTTGTTACATTACCAGCAGATACAACAAAAGTTGAGCTGGAAACAGTAATCACTGGACTAGAAAAACAAGCGTTTAAAGTTGTCTCCATCGAAGATTTAAGAAACGAATAGATAAATAAGAAAACTGCTAACTCAAAGACGATTTCGTTTCTGAGTTAGCAGTTTTGTTCTAAATACGCTGACTCAAAAGCGATTTTCTGTTTGAGTCGTCACTTTTGACCAGAAACGCTGACTCAAAAGCGATTTCTCGTTTGAGTCGTCACTTTTGACCAGAAACGCTGACTCAAAGACGATTTCACGTTTGAGTCGTCACTTTTGACCAGAAACGCTGACTCAAAAGCGATTTCTCGTTTGAGTCGTCACTTTTGACCAGAAACGCTGACTCAAAGACGATTTCACGTTTGAGTCGTCACTTTTGACCAGAAACGCTGACTCAAAGACGATTTCACGTTTGAGTCGTCACTTTTTACCAAAAACGCTGACTCAAAGATGATTTCACGTTTGAGTCGTCATTTTTATCCAAAAAAACTCACTCGGCCATTTCTGGTTTTGAGTGAGTTTTTTGATTACATATCGCCATTAATAAATGGGTTTCTTAGAATTTCATCTTCAACAGTCGTCGGATTACCGTGTCCCGGGAATAAAACCGTTTCACCTTGAAGCGTTAGAATGTGCTCTTTGATTCCTTTTAAGAGTGAGTCTTGACTGCCGTATGGGAAATCAGTACGTCCAATGCTACCTTGGAAAACCACATCTCCTACCATCGCAAAGCCATTTTCCTTAAATAGGAAAACAAGGCTGCCTGGTGAATGCCCAGGAATATGTTGAACTTCAAAATTAAATGAGCCTACTTGGGTTGGACCCATTGTATCAAGATAAAAATCGGCGGGCTTGTCGATGACAATTTCCGGAATAAGCGGGTGTCGGCCAGATCCATTTAGAGATGCATCCTCCAGCCATTCTTTTTCGATTGAACTTTGATACAAAGGAATGTCGTACGCTTCGCGAATTTCATTCACTGCGCCGATATGGTCGTAATGCGCGTGTGTCAAAATAATTGCAAAGGGTTTGAGGTCATTCGCCTCAATAATATTTTTTATTTCATCCGGTTCAGCGCCTGGATCGAAAATAATCGTATCACGGTTATCTGCAATCAAGAAGTAACAGTTCGCTTGAACGGGACCTACCGCTAGGGCAAGTAATTCCATAGTTGTGTCCTCCCTATTTTTCATTATGTTCCAATTATATAGAAGAGGTCATGATTATGCCATTTTTTCAGTAAACCCAATGATTTTATTTAAATATTTGATAAGAGGTGCAGTGACGATTAAAACCACGGCTTCTCCAAACGCTGTCGTTGCGTAACTGAACCAGAACGGTAAATCTAAAACGATATACAGCTCCACAGCCACGAAAGCCATCGTAATCGTAAATACAGCCGCTACTTTCATCATTCGTTTCATTTCAGAATCGCCCGGTTTAAAAAGACGCTCTAAAATGAGGAATGCAAACAAGGTTTGACCGAAACCAAACACTAAGTCCCACATACCCAAAGTTGAGAATATCAGGTTCGAGATAAAAACACCTGCTAAAACCCCGTACTTATAATTTTTGTGATACCCAACAAGATGATTGAGCATTTCCGACACACGGAATTGGACTGCTCCAAACGACATAAAACCAAAAATCCCTGTCATAGCTACATACAGGGCTGCGATGATGGTGTTTATCACCATTTTCCTTGTTCCCATATTTATCTTCCTCCTAGTTTTTTTACGTGGGATGGTCGACGAACCACGCTATGCTTTTTAACAAGCTTTACTAGTTTAGCACAACAAACTTGGGGCAACAAGAAACAAGAGGCCAAGACATCTGTCCCGCCCCCTCCTTCTCAACTATTGAACGATTGAATAATAAACCCGAGCAGTCAGACGGTAGATAACCCAGTAGATTAAAGCAAATAGAACCACGATGCCCGCCATACTTCCAATCAAAATAACATGTGAATTCAAACCGAAGATGAGTAACATTTTGTACAGAATTGGGTAGGCAAAAGCCATATGGGTCGTTGCAACGATAATCGGTAGCATGAACATCCAAACTACCTGGCTGCGACTGGTGTCACGAATCATTTCTTTGTCCAATCCGACTTTCTGCATAATTTGGAAACGCGTCCGGTCTTCATAACCTTCTGAAACTTGCTTGAAGTACGTAATCAAGATAGTCCCGATTGTAAACAAGCCGCCCAAGAAAATACCTAAGAATAGGAAACCACCTGTCATCGCATACCACTCTTCGCGCATTTCAGCCCGCGGTTGGTAATTAACAATCGCTTCTTTTTCAATCAACGGACGCAGCTTATCGGCATAAGCCATCTCTCCTTCAGCCGAAGTATTCGTATTCCAAATAACACTACCCGTTACGCTCGCATCATAACCTTGACCGGTATCTTCATATTTTTGAAGTATTCTATTCAAAGTTTCTTTATTTGGTGCTACGAAGAGATAGATTTCTCCTACTTCTGTGTCTACCATAAAGTTTTCCAGTTCATTATCGAAGATCTTTACGTTAAAGGTTTCTCCGGCAATCACAACTGTATCGTAGGGATAATGTGCTGCTTCATGAAGATAGAGTTCGTTCGGTTCCAAGGTTAGCGAGAGATTTTCCAACCCATTCATCGCTTCTGCTGTTAATAGCGTTGTTCCGGTAAAAGTAGGACCTTCACCCTGTTTCAGCTCGTTGCCATCAAAGATTCCAAAAATGTTCACATAAGTAAAACTTTTCAAGTCCGAAATCGTTAACCCAAATGTATCTGTTTGAATACGTTCTGTTACTTTTCCAAGGTCTGCTTGAACAGCATCAATTGTTTTTTCTTCATCATAATAGACCGTCGCTTGATGATCCGTAGCGATATGACTTCCCAGTGCATTCTCAGAACCCACATAAATTGCAGTCGTGGTCGCTAAAGCGATAATTACCATACAAGATAGAATAGCAATGTTTGCGAGACCCATCGCATTTTGTTTCATACGATAAAGCATCCCGGAGATTGAAATAAACGCACGCGGTTGGTAATACAGTTTTTGATTCTTTTTCATGCGTTTTAAGATATAAATAGAACCGGATGTGAATAAGAGATACGTTCCGCCAATAACCAATACGACTGCTACAAAGAAATGAAGCAACGCAGCGATTGGATCAGAAATCGTCAAGGAAATATAATAACCTGCTCCCAATAGCAAAAGACCTAAAATGAAAAGAAGGACATTACTCTTTGGTTCTTTCTCGCCCTCTTTCTCACCGCGCAACAATTGGATCGGATTTGAAAAAGTCACTTGGCTCACATTATAGAGATAGGCGATAAAGAAAATACCTGTAAAGACGGCTGCTGTCAGCACAAAGTTCAGAGGTTCTAACGAATAGGCCATTTGAATCGGTAATTTCAGCAAATAATTCAAGAAGAGAAACAATAATTGGCCGAGGAGCGCTCCCAAGCCAAGTCCCGACAGAATCGTCACTGTTCCGACGAGAAGCGATTCGAGGAAAAGAATCCGTGCAACATGGCGTTTTTCGAGTCCTAAAATACCATATAATCCTACTTCTTTTTTACGTCTTTTAATCAGAAAACTGTTTGTATAGAGTAGGAAAATGAGGGAAAAGATCCCAATAATTACCGATCCAAAACGGAACAAGAGTATCAGTGAATCGACTCCGCGCATTCCCTCAAATTTATTAGACATAAGCGAGAGCATTTGAAATAGCATAGATACAGTCAAAAGTGCAGAGATGCCATAAGGAAGATAGAGCTGTTTGTTGGCACGAATATTACGCAGTGCCATCTTAAAATAAAAATTATTCTTCATGCTGCTCACCTCGATTGGTCACAACCAACATCGATTGGGCAATTTTGTCACGGAAATCATCCACTGAAAGATTCCCCCGGTACAATTCATGGTATACAATCCCATCGCGAATGAATAAAACGCGGTTTGAGTAGCTCGCTGCCTGCACACTGTGCGTTACCATCATAATCGTTTGCCCTTCTTCATTAATACGCTCAAAAGTTTCCAACAAATTTTGTGATGCTTTCGAATCCAAAGCGCCGGTCGGTTCGTCAGCCAAAAGTACTTTTGGTTGGGTAATCAACGCACGCGCTACCGCTGCTCGTTGTTTTTGGCCACCCGAAACTTCATAAGGAAAGCGTTCGATTTGCTCATGGATTCCTAAATTTTTGGCGATTGGCAACAAGCGTTTCTCCATTTCAATAACAGGTGTTCCAGATAAAACAAGCGGCAAGAAAATATTATCCTTCAAATTGAACGTATCCAATAAGTTAAAGTCCTGGAACACAAACCCTAAGGTGTCACGACGGAAACGAGAGATTTCTTTGTCTTTGATTTTAGATAACGGTTGTCCTTCAAGGTAAACTTCCCCTGAAGAGGGCTTGTCCAATGTCGATAAAATATTCAATAGGGTCGTCTTACCTGATCCGGACTCACCCATGATCGCAATGAATTCCCCTTTATTCACTGAAAAATTGACGTCGCTTAATGCCTCGGTCCCTTTAGTTGCTAACTTCGCACGGTAAACTTTTTTTATGTTTTTAACTTCGATAAATGTCATAGTAATTCCTCCTTGCTTACTATAATAGAGGATTCCTCCACGCGCAGCCTTTACTTTTCCTTACAATCAAAGAAAAGAACCTTACATTTTTGTAAGATTCTCAATTAATCGAATAATCGCATTTCTGTTTGATCCAAATGCAAAATGGCCTTCGTATATTTCCCGACTTCGGACTCGATTTCCAAACGGTGTCCCAGTCGTTTACAAATTTTCCGGCTTAAAAACAATCCCAATCCGGTCGACTTCTCGTGCAAACGTCCGGATAAGCCTGTATAGCCTTTTTCAAATACTTTCGGTAAATCCTCCGAGCGAATTCCCGGGCCGTTATCAGCAATAACGAGACTGGCACCTTCTGCATAAATACTAATCTTTCCTTTAACCGCATATTTCAAACTGTTGGAGAGAAGTTGTTCGACAATGACTTCCAACCACTTCCCATCGGAAACGACCTTCAGCTTTAGCGGTTCATACTCTAACTGGATATGATTATAAATAAAGAGACTGGCGTATTTCTTTATCACTTTCCGAATAACTGCATCCAACTCTACTTCTACTAACTCCAACTCTTGGGTCGAACCTTCGAGTTTCAAGTAGCTCAGTGCCATATGCGTATAGTCTTCCACCCGAATTAATTCCTGCTCAATCTGTTTTTTTGATTCTGAATGCGGTAATTGTTGTTGCAACAGGCTCATAACAGCAATCGGCGTTTTTATTTGATGCAGCCAGAGCGTAAAATAGTCCAACTGCTCCTGTTTACTTTCGTAATCCGCTTGTTCTTGGTCACGCAACACTTCTTCTAATTGTGCGACTTTAGCTAAATAGAGCTGCTCGAGGGCGGTATAATCACCTTCCAGTGCATACTCATGCTGCACATTCCGGTATTTTTCTGAATAACGCAACCATTGAAAAACCCAGTAAAGCATTGTAAAAGCAATCAATAGAAGAAAACTATACCAAAAGAATGCTGACGGGAAGCGAAGTAGGAGAGAAACGATTCCAAAGCAAAGAACCGCAACGCCGAAGATAACGGCTTGCGGTCGGATACTGCTTAAAAAGGATTTGAAAATCGTCATATTACAGTTCCTCCTCTGTTACTGAATAACCCATACCCTTTTTCGTCACAATCAACTGATCCAAGCCGATATTCTTTAGCTTCTTGCGTAACCGCGCGATTGTTACCGCCAACGTGTTGTCATCAATAAAGGATTCGTCCTCCCAAAGACGCACCATGATTTCTTCGCGTGCTACAAAGGTGCCTTTCTTTTGAAAAAGCAGTTCGAGGGTCCGCAATTCGTTGCGAGTGAGGTCTAACTCATTTTCTTCATACAGTAACTTGGATTCACCGGTTTTTAGGATAACCGATCCTACGTTCAAATAATTTTCATTTTCGGTAAAGTCATATGTCCGGCGTAAAAGAGCCTGGACTTTCGCCACTGCGACGTTCAAATCAAAAGGTTTTTGGATATAATCGTCGCCTCCCATTTGAATCGCCATCACGATATCCATGTTTTCCGTCCGACTCGATATAAATATCAAGGGTACTTGGGAAATTTTACGGATTTCTTGACACCAGTAATACCCATTAAAGGCCGGCAACTGAATATCCATTAAGACAAGTTGCGGTGATTCCTCACGAAAGCGGTCGAGGACGTTTTGAAAATCACTGATTATAAAAGGCGAGTACCCCCACTTCGTGAGTTCTGCGGCCAAGATAGAAGCTATCGTACGGTCATCTTCAACAATCATGATTTTCATCGTACCTTCACTCCCCTTTTGAGTCGTTATAAATGCGTGGAACGCGATCAGAAATTCCACATAGAATCTCGTAACCAATCGTACCTAGTTCAACCGCCATCTCGGAAGGATTGTTCCACTCTCCGTTATTCTCGCCTAACAGCGTCACTTTTGTGCCAATTGGATATGCGTGCGGCAAACTAATCATTAATTGGTCCATACATACGACGCCACGGACAGGACAGCGATGGCCGTCGACCAATAGCGTTTGGTTGCCTAAATCACGGCGCCAGCCATCTGCATAACCAATCGGTAACGTAGCTAACCACTCACCTTCATATGCCTTGTAGCGCGCGCCATAGCTAATCGTATCGCCTTCGTGCATCTGTTTCACATAGCTGATTTCTGTTTCCAGAGTAAAGGCCGGTTTTAATTCATAAGGTAAAGGAATCGTCAAATCGGATGGGTTGTAGCCATACATCGCAATTCCCACACGCGTTGCGTCAGTTTCAAAATCTTCATGCCACAAAGTCATGGCCGAATTCGCCAAATGAACCATATCCGGGCGTGTCGTCATACTCTTAACAAGTTCTTTGAACGTCTCATATTGGCGTTCTACTTGGATATCGTCTTCCCCATCCGCGGTCGCAAAGTGCGTAAAGATTCCTTCTAAATGAAGAGATTCATACTTTTCGCAAAACGCTTCAAAAGCTTGGACCTCTTCTTTTGTCCGTAAACCAATCCGGCCCATGCCGGTATCAACAGCCAAATGGATTCGTAACGGATTCATTGTTTTTCTTAGATTCAATAGCGGTAACGCTGCTTCCAACCATTCGAAAGAAGAAACGGTCACACTAATATTTGAATCAGCCATAAGGGCAACATCACGGACTTCCGTTACACCCATCACTAATAAGAAGTCTTCTGTAAATCCATTTTGGCGCAACTCAATCGCTTCATCCAGTATCGCGACACAAAATCCATCCACGCCTGCCTCTTTCGCAGCATTCGCAATGGGAACAGCGCCATGCCCATACCCATCTGCTTTTACAACCGCCAGTAATTTCTTACCGGGTCTGATATGATTTCGTATTTGATTAATATTCCACTTAATTGCCCCTAAATCGACCTTCGCCACTGTGGGACGGTGTGTTCCTCGCGCCATTAACAAAAACCCCTTACTTTTCTAAGATTACTTGCGCAACTATTGTATTCGATGAATGTGAAATGGAAACCCAGACATTGCCTTCAAAAGGCGATTTCGTCACAACGGGCTTCCCACGTTCACCTGGCAGAACCTCCATGTCTTGGAAAGATAACTTACCGATCCCGGTGCCATACGCTTTTGAAAAAGCTTCTTTGACCGCAAAACGACCCGCCAGAAATTCCATCTTCCGGGTACCGGTCATTTGACCAAAAAGAGCAAACTCTTTTTCTGTTAAGACGCGACTCGCGAACTGCGGCCGCTTATCGTAAGCTTGCGTGATGCGATCCAGTTCCGTCACATCCAAACCAATTCCCATAATCATACACGTCACCTCTTGTATTTAATACCCTTATTTTACCAGATATTCGTTAGGGATAAACAGTTTACGGTCATCTAAGTCATTATCTTCCAACGAACGGGTCGAATACTCTTTCAAGAACCCTTTGCTATTTTCTTGAATAATCTTGTACCCGGGATGATTCGCCAGTTCTTCGTCTTTACCAAAATCGAGGCCCGAGAAGTAACGGACGTTCAATAATCCTACAAAATCCATCACATCTTCTTCGTATTCTACTTGATACCACTGCTCTTCAAACATTTGCATGAGTCCGAGCGTTGCACCGTAATCATAGAAAATATCATAAGAAGTCTGACTGTAGGAAAGTAAATCTGGATCTGTTTGATTCGTCGCTTCTGCCCACGCTTCAACAGCTAACTCACGGTGATTATATGTCAATCCGTCGGCGTTAAGCGTTATTTCACCGATACTATTTGGGAAAATCGATAGTGCTCCGGTAATGATTTCGCGTGTTAAGCCATCAGAAGAGATATTTTGTGCATGGATATGGCCAGCGAATAGTGCATTAATCCCTTGTTCCTTTAGCAGCGGATTAATTTCGTCTGCATTTTCCAAAGTATTCCCGGTACGTTCTGATTTAGCATGCGCGAGGATGGGATGGTGCCCAACCCAGATTGCAGGTGCATTCTCTTCAAAATACTTCGCCAACCACGCAGCCGTTTCGATTTTTATCTTACCTTCTGTGGTAGGTGATTTAGATGTTTCGGTATCACTGTAAATATTGTTATCCATCATCATGATCGGATAATTCGGCTTCGGTTCGATTACATAACTGAGTGAATCGGGATCCTGGTGGGTTGCCAAATCGTATCCAAAATCAGCAAACGTTTCTCGGAAAGCTGTCGGTGAAATTTGTTTGGCTTTTTCCATTTCAGAACCGACAAAACGGCGTGCCCAACTGCTATGAATATCGTGGTTACCCGGAATCACGCTCACTTGCGTGCCGTTTTCTTCAATTTGTTTGAAATACTTTGCCAAACCAACCATACTTTCGTATTCACCGTTGAAAGTGAGGTCACCACTGACAATGAGTAATTCAGGTTTCTCTTTTGCTGCTTCCCAGACAAGCGCCTGCATGATGGAATCAATACGTGCAATATCTTTTCCAACTGCTGTTTGTTTCATCTCTGCAAAAGCCGCGCCATTATCATGAAGCTCCGGAGCTATATAATGAATGTCCGTTACCATCCAAATAGTTAAATCTTCATTTGCCTCTACAAGAGGGCTGATTTCTTTATTTTGTAATTCTTCGTTGTTGCCCGCACTGGATAAACGATAGATAAATCCACCTGATAAAATGAGCACGAATAAAATTGCTACTTTCTTCATCCTATTTCCTTCTTTCATACAATATCGACTTATTATGGCAAAAAACAAGGAGCACTGCAAACAAATCCAACTGAGATTCGATTGTCATTACACACTTCCCTCCTTATCCAACTAAACAGCTCACTCAAAACGATTTTACAAGCTTGAGTGAGCCCTTTACGGAAAAACAGCTCACTCAAAACAATTTTTCAATCTGAGTGAGCCCTTTACGGAAAAACAGCTCACTCAAAACAATTTTTCGACCTGAGTGAGCCCTTTATGGAAAAACAGCTCACTCAAACCACTTTTACGAGCTGAGTGAGCCCTTTTGCGGTAAAAACCTATATTCTACCCTCCGCGCACCAAAAAAAGAGGTCCGGATTTATATCCGGACCTCCCAAAACGATTTAATTAGTCGTTGCTTCTGATTTTGAAGCTTGGTTTGCTTCCGCCACTTTTAGCGTTTCCGCCTTTGTTACGGTCGTCACGGCGTTTGCCGCCTCCACCTGAACGATTATTGTCGCGATCTTTGCTCCATGAACGGTTTCCACCGCCACTACGTTCGCCACCACCGGAATGACGACGGTCTCCTGAACGACTTCCGCCGCCAGATTTACCTTTGTATCCGCCACCGCTCTTACCACGGTATCCGCCTTTACCACCTTTACGGGATGGTAATGGACGCTCTGGAGTGATGTTAACTGGAACTTCAGATGCTTCTTTCGTTTGGCTCTTCAAGAAAGCTGCAGCTAATTCTTCAGCTGTATACTTTTCTAATAGATGTTTGATTGCACGCTCGTATTTATCAGCTTCTGTATCTTTAACGATGCCTTCGATTGTGTCAATTGCGTTCTTCAATTGTCCTACCATTGCCTCTTCATCTGAAGGTGGGCGAAGTGGTGACATTGGTTTACGCGTTAATCTTTCGATTGTACGTAGGTAGTCCATTTCGTTTGGAGTAACGAATGTTACAGACATACCTTCCTTACCAGCACGGCCTGTACGACCAATACGGTGAACATAGCTTTCTGGATCTTGTGGAATATCGTAGTTATAAACGTGAGTAACACCTGAGATATCCAAACCACGTGCTGCAACGTCAGTTGCAACCAAGATATCCAAGTTTCCGTTCTTGAAGTCATTCAAAACGCTCATACGTTTTTTCTGAGTCAGGTCGCCATGGATTCCTTCTGCACGGTAACCACGCAGTTCCAATCCTTTAGCCAATTCATCAACACGGCGTTTTGTACGACCGAAGATGATTGTCAATTTAGGGTTTTGAACGTCGAATAAACGAGTCATGTTATCAAATTTCTCGAAATCTTTACATTTCACGAAATATTGATCGATCAAGTTAGCAGTCATTTCTGACGCTTTAATTTGAACGTGCTCTGGGCTCTTCATAAATTGAACACCGATACGCTTGATAGCTGGTGGCATTGTAGCTGAGAACAAGAGTGTTTGACGTGATTCAGTAGGTGTCTCCGAAATAATTGCTTCGATGTCTTCCAAGAAGCCCATGTTTAGCATTTCGTCTGCTTCGTCCAAGACTAGTGTTTCAACGTTTTGCAATTTAAGTGCTTTACGACGGATAAGGTCTAATAGACGGCCAGGTGTACCTACAATAATATGTGGGTTGTTTTTGATTGCGCGGATTTGACGACTAATGTCTGCTCCACCGTAAACAACTTGTGTAGTAATACGTTTTTCGCGACCTAAACGGTACAATTCTTCTTGCGTTTGGATAGCTAATTCACGTGTTGGTGCAATTACCAATCCTTGAATTGCACGGTTGTTACGATTGATTTTTTCCAACATTGGTAGACCGAATGCAGCCGTTTTACCTGTACCTGTTTGCGCTTGTCCAATTACGTCTAATCCTTGTAGTCCCAACGGAATCGTTTGCTCCTGGATCGGCGTTGCTTCTTCAAATCCCATAGCTTCGATGGATTTTAGTAGTTCGGGAGATAATCCCAGTTCTGTAAATTTCATGTTTCCTCCTAGTTTTTGAGAAACATTAAGAGAGTTTTTTATAAAATCGTAGGAAGGCGTCTTTCTCTGCGTTCCTAATCCTCTAAATTGATTGATATCATAAATCATATGCAAATGATTATTTAATCGTTTGAATAGTAAGTTACTGGTCACATTCTTCGTTCGCGAAGAAAACCCTCTTTATTCCTCTATTTTTAACAGTTGTAATCATACCATGCCTTTCATTTTTTTACAAATCTTATCCTTATGAAAGTGAAAACCTTTTAGTTGATTTCGTTTTCAGAAATCCCGACTTTATGCAAAACGCAAGCCCAGCCTAAGAAATACAGGCTGGGCTTGCATGAAATTTCATTAACAATATTGATTTGTCACTCTCATTATTCTTTCAGAGCTTTTACAACTGAAAGGAGGTCGGTACCAAAGCTCGATTTAATCAGGATTTGGTCGGTATGAGTTATTTTTTCTCTCAATGCTTCAATCAATGGCGCTTTTTCACCTTTGAAATGATGCAGGCGATCAGCCGGGAATGAACCTTCAAGTGCCTGATATAAGGGCGCAATTTCTTCACCGTACAAATACACTTCATCAAAATCTTCCGGCTTCACTGATGCAGACAGACTCGCATGCAATTCTGAAGATTTCTCTCCCAATTCACGGATATCACCCAACAACACAAACTTCCGCCCTTCGCGTGGCAAAGCAGCGTATGCTTCCAAGACTGCGGTCATAGAAGTCGGACTCGCATTATAGGCATCGTTTAAGATTTGTGAGCCATTTACGCCGTCCATCCATTGACTACGGTTTTCTGTCAACTCGAAATGCTCCAAGTATGCTTTCACTTCCAACATGGATAAACCGAAATAGTCCGCAATCGTTAAAGCTACCAAAGCATTTTGGACATTATATTCTCCGATAATAGGAATTTCTAATATTTCCCTATCATCCAGACTTACCTTGAATGAGGTTGAATTTTTCCCACTTTGCACGCCATAAGCATAGACCGTGGCTGTGTGATCAATCCCGAAGGTACGTTTATGATAATCTCCATCAATCGGCATCTCTTCACGAATCAACGGTTCATCGATTGGATAAATAAAGAGCCCGTCTGCTTTCAAGCCTTCAAGTATCTCTAATTTTGCTTTGGCAATATTACGGCGGCTGCCTAAATGTTCCAAGTGACTTTCGCCAATAATAGTAATCGCTGCAACATCAGGTGTTGCCAACTGGCTCAAGAATGAAATCTCTCCTGGACCGGACATACCCATTTCCAATACCAAAATCTCTGTTTCTTCCGGCATTTCAAGAATGGTGAACGGTAGACCTATTTCATTATTATAGTTTCCTTTTGTTTTATGCACGTTAAACTTCGCGTTCAAAACAGCTGCAGTCATATCTTTCGTTGTCGTTTTACCGTTACTGCCTGTAATAGCAACAACTTTGGGTTTTATTTCATTCAGGTAGTACTTCGCTAAATCTTGCAATGCCGTTAAAGTGTCATCCACGAGGATAATCGCGATATCATCCGGTGCTTCAGATTCTGGTCGGCTCCATAATGCAGCCGTCGCGCCGTTTTTTATAGCAGACTGAATATAATCATGGCCGTCTGTTTCCCCTTTTAATGGTACAAACAAACTATCAATTCCCGCTTCACGGGAATCAAAAACGACGCGTGTAATTTCTGCGAAACGATTAGGCGAGCTGTAATCGATTGCTTTCACTGCTTTTACAACATCAATAATTCGGATTGGCTTCATTGCTATCGTCCCTTCTCTACAAGAAAAACCGTCTCTTTGGAGAACGGCTTTCCATTTTATACATTTAGTTTACTTGAACACGGGTCGTTTTCCCAGAGTAACGTTTAAGGGCGAGTTGAATTAACTCTTCGACCAAATCGCTGTACTTCAAGCCTGCATGCTCCCATAAAAGTGGGTACATGGAGAATTGTGTGAAACCTGGCATGGTGTTCACTTCGTTGATATAGATTTCATTGTTGCTAGTAACAAAGAAGTCACAACGGCTCAAGCCGCTGCCGTCCAACGCCCGAAATGCAGTTGCTGCATATTCTTGTAGTTTTTCAACTAATTCATCAGGTAGCTCAGCTGGAATATTCAAATCAACTGAATTGTTAATATACTTTTCTTCATAGTCATAAAAATCAACTTTTTTAACAATTTCGCCCGGAACAGAAGCGTGAACGTCAGAGTTACCTAAAATGGCAATCTCAACTTCGCGTGCTTCAATTCCTTGTTCAACGACAACACGTGAATCGTATTCAAAGGCAACTTCGATTGCTGCCAACAATTCATCTTTGTCATTCGCTTTAGAAATACCAACACTTGATCCCATATTAGCTGGTTTAACAAACATTGGATAAATAAGTGATCCTTCACAACGTTGTAAAAATTCTTCTTGTTGGTTTTGCCAATCGAATCTCGTCACTGGAACGTAAGGAACTTGTGGTAAGCCGACTTGTTGGAAGAGCTGTTTTGAGACGATTTTATCCATCCCGGCTGCACTTGCTAATACGCCGCAACCGACGTAAGGCATATCTAACACTTCAAATAACCCTTGAACCGTCCCATCTTCACCGTTTGGTCCATGTAAGACCGGGAAGATAACTGCATCATCAGATTTTACCTCAGCTGGAGAAATGATGATACCAGTAGATTGCTGATCTTTTTCAAGTGCCATTTGTTTAGTGTCCCCTGGTGTTAGACGCAGGAAATCAGAATACTTAACTGGCTCCAGCAATGTCTCACCTTGAATCCATTCACCATTACGCGTAATGTAAACAGGAATCACATCATAATAATTATAATAAATCTCTTTCACGATGGAGTGGGCAGTCAAAATGGAAATATCATGTTCCGCACTTTTGCCGCCGTATATAAGAAAGACTTTCATAGGTTTTCTCCTTAACTTTTAAAATGAACACCGTTATTGTACCACAATCCGTTTCGCGATAACATTAGAAAAGAACCCGCCATTTTTGAGACAGGTTCTTATTTTATTTTGTAATTTAACTTCCATGTTTCATTGTTCGCATCGTAAATAAGGTCTCCAATTGCTGTGCGTTCGTCAAACTGCCCGTCCAGCATACTTAATTGGTCTTCTACGATAAATAATGGCGCTGAATACGTGTCGCCGATGACTGTCATCTGGCGGAATGAAATGCAAATTCCTTCTTTAAATAACCGAATCAAGTCGTTTTTTTCCGGAACAATAAAAGGTGCAATAGTTCTTTCCTTTTGATAGAAGCGGCGTTTCTCATTCACTTTTTCTTTCATACGCAGTGTAATGGAATCCGTGAACTGGTCCAAGAATTCTTCCAAATGACGATAATAGACTTTAGTAAAATTATTTGGAAGTGTTAAATAGATATAATTGTTTTGTAACTTATAATAGAATGGTGAATGAAGGTAGTTATGCGCATGCGCAATATAAAGAATTTCGGAAATTTCAACCGGTGTTAGTTGGTGTAACATTTCTATATTTGAAAAATCAATCCAACTTGGTTTATTCGCTTCATTGGAAATTGACTTTAAATAACGAATGACAGTATCTTGCTCTTTAACAATGTGTAATCCTGTATAGTTATCATATGTACTGAGTTCATGTTTACGATTGTTCAGTAATAGTAAGTTGTGGGGGATACGTTTTAGGGAGATATTTTCTATAATGTTTACAATTCCCTTGCTGAGAACATTATTACCGACTGTATCATAATAAACATAAACAATTTTTTCTGGCATTTATTTATCCCCTCCCATTTTACTGCACCCTCTATTTTACTATACCAATACCGGGCTCACGTCTCAACTACGTGTTAATATTATTACAATTATATATCTTTTTATAGATTTATGCAGAAAGAATTCATTAAATTTACGAAAACTAGTTACTGAAAGGAATGATGAATGATGAACCCGTATTTTATTCCTACTCCCTTTGAGAAAGAAACACCCGTTATTTTGGAAAAAAGAGCCTTAACCCCTACCCTAACGACAGCTGATTTACCCGCACGTTACCTGCAACTTCTAGCTGATCAAAACGGCGGTTATGTGAAAAACATGGTCGTTCCAACGTTAGAGCCGACCTCTGACGGCTTGGACTGCGCCCATTTGCACTACATTTATGGCTTGAGCTCCGATAGTGAAAAGTCAATTCCTTACCAAGATTTTCTACCAGATTATTTTATCATTTTTAGTGCCCATGAAGCTTGTTATTTTGCTTTTGATTACTCAATTTCTGGAACGGAGCCTGCGATTCGTTACTTGGACACTGAAACAGATAATTGGCAGGAAGTGGCGTCGGACTTTGATTCATTTTTACAACTTTTGCGTTATGGGAAGATTTATTTGCCTTTGGAGGGATATTTATCTCGAACCGAAGCCGAGCATGCTTTTTTGTTAGTAACCGACCATGCCGATTTAGAGGAATTATTTGAGCATTTGGAAGGTACCGCGGATAAAGAGTGGTATTTCGCTTGGATCAATCATTTTGCTCAAATGGCAGAAATGCGGGAAGTAGCCTTTCGTGCCTTGGAGACGCAAATTTTGTATTTTAGATTAGTATTGCCGGATAATGCCCAGGCTGTATTTGATTTATTCCCCGAGAAACAAGAATGGATTGAAACGGAGCTGGCGGCGGACTTTTAGAATTTTATTTAATAAAAAAACCAGCCCGCAAGGACTGGTTTTTCGTTTGAAAATTATGCTTCTTCTGTTTCTGTTTTGAAACCGTATTTCTTGTTGAAACGGCCCACGCGTCCTTCTGCTTGTGCAAACTTTTGACGACCAGTGTAGAACGGATGAGAATCTGAAGTAACTTCCATACGGATTAATGGGTATGTGTTTCCGTCTTCCCATTCAACAGTTTCGTTAGATCCTTTAGTTGAACCAGACATGAATTTGAACCCTGTTGAAGTGTCCATGAAAACTACTTGTTGGTATTTTGGATGGATTTCTTGTTTCATCGTTATTTCTCTCCTTTGCGCCCTGAGATATTTCCTATATCAGAGATATTTTTTGACTTGCGTCTATAACATTAAGATAATACCACGCATCTTTTTTATTTGCAAGGCTAAAATAGTGACGATTTTGTTCTTTTCAAATGGTTGCAGACCCTTACTGTCAGCAGGTAAGGAGTGTGGTAAAATTAAAAAAAGGTTTAATGGAGGAACAAAATATGCCCTATGTAATTACAACCGAAAGTGGTTCAGACATTTCGCAAGAGTTGATTGAACGCTTCAATATTAAAGTTATCCCGATGCATGTCACACTTGGAGAACGCACTGTCGACGATGGTAGTATTCCTGTTAGTGAAATATATGATTTTTATGATGAAACAGGTACCTTGCCAAAAACTTCCGGCTCGACTCCAGAAGATTTCCGAGTGATGTTCGAAAAGATTTTTTCGGAAACACCTGATGCGACCATCATTCATGTCGCTTATTCCGCAATTACGACTGTTTCTTATAACTCAGGCCGAATTGCAGCAGAAGATTTCAATAACATCCATCTTGTAGACAGCAAAAACGTAAGTGGTGGTTTGACTGCGGTTGTGGTTGCGACGGCACAGTTTGTTGAAGAGAATCCCACTGCCACACCAGAAGAAATCATTGCTTTTGTAGAGGATGTCCGTGAACGTACGCGTTTCGTATTCCTACCACAAACCTTGACGTATCTGAAAGCAGGCGGACGGGTTTCCAACGTGCAATTTTTCGGAGCAAGTTTGTTGAATATCCACCCAACGATTGCCTTAACAGACGGCAAACTGCTCGCGGCTAAAAAGTACCGCGGTTCTTTCCAGCGCTGCATCAAAAATGTAATAAATGATTTCTTTAAGACGTATGATATCATTCCGGAAACATTAACAATTGGTGGTACGGATGGACTCAGCCAAGCTGATACAGATTTCGCTTTGAACGAAGTCAAATCTCATGGCTTTGCTACAGCGCACACCTTCGATGCGGGTGCCGTGATTTCAAGTCACGGTGGTCCAGGCGCATTTGGTATTATTGCAATCGAAAAGAAAAAATAGCCTCTTTTGGTTACTGCCCTCTCCACTAGTTGGGAGGGCAGTTTCTATTTGGTGGTGTGATTTTGAAGAATTGGGGGAATGAATTGCCAACCATTGCTCACTTTAGAACGAAAACGGGGAATGATACACCAATCATTCCCCATTCCACATCTAAATAACGACAAAAGAACCGCACACCCTTTTTCTCAGGTGTGCGGTTCTTATTTCTAAGCTAAAAGCTCAGTTAATTTTTCTTCGGATGCGCCACTGTCAATGTTCAAGTTCGTGAATGCGTCTGGTCCATCAATTGTAACGACTTGTGGTACTAACGGAACTTCCATTTTATCACGCAGGGCTTTAATTTCAGGATCCGTTTGAGTATTTAGACTATTCAAGTAGTGAATTGTCAAATCATTTTGTTCACGGACATTATCCAATTTCGGAACGAATCTTTGGCAGTAAGGGCAAACGGGCTTCCCAATATAGAGAATCGTCTTCTCACCATTTGCTAAACGTTCTTCAACTTGTTGGGCATTAAGTTCTACAAAATTATTTACTGTTTGTTCATATGCTTTTTGATTTTCATTCATGCTGGCATCTCTCCCTTAAATTTATACTAGCACGGATTTTTACTTCATCAAAGCAATACGTTTGATGAAATCCTCGTTGGTTTTTGTTGTACGCAATTGTCTTAAGAACTCTTCGGTATATTCCAAAGTATCGCCCCGCATCGCTTTACGCAACTTCCAAACGTTTTCTAGTTCTTTCGGATTCAGCAACAAATCATCTCGTCTCGTGCCTGACTTTTTAATATCAATCGCCGGGAAAACACGACGATCGGCTAATTCACGGGACAGAACGAGTTCAGAGTTACCTGTTCCTTTAAATTCTTCGTAAATAATGTCATCCATCCGGCTTCCGGTATCAACCAGAGCCGTGGATAGGATCGTCAAGCTTCCCCCGTCTTCGATATTACGAGCCGCACCAAAGAATTTCTTCGGTTTGTAAAGGGCTGCCGGGTCAATCCCGCCACTCAACGTCCGTCCGCTCGGCGGAACGACTAAGTTGTAAGCACGAGCCAAACGCGTAATACTATCCATTAAAATAACAACATCACGCTTATCTTCAACCAAACGCATCGCACGTTCCAATACCAGTTCACTCACGCGTACGTGATTCGACGGCATTTGATCAAAGGTTGAATACACAACATCGCCTTTGACGCTGCGTTCGATATCGGTAACTTCTTCCGGGCGCTCATCAATCAATAGCATGATTAATTCCACATCCGGATAATTCTCAGTGATTCCGTTAGCAACACTCTTCAAAAGCGTTGTTTTACCAGCTTTTGGCGGTGCTACAATCAAACCACGTTGTCCAAAACCAATCGGTGATACCAAATCAATCATCCGATTCGGTATATTTTGTTGACCAATTTCTAAGTTAATACGCTTATTCGGATAAATAGGCGTCAACCCTGGGAAATGTGACCGTTCTTTTGCTTCATCCGGATTTTTTCCATTTACTGTGTTGACTTGCATGAGGCCGTAATAGCGCTCTGATGCTTTTGGTGGACGCGCTTTACCGCCGACCTTATCACCATTTCGTAAATCAAAACGGCGAATCTGTGAAGAAGAAATGTAAATGTCTTCCTGACTTGGAGAATAGTTAATGGGTCTTAAAAAGCCATATCCCTCTGATGAGATGATATCTAATATTCCTTCAGTCATAAAGAAACCTTGTTTTTCTTCTTGCGCACGAATAATCGCGTGCGCCAATTCCTTCTTCGTCATTTGGCTGTAGTAAGGAATCTTGTACTCTTTTGCATATGTATAAATCTCTTTTAGTGTCTTTTTCTCTAACTCTTGTATGGAAAGCATGTCTTCCAAATTTCTCACCTTCGTTCTGTCAAAATTTTCTATAGTGTTTTGTTAATTTTCTTCTTCAACCATTGAAATATCTGCGCCTAAAGCCGTTAACTTGTCGACAATTCCGTCGTAGCCACGTAGAATATTTTCAACACCAGTAATAGTTGTAGTCCCTTTTGCCATCAAGCCTGCAATCACTAAACAAGCGCCTGCACGCAAATCACTTGCCTTCACTTCTGCACCTGACATAGCATTCGGTCCTTGCATAAATATTGTATCACTTTCAACTTTAATTCCTGCACCCATACGTCTTAGTTCCGCAATGTGATTCACACGTTTTGGGTAAACAGTATCAATAATCGTTCCATCACCCGCTGCTTTTAACATAAGCGGCGTAATAGGTTGCTGGAGGTCTGTCGCAAATCCTGGATAAGGCAAGGCTTTAATATGAACCATTTTCAAGTCATCTGATTTACGAATTAAAATGCTGTCTTCACCAATTTCCATGTTGACACCCATTTCATCCATTTTCGCTACAAAACCTTCCAAATGTTCCACAATTACGTTTTTAACTAAAACTTCTTCACCCATTGCGGCTGCAGCGGCTAAATAAGTTCCCGCTTCAATCCGGTCTGGAATAACCGTATGCCGGCATCCGTGTAACGAATGAACGCCATCAATTCGAATAACGTCTGTTCCTGCTCCACGGATTTTCGCACCCATGTTATTCAACAGGGTACACACATCAATAATCTCAGGTTCTTTGGCTGCATTTTCAATAATGGTCCGGCCTTTAGCGCGAACGGAAGCCAAAATCGTGTTGATTGTTGCTCCAATTGAAACAACGTCTAAATAAATACGGTCGCCTTTTAATCCGTCTTCCGGAGACGTTAAATAAATAGCACCCATTTCATTGCGAACCGTTGCGCCCAACGCTTCGAATCCTTTGATGTGTTGATCGATTGGACGCGGACCTAAGTTACAGCCACCCGGCAAACCGATGACGCCTTCCCCATATTTCGATAGAATGGCTCCCATAAAATAATAAGATGCACGTAAATTTTTGATTTTACCCGTTGGCATGGGAATTGAAATCATATTCGATGGATCGATGTTCATAATCCCGGCCTCTGCATCAAAAGTAACTGCAACGTTGAATTCTTCTAGAATTTCAATCAAAGAACGTACATCTTGAATATCAGGTATTCCCTCTAGAGTAACCATTGAGTCTGCCAAAATAGAGGCTGGAATTAAAGCAACCGTACTATTTTTGGCACCACTGATTGTTACTTCACCATTTAAGGGTTTATTGCCGTTAATGATAATTTTTTTCATCTCAAATGCCTCGTTTCACTTCGTTAATAGAGTTATTTCTATTCTATCAAAAAAAGTTGCTTAAATGTAACCGTTTCTAATGCTATCTGGCAAAGGTTCATTATCAGAGAACAAATCAGGAAACTCGTGTAGCATTTCAGTTAGAACTTCTGTCAATTTAACGGTGTCGCATATCCGCACGTCAGCGTCTCCCAGTTTGCCCATCCACATAGCACCGGTTGCCAGGAGCACGTCATCTACCTTCCAAAAGTGCTCTGACCAGGATAATCCGCAGTGACGGCGTGAAGGTACCTTAATTTTTGTGCCATCAGCTCGTACCGAATAAAGTTCTTCATGGGTATCCGTCATTCTCCCAGGAATATCAACCCATTCCTCGATACCATGGATAAATGTATTCCGCGTCAAATCTACTCCCAGCAACATAATTTTGGCCTTCTGATCTAAAAGTTTGCCCCAAACAGATTCACGGGCACAAGGTGTATCACACTTTTCATCACCACTGACAAATGCTTCTGCATCTTTTCCTAATGCGCCGACTGAATGCGTTGGATGCAACGAACGCACAACACCCGGACGTTTTCTGAATAATTCTGTCAAAATCCCAACATTTGTCGGTGAATCTTCTACATGAAATACCGGATTATCCGCATTGATATACCGCCAAGTATGAGTTGGTAAGACCAATAAACCTTCTTTCATGAAAGTCGATAAACTGTCCAAAACTGTATCGGGGCCGCCTTCGATGGGGCCCATACTCTTAAAGGATGAATGAACCAACAAAGTACCGTTTTTATCAATGCCTAATTGTTCCAGTTGCGTGAGTAATTCTGCCTGCGTATACATGTTATCCCTCCAAATAAGTAAAAAACCGGAGCAAAAAAAGCTCCGGTCGTGTTTATATTTTAATTGATTACGCTTTGTTGCTTGAACCAAATACTGTCATACGTTCGCGAACTAGTTTCACGATTGCTTCTTTACCAGGTCCAATAACTTTACGTGGGTCATAAACTGCTGAATCTGTAGCCAATTTGTCACGAACAGCTGCTGTCCATACTTGTTGACATTCAGTATTCACGTTAATTTTTGTATGACCATATTCGATAGCTTGTTGAATTTGGTGTTCTGGAATTCCTGAACCACCGTGTAATACAAGAGGAGCACCAGTTAATTCAGAAATTTCTTTCATTTCGTCAAAACCTAGTTTAGGCTCGCCTTCGTAAGGGCCGTGAACTGAACCAAGCGCTGCTGCTAGAGCATCGATGTTTCCTTCTTTAACCATACGTAGACATTCTTGTGCGTCAGCGTATTGTACGCCACCAGTGATTCCATCTTCAGTACCACCAACAGTTCCAACTTCAGCTTCTACAGAAGCGCCTTTGGAATGTGCGTATTCTACAACTTTCTTAGTGTTTTCGATGTTCTCATCGATTGAGTAATGAGACATATCAATCATTACAGAAGAGTAACCAGCATCGATTGCTGATTTACAGCTATCAAAGCTTGTTCCGTGATCTAAATGAAGTGCAACTGGAACTGTAATATCCATTGTTTCCAATAATGCGTTAACCATTGATGCAACAACTAAATGTCCACCCATGTATTTAGCAGCACCTTCAGATACTCCTAAAATTACTGGTGACTTTTCAGCTTCTGCAGCTTCAAGAACAGCTTGTGTCCATTCTAGGTTGTTGATATTGAATTGCCCAACTGCATACTTACCTTCTAAAGCTTTATTTAACATCTCTGTCATACTTACTAAACGACTCATGTTTCTGCCTCCTTGGTATTCCATAAAAATATGTTGTGTTTGGACTTTCTAACATAATAATTCTACCAAACAATTGCCCTAAAGACCACAGAAATCGCTAACTATTTATTGTGGTGTAATATTAATGCATCAAAAAGTTATTATTTTCACAGATTATATCCTTGCTATTTTTAGCTAACTAAGAGCTTTACTTGTGCCTTATGCCGAACCAAAACAGATAAAAGTTTAGGTTTAGTTCGGTTTTTAAGAAAATGTTTGTGCATATATATGCAAACGTTTTAGGCTATTCGTTTTCTCTGTCTCTCATTTTTATTTAATGAGAAACCTCCGCTTAATTTAATCATAAATATTATTACATATTAAATAGTGCAACCGCTTGTTCTGAAGCGTTTCCGACCATTATCTTTTAAATGAAGAAGTTAAATTATACGACAGTATTTTCTGACTCTTTTTATTACTTTTCGCCCTTCCCCTTTGCTTATAAAAGCCTATGCAGCACCTTTTTAAAATAATCTATACTTGATCATCCGTGAAAACCCTTTCATAATTGGTGTGGAAATAAACGCGTAAGTATCCAAGTACTCACGCGTTTATTTAAGAAGAATCTGATTACTCTTCTTCTTCCTCGTCTTCTTCAAAGTCGTCGTCGATAAGTGTCAAGTCTTCTTCGATACTCTCTGGAACGTTATCTAAATCATCGTCCAATTCGCCATCTAAGTCGTCAGCCTCAACTTCTACTTCTTCTTCATCCACTTCTACTTCTTCTTCATCTTCGTCCGCTGCGAATGTATCTTCTGGATCATCGTCGTTATAGTCGATTACATCGTCATCTTCGGAAGTAGCAAAAGCATTAAGCTTTTTGCGCTTCTTACGACGAACTTGTACTTCGTCTTCGTCGATTGTGGAAAGAATTTCTTCGTCAATTGAATCAATTGGATACCATGCACGTAATCCCCAACGGTTATCACCTAATGAAATGAAACTACCGTCAACGTTCAAGTTAGTATAGAAACGTGTCATTTTGCTATCTAGCTCTTTTTTAGATAGGCCTAGATATTCTTGTACACGTAACAATAAATCATCGAAATCCAAGACTTCTCCTGTTGTTTCCAAAATCTCATGTGCCACTTCAATCATTGATAATTCGTTTTTGTTTATACCGTCTAATTCGGTTAGCTTCACGGTGCCACGTCCTTTCAAAAACTGTACTCCTAATCATACATTAATTAGGTAGTAAATTGCAACGACATTTCATAACTTCCAAGCGATTCTTCACCAATTCCAATTGTATAGGCCACTTCCACATAGCCCGAGAATGGTTGCTCTTTATAATTTTGAACCATTTGATTCGTTTTGGTTTCGATTTCCATCAAACCAGCTTCTGTCGGTATTTGTGCGGACCCTGATTTCTCTGAGTCAAACGACAAGCGTGACAAAAGTACGTCTCCTTGTCGGCGCATGATTGTCATTTTTCCCGCACGCGACACTTTGATTGTAACTTTGTTACTTGTTTCTGCCTCTACATAGCGTAGGTAAAGCCATTCGCCCATTTGGACCATTTGACCTTGCCCTTCATAGACGAAGATTTCTTTTTGGCCTTCTTGTTCAATCCTAGTTTCTAAACGATACTCCATAACTGTTCCTTTTTGTACCGGCAAATCAGACACTTCCTTCATTTACTCTTTACCCCCCTAGTATAACTTTTTAAAGCGAACGCGGTCAACAAAAGAAGAAGTTTGTTATAATGAAGAAAATATCTATACGAGGCAGGAATGGAAATATGACTAATTATTTCATCTATGAGGATGTGCCGACCGCACTTCAAGGCGATAAATTATTTAATTTCGCAATTGGCGATGCTTTGATTCGTGAAGTCGTTCGAAAACCGGACCAGACACTGTTACATTTCTGGCCGATTGAAAATATGATTATTTTAGGAATGGT
Source organism: Jeotgalibaca porci (assembly GCF_011299095.1). Taxonomy (NCBI): domain Bacteria; kingdom Bacillati; phylum Bacillota; class Bacilli; order Lactobacillales; family Carnobacteriaceae; genus Jeotgalibaca; species Jeotgalibaca porci. The sequence continues at coordinate 1,337,779 of NZ_CP049889.1, read as the reverse complement.
CGATACGAAACTGCCCTATCTATCTGAGGCAGTCAACACCTTACAGGAATCCAATTATGAGGTCGTTGTTCGTCCAGCCGGTGGATTAGCGGTTGTAGCTGATGCTGGCATTTTAAACTTTTCGATTATCTTAGCTGAATCAAATGAAGAAAAAATGACTATCGATGAAGGGTACGCTATTATGGTGGATGTGATACGCCAGGCATTCGCTCCTTTCGGTAAGCAGATAGAGGCTTATGAAATCGTTGACTCCTATTGCCCGGGCAAGTTCGACTTGAGTATCGATGGGAAAAAGTTTGCGGGGATTGCTCAGAGACGCTTTAAGAACGGAATCGGAATTATGATTTATTTAAGTGTCGAAGGAAATCAACAAAAGCGCGGGGAAATCATCCGCGATTTTTATCAAGTAGGCTTGAAAGGTGAAGAAACACGTTGGCATTTCCCAGATGTAGACCCCGATTGTATGGCTAACTTAAGTGATTTACTGGGCGTTTCCCTGACAGTACCACAAGTGCGGGATATAATTTTGGCGACTTACGAAAAAGAGAAGCCGGTGAAAACGGGTTATTATAATGAAGAAATTTTAGCAGACTATACGGCTGCCAATCAGAAAATGATAAAACGAAACGAACAAATCTTCAGCAAGGAGTGAGCGTTATGCAAAATTTCTACACGAGCACACTATTAACCAAAGAAAAAGTGTTTCGAGATCCTGTTCATGGGTATATCCATATCCAGCATCGCGTCATCCTTGATTTGATTAACACAAAGGAGTTCCAACGGTTGCGCCGCATCAAGCAACTGGGAACGTCTTCCTTAACTTTCCACGGCGCTGAACACTCACGTTTTAATCATTCCCTCGGCGTTTACGAAATCGCGCGACGGATTTGTGATAAATTCGTCCGTAATTATCCTTCTTTGGAAGTGGGTGACGGACTTTGGGATGACCGCGAACGTTTAGTGACTTTATGCGCAGCTTTATTGCACGACTTGGGGCATGGTCCGTTTTCGCATACATTTGAAAAGATTTTCGATACGGATCACGAAGCCGTGACGATTGCGATTATCCTTTCGCCCAAAACAGAAATTAACGCGGTATTGCGTGAAGTAGGTCCAGATTTCCCAAACCAGGTAGCTTCTGTTATTGCCAAGGAATATCCAAACCCACAAGTCGTTCAGATGATTTCCAGTCAAATCGATGCTGACCGAATGGATTATTTGCTCCGCGATGCCTATTATTCTGGTGTGACTTATGGAACCTTTGATTTAACGCGAATCTTACGCGTCATTCGTCCGAGTTCGAACGGAATTGTCTTTGACATTTCCGGGATGCATGCGGTCGAAGATTATGTTGTGAGTCGCTATCAAATGTATATGCAGGTTTATTTCCATCCGGTTTCACGGGGAATGGAAGTCATTTTGTATCATTTGATGAAGCGCGCGAAAGATGTCTATCTGGACGAACAGCAAGAATTGGGCTATTCGGCTAGCTTCTTGGAGCCGTTCTTCCGTCAGGATTGGCGGTTAGAGGATTATTTGCGCTTGGATGACGGGGTGTTGACGACTTACTTCAACCATTGGACGGACGAGAGCGATCCAACTTTGAGTGATTTGGCCGGACGCTTCTTGAACCGTCAACCATTCAAGTCTGTTCGCTTTGAACGGAAACATGACTTAAAAACGGTGGCGGAGCTTCAATCATTGATTAAGCGTATGGGCTACAACCCCGACTACTACACGTCTACAAATAACAGTTTTGACTTGCCTTATGATTTATACCGTCCAGGACAAATCAGTAGCAAGACACAAATTGAATTTATTCAAAAGAACGGTGAAATCATCGAATTATCTGAAATAAGTGCCATCGTTTCTTCTTTGACAGGGAAAGTCCGTGGTGATGAACGATTGTATTTCCCACGTGAAATTACTCATGGCTTCTCGCAAGAAGGCATTAATCTCTTTGATAACTTGGCGGACGAATTCCGCAGCTATATCGAAAATGATGAGATCATTCAACATAAATAAGAGAGTGTGAAAAAAGGCGTTTAGATCCGAATCACTGGAACGAATAAGCACAGGATGGGCGAAGACCATTCGCGCATTATTTTAGGAGCACTGTGGGCCGAAGTCCAAGTGTATCATGTTTGTAAGCTGCTAAAGCAGCAACAACCATGACAAAGTGGCTATCGGATCTGCCTTTTTGACCACGTTTACGCCACTATTATTCGTTAAAAAAGAAGGAACCGGGAATTATATTCTCCTGGTTCCTTCTTTTATGAATAATTATTGTAAAAACGTGTTAAAAAAAGGCAATTCTATTTTTCTTTCCGCCATTTGACCGGGTAGTCGGTCAATAATCGTTGTATGGATGGATTTCCTGTAATCCAATAGATGATGGCAATCTCGATTGGAAGGGTCAGGATATTTTCTCCTAAACGAATCGGTAACATTCCCCAAAAAGCTTGATCATACAGGATATAGAGCCATAATGAATTCAATCCGACATTCACAAGTACTGTCACAGCAAGATTTGCAGTGATAAGACGGCCGAGTGACAGGCGTTTTTTGTAGAGAATAAACGCATAAATCATGGGACCAATCGCGGCTGAAATCGTGAACCCTGGCGAAAATGGGAAGCCTTTTGGGAAAAGGAAAAAGCCTAGTAAATCAGCACCTGCTCCGGAGAATCCACTCACCCATGGTCCGTACATGACAGCCAATAAAATAGTTGGAATAAACGTAAAGCTGACCCTTACAAATTGTGTTTCGACTGCTAAAAAGCGGGTAAGAACAACTTTAATAGCAATCATCAGACCAATGACAGCAATGTCTTTGGCTGAAAAGCGACGAGATGAAATATTTTTCATCTACAGCAACTCCTTCTTAGAGTCGCTACAAAATTATGCAGCGAATGCGAGAACAAAACCGCAAGCAAGTCCATAGAGCTTCCTTTTCGTCCGGGGGCAACATCCCATCCTCCCGACACTTAACGCTTTGTTCCCTACTCTGGTTTTATTTCCCATACGGGTTGAGCCCCATTTTACGACGGTTACGGGAAAAAGACAACCTCTTGGAAAAGAGATGTGTTCGATTCTAATTGCCTTTCTGCAAGGCTGCTTTAACAAAGCCGGTAAACAATGGATGTGCGCTTAGAGGACGTGATAAAAATTCAGGGTGAAACTGACTAGCAATAAAGAATGGATGGTCTTTTATCTCGATAATTTCTACTAATTTACCATCCGGTGAAAGCCCCGAAAACACCATTCCCTTTTCTTCCAAAGCGGAACGATACGCATTATTAAACTCATAGCGATGACGATGGCGTTCCGCTATTTCCGCAGCTCCATACAGTTCACGAGCTAGTGAGCCTGTTTGTAGTTCACACGGATAAAGGCCCAAACGCAACGTTCCGCCTAAATCAATTTGGGAATCCTGATCCGGTAGCAAGCTAATAATCGGCTGCGGTGTATCGGGGATATTCTCCGTTGAATTGGCTTCGGTAAGCTCTGCAACATGCCTAGCAAATTCAATCGTCGCCAGTTGCATACCTAAACAAATCCCCAAAAATGGCATGTGATTTTCCCGCGCATATTGAATAGCCAAGATTTTCCCTTCGATTCCACGATTTCCAAAACCTCCGGGAACCAGAATACCCGCTGCGTCTTTTAACCTCTGCGAAACTGTATCTTCATTGAGTTCTTCCGCCTGCACCCAGTCAATTTCCACTTCGGTGTTCTCTGCGAATCCGGCATGTTTAAGCGCCTCAATGACAGATAGATACGCATCCGGTAAGGAGATATACTTTCCAACCAAAGCAATTCGAATTTTTTCTTTTAAATGAGCAGTCGTGTCGACGAGGTTCTTCCAGTCCGTTAACGCGCATGCCCCTGCTTCCATTTGAAAATGATTTAAAACGATTGTATCCATTTTTTGTTCTTTTAAAACTAAAGGAATTTGATAAATGGAAGCAACATCCCGAGATTCGATGACTGCTTCTTCATCCACATCGCAAAAAAGGGCGAGCTTCGCTTTCGTTTCTTTCGGAAGCGGCTGTTCCGTACGCACGACGAGAATCTGCGGTTGAATCCCTAAACTTCTTAATTCTTTTACGCTGTGTTGGGTCGGCTTCGTTTTCAGCTCTTCCGATGCTTTCAAATAAGGAACCAAAGTTACATGAATGTAAAGAACATTCTCATTGCCGACATCTTTCCGCATTTGACGAATTGCTTCGAGAAACGGGAGTGACTCGATGTCCCCGACCGTTCCTCCTACTTCAGTAATCACAATGTCCGCGGTTGTCGTTTGCCCCGCGCGCTTCACTTTATCTTTAATCGCATCCGTTATATGCGGAATGACCTGTACAGTTCCACCAAGATAATCACCCCGCCGCTCTTTTTTAATCACTTCTGAGTAAATTTTCCCAGTTGTAACATTCGAAAATTCGTTCAAACGAATATCAATAAAACGCTCATAATGACCCAAGTCCAAATCTGTTTCCGTACCATCATCGGTCACGTAAACCTCGCCGTGTTGGAGCGGGCTCATCGTTCCCGGATCAACATTTAAATACGGATCGAACTTTTGGATGGTCACATTTAAGCCGCGCGCTTTCAATAAATTCCCCAAAGATGCCGCTATAATCCCTTTTCCGATAGATGATACTACCCCGCCTGTAACAAAGATATATTTTGTCATTATAATTCCTCCTCTGCTTTTAGGAGGTTCCGTAAAATAAAAAATCCCCGTTTCCAAAACTGGAACAGGGAGGTCTGTTTATTTTATGTGCACCACTCGATTTCAAGGGTGCCCTTCAAAAATATTACGCTACGAGGGGGCAGGCGTCAATCATTTTTTAGGTGGGATTCGGATTTTTTGCGATGATATTCAGAGTGAAATGTCCGAATACGTTACTTTCCGACAAACATGCTCACGCGACGCATCGCTTCCGTCACTAAATCGGTTGCTAAGGCAAAGCTCATACGGACATAGCCTTCGCCGCCCGGACCAAATATACTTCCGGGAATCATCCCTACGCGCGCTTCTTTTGCTAGTATCTGACAAAATGTCAAATCGTCCGTCCCGAATTTTTCGGGAATACGCGCAAAGACATAAAAAGCTCCTTTTGGTTCGGGAACACTAAAGCCAGCGTCTTGCAAGGCAGCCAAACAAATATTTCTGCGCACTTCATACGCTTCACGCATGCGCTCAATATCGGCTTCACTATTTCGGAAGGCTTCAGCAGCAGCCGCATAAGATACGGTCACACCGGTTGTCACCACCGTTTGGTGAACCTTGAAAATAGGCGGAATCCATTGTTTCTTCGCTGCGATAAACCCAACCCGCCAGCCTGTCATGGCAAATGACTTCGAAGCGCCATTAATCAAAATGGTTTGCTCCGGCAATAATTTTGCCATCGATACGTGTTCCACACCGTAAGTCAGTTCACTATAGATTTCATCACTGATAACAAACATTTCATACTGTTTAATCGCTTCTGCCAATGCCGTTAGTTCTTCTTTTGTATACGTGACACCGGTCGGATTACTTGGGAAATTTAAAACGATTGCTTTTACATTCTCATTCTCAGCCATCGTTTGGTGCAATAATTCCGGTGTCATCAGAAATCCGGTCTCTGATGTATCGACTTCAATTGTTTCTCCGTAAGCCGTTGTGGTTGCTTGTTTATATAACGGGAAATACGGACTCGGGACAATTACCTTCTCACCCGGATTCAAGATACCGAACAAAGCCGAATAAATCGCTTCGGTGGCTCCCGTTGTCATAATAATTTCTGTCTCGGGGTCAAAATCCAAGCCATGACGTTTTTTCATGAACGCCGCCACCGCTTCACGAGCCTCACCGGTTCCCATTGAGTGGGAATAATGCGATTGATCGCTTTGGATGGCCGCAATGGCCGCTTCCTTCACGTTTTCGGGCATTCCAAAATCCGGCTCGCCCATTGTCATCATGATGCAACCTTCTACTGAACGGAAAATTTCATCCATTTCACGAATTTTTGAAGGTACGATTTTTTCCAATTGCTGATTCGTTGTCAAAGCCATGGCTATTCCTCCTGCGTCACTATTATTAAAAACCTCTCATTTTTAATTGTAGCAGTGTTTCGCAACATTTGAAATAGCCATTTTATCCTTGCCATTCGAGCAATCGTAAATTCAACTGTCCGATAAATGCATCCACATTTGGAACATTCTCCGTAAACACAGCCACAACGTAAAGGGGGGTGTCGCCTTCAAAATAAACCCCTATATCATGTTGGTAGGCACCAAAACTGCCGTACTTCGCCGCCATGTCGTTCGAAACGAACATTTTTAATCGAAAATCTGCTTGCGCATTCCGCATAATCGCAACAACTGTGGCATATTGTTCATTTTCAACTGCCCGCATTAAGGTGTGGGCCATAATATCCGTGGTCGCGAAGTTACCTTCCATTATTTCCGGGTTAGTGATATCCAAACCGCTCATTTGCGTCACATCGTACCAGTAGTCCCCAACATTATCTATATAGTAAAACGCCAGCGTATTTGTGGCGGTATTGTCAGAGTGCGTTAACATCTCATAGACCAGTTCTTCGACGGTATAGGCGGCTTTCTTCTCAGAATTCGTCACTGCGCCCTCGCCTGCTTCATAGTAGGATTCGTTATAGGGCAGCTCACTGTCCCAAGCCAGATCTCCTTGCCAAATCAAATCCGAAAACAACATCGCCGTCGCAACTTTTGTTGTACTGCCTGCATTCATCATCCAATCTTCATTCAACACATACGCGTCGTCTTGCTGAAAATGATAATAGGAAATCGCCACTTGTTCCGGGCTGACGCCATATTCATTCATTACTGCCATCACAACCTCTTCGACAGCACTTGCTTTTTCAACTTCTGAACTTTCCGGGCTCACAATTTCGCCACTATCCGCAACAGAGTCAGACCTTGAGAAATAAGTGCCCAACAAGACGGCACCAGCAGTAACAAGCATTCCCAAGATAACAAAAATCTTCGTTTTCTTCTGCATTATTCTCACCCCTTCTCATGAAAACCTTACCATATTATGCTCAAAATCGCTTCTGATAACCCTATCAAAAATCTTTTTTATTCAAGCTGTTGACATTAAATGAGAAATTGGTTATAGTAAGCACATCGAAAAACACAGCGAAGAGAAGAGTACTTCAGGACGTCCTTTTAGAGAGAGCTTGGTCAGGTGAAAGCAAGCAAGGAAAGAATGTAGGAAGATGGTCTCCGAGTGGCTTGGCCGAATGCATCTGCTTTAGGTCAGGACGGGAACGCCCGTTATAGTGTCTCAGTATCATCCGTTTCTTTTGGCGGAGGCACTGGCTAAGGTTGAAGTAGTGATGCTTTGACGAACAAAGGTGGTAACACGAGAATGAACTTGACTCTCGTCCTTTCTGACACGTAAAGTGTGTGGAGAGGACGAGTTTTTTATTTTCAAAAAACGCATTGAAAAGGAAAGTACAGGACGGGAAGTTTCACAGAGAGCTTGGGATGGTGAAAACAAGCAACTGAACGACTGGAAAATGGCCTTGGAGCGGCAAGGATGAGCGGCGACGTAAATCTTTGCTGGGTACGCCCATTATAGCGTCGAAGTGAATTTTTCACTTCCTAAGGGATTGACCTGTGAAGGCTATCCGAACGAAGGTGGTAACACGAATGCTTTGGCACTCGTCCTTTGAATTCTCTCTTTAGAGCGGATTCGGGATGGGTGTTTTTTTATATTCAAATAGAAATGAGGAAACAAACATGATTGACTTACAAAATGTATCAGTCACATTTGTCGATGAGCGCAAACGTGAAATAAATGCAGTACGCAATGTCTCATTAAAAGTAGAACGCGGAGATGTTTACGGAATCGTTGGTTATAGCGGTGCCGGTAAAAGTACGTTAGTACGGACGATTAATTTACTCCAACCGCCTTCAGAAGGAAAAGTATGGGTAAACAAAAATGAAATAACCGCTCTTAATAAAGAAGAACTGCGTGAAGCCCGCAAAAAAATCGGCATGATCTTTCAACACTTTAACTTAATGGATTCACGGACCATATTTGATAATGTGGCTTTCCCATTAAAACGTTCGGACTTAACCAAGCAAGAGATTGCCGAAAAAGTAACCGAGTTATTGGAACTCGTCGGTCTGGCGGATAAAGCCAAAGCGTACCCTTCTCAACTATCAGGTGGTCAAAAGCAACGGGTGGCAATTGCGCGTGCGTTGGCAAATGATCCGGAAATCCTGTTGTGTGACGAAGCAACCAGTGCTTTAGATCCAAAGACAACATCTTCTATCTTAACGTTGTTGAAGGAATTAAATAAAGAATTAAATCTAACTATCGTGATTATCACGCATGAAATGCAAGTCGTGAAGGAAATTTGTAACAAGGTTGCGGTTATGGAAGATGGGCATGTCATTGAAAATGGTTCACTTCTGGAAATCTTCACCCAACCACAAAACCAACTAACAAAAGACTTTATCGACACAGCAACCCATGTGGATCAAGGGATTGAAACAGTTCTATTGCATCCAACCCTTCTAAACTTGGCAGCAGATGATGTCCTGGTTAAACTGTCCTTTGTTGGCGGGTCAACCGGTGAACCGCTCATTTCCAAGTTGAGTAAAGACTTCCAAGTAGCCGGAAACATTTTATTCGGAAACGTTGAAATCCTCCAAGAAACACCGGTCGGAACTTTACTAATCGTTTTATCCGGTGCACCAGATAAAATCGCTGAAGCGGTTCGCTTCCTACAAGATAGCGACGTTACAGTAACGATTATCGAACCGGACGAGATTGAAGCTCGTAAAGTTCAGAAAGGAGAGGAATAATAATGGATTTCATTAATAATTTACTGCCAAACGTGACACCTATATGGGATGACGTTTGGGTCGCTTTCCTGGAAACTTTGTACATGGTGACCATGACCGCTTTAATTGCAGGAGTACTGGGTATCATCCTAGGTGTCATCCTTCTTATTACAGATGAAAATGGACTGACCCCGAACCATCTGCTTTACAATATTTTAGACAAAATCGTTAACGTGTTCCGTTCTCTACCGTTTATTATCTTGTTAGGTGTTATTTATAAATTAACCCGTTTCATCGTAGGAACGTCAATTGGTTCTACGGCAGCAATCGTCCCGTTGGTTATTTCGACTACTCCTTTCTTTGCCCGTCAAATCCAAAATGCTTTGCTGGAAGTTGACCCGGGGGTTGTAGAAGCTGCGCAAGCCATGGGAACAAGCAATCTGGATATTATCTTCCGTGTTTATTTGAAAGAGGGCTTGGCATCTATCATCCGCGTGTCTGCTGTGACCATTATCAACGTCATTGGCTTAACGGCAATGGCGGGCGCGGTCGGCGGTGGTGGCTTGGGTAACTTGGCTATCTCTCGCGGGTATAACCGATTCCAAGACGATGTTATCTTAGTCGCAACAGGTTTAATCTTAATTATTGTTTTTATCAGCCAAGCAATTGGTAATTATTTAGTCAAAAAAGTTAGTCACTAATAAAAAAAGAAAAGAGGAAATAATTATGAATAAGAAATTCTTAGGTTTAACAGCAGGTTTGGCATTGTTCTTGGCAGCATGTGGTTCTGAAACAGCGACGGAGGAGTCTGTTAAAGTTTCAGTCGGCGTCGTAAGTGAAGTTGAAGTTGAAGTATGGGAAGACGTAAAAGAGCGCTTAGTGGATCAAGGGATTGAATTGACAATCGAACAGTTCGGCGACTATGTGCAACCAAACTTGGCAGCACAGGCCGGAGATGTTGATATCAACGCTTTCCAACATGTTGCGTATTTAGAATCATTTAACGCTGATAACGATGGTGACTTGACACACATCGGTTATACCTATGTTTCGCCACTTGGTCTTTATTCAGAAAAAGTTGAAGACTACGCTGATTTAGCAGACGGCGCGAAAATTATTATTCCTAACGATGTGACAAACGGCGGACGTGCGTTGCTATTACTGCAAGCAATCGACTTGATTACTTTGGACGATGCGGCAGGTACAGAACCAACTCTTAACGATATTACTGATAATCCTAAAAACCTAGTCATCACGGATTTGGATGCAAGTCAAACAGCTCGTGCCCTTCCAGATGTGGATGCAGCAGTTATTAATACAAACTTTGCAACAGACTCTGGTTTGGTACCGAGTGAAGATGCTTTATTCTTGGATACAGACAATATTTCCGAAGTAAGCGAAATTTATAAAAACGTTGTTGCAACACGTGCTGATGATGCTGACAACGAAACATACTTGAAAGTTGTTGCAGAATATCAAACAGAAGCAACAGCTAAGAAACTTGAAGAAGTAACACAAGGCAACGACGTTCCAGCTTGGGATTAATTTAATAAAAAAAATTGGGGGTTAGTGATCATGAATAAAAAGAAATTTTTTGGTAGTTTAGTAGCAGCAAGTGCGCTTTTCTTGGCAGCTTGCGGAGGCGGCAGTAACGAAGCAACGGAAGTAACAGTAGGTGTTGTTGGTGAAATCAACGAGCCTTGGGAACATGTTATCAAAGAGTTGAAAGAAAAAGAAAATATTGCAGTTACTTTACAAAAATTCACTGATTACGCAACACCTAATACTGCATTGGCAGATGGTTCGATCGATTTGAACTCTTTCCAAACAGAAATTTTCTTGGATGAGTACAACAAAAATGCCGGAGAAGATTTAACGGTGATCGGTTATACAGTCATGGCTCCTCTTGGTATTTATTCTTTAGACGTTAAAGACGTTGCGGATTTGCCGGATGGTGCGGAAATTGGTATTCCAAATGATGGGTCAAACAACGGACGTGCGTTGAACTTATTACAAACAGCAGGTTTGATTGAAGTAGACCCCGCTGCTGGATTACTTCCTACTTTGAATGATATTACGGCTAACCCACATAACTTCGTATTCCACGAATTGGATTCTTCCTTAACTGCACGTTCATTGGAAGATTTGGATGCTTCTGTAATTAACAGCGGAATGGCTGTGGATGCAGGCTTCATTCCAACTGAAGATGCGATTTTCTTGGAGCCTGTTTCTGAAGAATCCGCACCGTACTACAATACAATTGTGGCACATCCGGATAATGTCGATAACGAAGTCTTCAAGACAATCGTTGAGTACTACCAGACAGAAGGAACAGCAGAAGTAATCAAAGAATCATCTAAAGGATCAAGTATTCCAATTTGGGATCAGGTTGATTAGTAAAACAGTACGTTTTCGTTTTAAGCGAGTAGTGATTTACGATTCATTACTCACTTTCAATAATAGAAAGAGGGGCAAAGGCGACTTTGCCCTTTTCTTATAAAAAGGAGACTGGTTATGGTTGAACAAGCAGTGATTCAGCAAGAAATTTTAGATATTGAAGATTATATCGTAGCGTTACGCCGGCATTTTCATAAACACCCAGAAGTCAGTTTGAAGGAATTTAATACCATTCAACGGATTCGTGAAGAGTTGGAAGAGATCGGTCTACCCTATGTGAATGTTGGTGAAACCGGCGTACTGGCAACACTAACAGGTGGAAAAGGACCGGGTAAAACACTATTGTTACGTGCAGATATTGATGCTTTACCGATGGACGATCGAACCGGAGCAGAATATGCTTCGGTAAATCCAGGTGTAAACCATGCCTGTGGACACGATGGACATGCCTCGGCACTTTTAGGCGCCGTTCGTGTATTAAAAGCACATCAAGAGGCCTTTACCGGAACGATTCTTATCGCGTTTCAACCTGCTGAAGAGATCGGTGCGGGTGCGCGCCAATTTGTGCGTGGTGGTTTTGTGGATGATGTGGACCACGTTTTTGGTATTCACTTGAGTTCACGTCATCCAGTCGGTACTATCATAGCAACGCCGGGACCTAGTAACGCCTCTTGTGATATTTTCAAAATTGTCGTTCATGGAAAAAGCGGCCACGTTTCAAATCCCGATTTAGGACGCGATGCATTGGTCAGTGCGGCTGCGATTGTAACGGAGCTGCAAACCATCGTCTCACGTGAAACCAAACCGAGTGATGAAGTGGTCGTTGGTATCGGCGTTTTACGAGCAGGAACGAATTATAATATCATTGCCAACGAAGCAGTCATTGAAGGAACGGTTCGTACGTTCGATCCCGATGTTCGCGCACAAGTTCTGGAAGCCGTTGAACGCATCGCGCGTTTGACAGCTGAGGCGCACCGCACTTCAATCGAATTTTCCAATTATGATGCAGCTGCGCCATTAATCAATGACGTACGTGCGGCAGAACATGCTTTCCAAGCCGCTAAAAAAATAGTTGGCGCAGAGAATATTATTACCGACGCACCAAAAAGTATGGGCGCCGATGACTTCGCTGATTTCTTGGCAGTCGTTCCTGGCATTTACTGCTTTGTCGGAACACAAAGCGGTGAAAGTACAGCCTTCAACCATCATCATGAACAATTCGATATAGATGAAAAAGGTTTGTTGATTGCAGCTGAATTACATGTCACCTATGCATTGGATTATTTAGCAAACCCTTTTTAGATAGAAATAAGATAGTGTTTTCGCGGGCTGTTTGAGCTTTGTGGGAGCACTTTTTTTAAAGGTACTTTCCGGTTTATTTTCGATGGTTCAAAGCATCCTAGAAGGCAAGACACACGAAAGGGCTTTCTTTCCGGTAATTAAAAGGTTATGATTTTAGATAATAAAACGTACGCAAGGAGATACCCGGATGAAAAAGAACTGGTTTATATATACGATGCTAAGTTTGATGCTTTCCAACCTCTCCTTAACACTTAAACAACCATTGTTTGCTGTCGCTGCTATTTTGATGGCGGTAGCTGGGATTTTAGCTGCGCGAAAGGGGAAAAAGCATGATTCAAGATAATGAAATAACAATCCGTTCGATTAAGGAAGAGGACCTTCCGATTCTTTGGGAGCTGGCATTTAAGGATGAATCGCCCGAATGGAAGAAATGGGATGCGCCTTACTATTCGCATCAAGCTTTGTCTTATGAAAAATTCTTGGAAAATGCATATCGTTGGCAGGAACAAGATGATTTTTGGCTCATTGAAGTGAACGGCGTTGTCTGTGGGACTGTTTCCTATTACATCGAAGATAAAACGTCTTTTTGGATTGAAACAGGAATTATTTTGTATGAAGCACCTAATTGGGGAAATGGCATCGGCACGCGCGTTTTCCGCATGTGGTTCAATCACCTTTTTCAAACGTTGCCGATTGTAAGGATTGGCTTTACGACTTGGTCCGGCAACAAACGCATGATGCATGTGGGTGAAAAATTGGGAATGACGTTAGAAGCGCGCATCCGAAAAGTGCGTTATTATGACGGGAACTACTATGATTCCATTCGTATGGGCATTTTGCGTGAGGAATGGGAACAGAGGGAGGATACAGAATGAAAGCACAGTATGAAAAATTACCCATTCATTTGGAAAAATTCTATATTGCTTTTGTTGTTATGATTCTAGCGGCTTTGCTAGTATTGGTTTATTTACAAATCATGACGATTCCATATGCACTCGTCTGGGGACTTATTTACGTCCTTGGCCACGCTTTTTTTATAAATAAAGCTATCTATGGAAAACGGGAATGGATTTACTATGAAATCGTGACGAATCTACGGGCGGTTGTTTTGATTACACTCTATTTCAAGATTCTGTATTAATGAAGGAGGAGCAGATATGTACTCAAAAATCGATATATTAACTGAAAAAGAGCAAAAGGCGTATGTCTTTCTCTTCAATATCCCCTTCTTCTCGCTCTTGTTTGGGATGTTATGGTTCGATTTCTACTCGACCTACTCTTTAATCCTGATGGGAATCATCTATTTGACCGGCGAAGTCTATTTTATCAATAAGCTCGATGAAGGGAAACTCTCTGTATTTTTCGAGGTCGCTTCTACTGCGATAATACCGGTGATTTTCAAATTAATAACGGGATGAGAAAAAGGATTACTCCATTTTGCGAGTAATCCTTTTTTTACTATTTTCGCGCACTCAGATGGGAATTTCCTTTTGAGTGCGCGTTTTCGTCTCTAATCTGCGCACTCAAACGTCTTTTTTCATTTGAGTGCGCACTTCTCTTCTATTTTTCCCCTTTTATCTCCAGCGCCAACTGATTCAAGAATTCTTCCATAAAAATGGTGCGCTCTCGCGCCATTTTCTTGCCGGCTTCAGTGTTCATCATACTTTCTAATCGCAAAAGTTTTTCATAGAAATGATTAACGACATTCGCAGAGCTGCGGTAGGTCGCTTCGTCCATCTCTTCCGGGTTAAACGGTTGAGAATCGTCATACATGGCATGGCCTTTTGAACCGCCGTAGTAAAATGTCCGTGCGATTCCGATAGCGCCGATTGCATCCAGACGGTCCGCATCCTGGACAATTTTCCCGATGGCTGTCAGCTCGTTCTTTTCTTTTAAATTCTTCGAATAGGACATATTTTCAATCGTATCTAAAATCACTGTCCGGGCTTCTCCCGACCGCACCGTTTCAGAAAGAATACGCACTACTTCTTGTTTTGCAGCCGCGACGTCATCGGTTAATTTGTCATCGCTAATATCATGTAGCAATACCGCTGCGCGAATCGTCACCACGTCCAATGCAGCCATTTTTTCCTGCTTCGCCAACGAAACGGCCAAATTCTCAACGCGCGTGATATGACTCATATCGTGTCCGGTTGTGTCTCCGCCTAGTTTTTCCTCAGTAAAGGCACGTAATGGCGAGAGTTCCACCGCTGAATAGACAACTTCAAATTCTTCACACACCACTAAGGTCGTTTCTGAAAACGGCAACTCTGCGCGCGCAAATTCGTCCCCAAAAAATTCTTCATGGACGGCGCGCCAATATGCAAGCGACCGATCCCCTTCGCCCTCTTTGTAGGCAAATTCTGCCGATACTTCATTAAACGGAACAACCGTAACATTGGTTGTGACGATGACACAAACTGCCTGTCCTTTTCCATCTAAAATAATGCTGTGTCCACCTGCTTGAGGAATCGGTTCACCAGCCGCTTCATATAAATCATAACCGGAAGCCGTTGCTCTTTTCACACCATCCACTGTCAAAAGTGCCAATTCATCCGGCGCGGCACCATATGCCCACGCTTCGTATTCTTTATTTTTTTGTTCAGGATATGCCTCTACATACAATTCCCACAGCGTTTCTGCTTTCATTATTTATCTCCCCGGTAAGTGAATGTAACGGCGCCGGTTTCTTCCATTGTGACGAAACCGACAGAACGATAAAATTGCACCGTCTTCTCGGTATTATCCGTAGATAGAAAGATTTGTCGAATATTTTCCGCCGCTGCCACTGTTTGAGTCACCAACGTTTGTCCAATCCCTTGGCGTTGATAATCGGGATGAACCAACAAATCCTGGATATATAAAATTGAACAGCCGTCGCCCACCGTCCGAATCAAACCGACTAAGCGGTCACCGTCCCACGCGCTCGTATACGAAAGCGCACCAGGTAAGAGCTTCTTCATAACGTTAAGGTCCTTTGTATACGCCGTCCACCCTACACTGTTATATAAATCCATCAATTTTTCAAAAGGTATTCTACCATTTTCACTGTACTGAATCATTGCTTTCCTCCCAACAAGATGTCTCTTTTCTTTCACCCATCATACCAAATAATGAGGCAGGTATGGTAAACTTATGAAAAAATAATGAGAGAAAGGGGTTAGCGTATGATTTTTACTGTTTTTAAAGAAACGTGGGTATATTTGGTGCGTCACACTAAAAATAGATTGACGCTTATTTTGGTCTTTGTTGCACTTTTAGCATATAGCGCATTCTTCCTACCGCGCATGAATAGTTTTAATACGATCGATCTGGAAAAGTTGGAGCAGAGTGTTATTTCGAATGAAGGAATTATGAAATCGGCAATGGAGAGCGAAAACTTTGATGTGAACTTATTTACCGGACAATCTGCGTATGTGGAAAGTAGGCGGAAATTAGAGAATAACCGGGCGCTCTTGATGGCCATTCGAAAGGGAGATGCTTTGCGTTATCGGAAGTTAACGGATATCTATGTTCCCGATTTTCATCTCGAAAGTTTACAAAATCAAGCTGCCAAAAATTCCTTGTTTCCGATGAAAGACCTCAATTATAAACTTGGAAATGAGCGCAATCGCTTAGAGAGTTATACAGACAGCGAACTCACTTTTCATGTGATTCAAGAAAAAACCGCGACGCAACAACTTCAAAAATTCTTTCATGAATGGGGTCCGACAATCCTGATAGCGCTGACGTTATTCATTGGGGCAGATGTCTTTGTTGAGAGTATCCAAAAAAGAACCCAACGCATTGGTGTACCAATTGGCTGGGGGAGCTATTTATTCATTCAATCTTTAGCTCTTTTAACGTTTGTTCTTTCTTTCTTCTTAGTAGCCGGCGCGGTGTTTTATGTATCGAATGGGCTGTTATTTGGATTCGGTTCGCTTGATTGGCAAGTGCCGCTTTATGCCTATACTGATGATCCACTTTTAATGATGGACGCGGCTGGGCTGATGCCTATCAAAACGTTCTTGCTTAAAGCTCTCCCTTTTCTGGGATTACTGCTCTATTTATTTGTACGCTTAACTGCGCTTTTCTCACTGTTTTTCCGTCAAAGTGTTGTCGTTTTCGTAGCAGGCATTTTCACCCTGCTCTTTGAACGCCTCTACTTCAACCGGACCACTCGGGATATTTTCGGTAGCGATATCAGTAATTTCCCGCAAACGTATTTTGACTTTGGAAAAGTCATTTCTGGAGAGAAGAATTTTCTATTAAATACAGGGACCGTTACGGTTGAGAAAGGCCTTCTCGTCTTACTTTTAACTGTAGTGGGTGTGGAGTTACTACTGGCTGTGACGGCATATTTACGTAGTCGTCAACGCTTTATCGGATAAAGGAGGGGAAAAGATGCGACTATTAGCAAAATGGGAATGGAAGAAATTACTGCGGGATTGGAAAACACGAGTATTATTAATCGGATTCTTTCTCTTCTTCAGCTCTTTTTCCCTTTTATATAAACAACAGACATTAACATTTCCGGAACAGGAAATGGACGATCAGTATCAAACCATTCATAATATTTTTAACGCGATTCCAAAAAGTGTTTTTGATGGTGAAGACGGTCAAGAGGTTTACGACAACTTGGCAAAGCTACAGTCGCTTTATGGGATGCAACTTTATATTTTAACCAAGCGCGATGGTAATACGATTGAAGGGTTTGAGCATGTTTTTGACGGCTATCTCGAAAACGGTGCGAAAATCGCCGAATACAATGAAACATTATTAACCTTAACGAATTTTGAATACTACGATTTCTTACTCAGTTATTTACCAGATGCTGAAAAGATTCATCAAGATGTCGCCTTTTACGACTATATGGCAGAGCACGAACTCGACATTGAGTGGAATGCTTTCTCTGCGAGTAATATTCTTCTACAGGAAATCAATGTTTTGATAGGTGTGGTCCTCTTTTTATTTGTGGCTCTTCTCGGGTGTGATCGTTTCACACGCGACCAAGTTAAAAACTGGAGCATTACCCATGGGATTCCCATTCCTTGGAGGAAACAATGGCACTTGCGGACGTTCCATCTGTGGATTTTGATGTGGCTGACTACAATGGGCGGTATCGTCATCAGTTACTCTATCAGCTTACTAACAGAATCAGTGGGAAGTCTCTGGTATCCTGTTCTGATTTATACACCAAACGGCTACACACCCATTGCAATCTGGCAATATGCGTTGTTGGCCCTTGGTTCCGCCATGCTATTGAGCTATTTATTAATGCTGTTTACGGTCGGACTCAGTTGGGTGTTCAGAACAATTTACCTGACCATTATCCTTACACTGAGTACTTACTTCGTTCCTCAGTTTTGGTTGGTCGTACAGCCGTTTACGGCTTGGCAACCGAGTCTTTATTTCCGGATTGAATCGGTCTTGATGGGCGATATGGCACAGGCAACAGGATTACCCGGTGTTTACTTCTGGAAAGGTCTGCTGATTATGCTGGTACTTCTTATTCTGATGGAAGTATTATTCGCAGGTATTTTCGATCGGATTCAAACACAATCACTGGGGCTAAGAAGGAGGATGAAACGATGACATTAGCAGTAAATAATTTAACCGTTCGTTATGGTGAACGGACGATTTTGGATGATATCAGTTTTGAAATTGAAAAGGGGTCGATTATTGGTCTGGTTGCGCCGAACGGGACCGGGAAAACGACTTTATTTAATGCCATGATGCGCTACATTCCCGTTCAAGAAGGATCGATTGTGATTGATGACAGAACCTATCAAAACAGCCGCCGAGATATTTTAGCGTTGCATAAAAAAGTAACGTTTTTCCCGGATCAAGCAGATCTTTACGAAAACTTTTCCGGTCGTGAGCATATTCAGATTTATGCCGAAATTTGGCAAAAAGATGCGGAACGTGTGGATGCCATTATTGATCAACTGCATATGGGCCATTATGTCGATCGAAAAGTACAGACCTACTCCTTGGGGATGCGCCAACGCTTGTGTTTTGCGATGATGTGCGCAGCCAACACACCGATTATGTTGATGGATGAAGTGATGAACGGGCTGGATCCGGAAAATGTCAATCTCGTCTCCAGCGTATTGGAAACTTTGCGGTCAGAAGGGAAAATTATTATGGTCGCGTCCCACTTGTTGGATAACTTGGATGAGTATGCCGATAAAGTTTTCTTTTTGGAAAACGGCCGCTTTACATATATTTCCGATCATCATGAAGCAAAGCAGACGTACGTGAAAGGAAAAATTTCCCGTGATGCCTTTGATGCCCTGACCGATTTACCTGAAGGAACGTTGTATTTAGACAGCGGCTTGTGCTGTATTCCGACAACGGATGATGCAGATGCCGTGCATTACTTGCAATTGCTACGTGCGAACGACGCACAAACCGCCACAGTCGGACCACTCGCAACAGCGGATCATTACGTCCGCATTTATGATTTCACGACAGAAAATAAGGAGTGAGACAATGCGTAAGAAAAATTATGTATTACTAAGTTTTATCCCCCTTCTCGCTGCTTGCTCTTCTTATACCGGTGTTATCAGCCAACAGTATGATGGGGAAAGAATCGAAACAGATACAGCTGTCTTGGCTGCTTATGAAGAAAAGTACGAAATTGTCGGTGACGAAAAGGAGGTACTCGGTGAGGCCCTTCCTGAATTTTTCTATCGCGAGCCTCTGGATTTTGGCGATGATGAAGACTATATGCATCCCCTAACTGAGGAACCGCTGACGGTTGGCGTGGATTTACCGGAGGGACGGTATACGATTGTAAAAAGTGAAGAGATGGGTACCGGCTACTTCACGGTTATGGATACGGACGATACGAAGGTTTTCGAACAACTTCTAGATTTTACACAAAACACACTGGAATTAAACTTGTACGACGGAATGAAGATTACGGCAAATGAAGGCTATTCGCCTCGGTTATTTATATTTGGAAAGCCCGTTGCGCCGTTCGATCCGTCGGCTATGTTCGCTGATGCACCGCACCCAGAAATAGAAGGACAAAAGCGTTTTGGAAACGGTGTTTATCACATTGGTAAACACATTGAACCCGGCGAATACAGTCTAGAAGTGGGACTTGACTATATGGCCTCAGGTGTTAATTATGTGTACGTGCTACAGACAGATGGTTCGTTCAACGTCTTCGAATTAACCGGTGATTATCGTGAAGGGGTGGATAGTTCGATTACACTGTCTTTAGAAGAAGGTCAGACCTTATTTATAGCCAGCAAATCAACGACCGTACTGACGCCGGTTGAATGAAAAAGGAGCGAGTTTATGATTATAATAAAAGAAATAACACCAGAAACGAAGGCAGACTTGCAGTTGAAAAATGAACCATTTGAAATCCGCGGGCGCATGCTTGTGACACGGACATCAGCTGAGTGGCAGCATGAAGTTACATTGTTTGAAGAAAAAATGCAGATGACCTTCCCCGATGAAGCATATGATTTTGACGCGGTGGTTGCAGATGGATTTGCGTTGGGTGCTTATGATTATGATAGCGGGAAATGTGTCGGTTTGGCAATTATGAAAAATGATTGGTTCAAGTATATGTATCTGACCGATTTGAAAGTAAACCAAGCGTACCGCAAACAAGGTGTGGCTTATCAATTAATTGAGGCTGCTCTTTACATGGCACAGGAACGAGGTTATGCCGGCATCTTTACAATCGGCCAAGATAACAATGTGAATGCCTGTGAATTTTATTTGCGCAGTGGTTTTGAAATTGGTGGCTACAACACGCGCGGATACAGGCATACTGTACAGGAAGATAAAGCGGATATTTATTTTTATTGGGATGCACCTAAAAGTTCGAATTCTTATCAATAGCATCATCCACATCGTTTTGTTATCCTTATATTATAATAATAAGGAGATGATTTTTGATGACTGATGCAAATTTGAACGATCCGCGTAAGATGTATTACAGCGAAAAGTTCCCTGTTCAAGAGCAAAACACTCCCGCTCTTCAAGACAAGATGGATCCAAAACCAGATTGTGGTGAAGAAAGTTATAAAGGTTATAACCGTCTCGAAGGCCGCCGTGCACTCATTACCGGTGGGGATTCCGGAATTGGTCGTGCCGCTGCGATTGCATATGCGCGCGAAGGTGCCGATGTTGCGATTCAATTCTTCCCAGGTGAAGAACCGGATGCAGAAGAAGTAAAAGCTTTAATCGAAAAAGAAGGCCGTAAAGCATTGCTGCTTCCGTATGATTTACGTGACGATAACGCCGCTACAGAAATTGTAACGCGCACAGTGGATGCATTTGGCGGATTAGATCTTTTAGTCTTAAATGCTGCCCAACAAATTGCCCAACCTTCGCTGAGTGATTTAACGATGAAACAAGTTCACGATACATTTAAAGTAAACATTATCAGTATGTTCGAAACCGTTAAAGCGGCGGAAGAACACTTGAAACCAGGGAGTGCGATTATTACGACGACTTCGGTTCAGTCGTTTGATCCAAGTGACCCATTAATGGATTATGCTGCTACGAAAGGCGCAATCAGTAACTTTACTGTTTCCTTGTCGTCTTACTTTGCCGACAAAGGTGTCCGTGCAAATGCAGTCGCTCCAGGCCCAATCTGGACACCATTGCAATTGGACAGCGGGCAATTAGACGGTGCGATTCCTGAATTCGGTCAAAGCAGCTTGATTAAGCGCGCAGGCCAACCAGTCGAACTTGCTCCTGTTTATGTGTTGCTTGCTTCAGATGAAGGAAGTTACATTACCGGACAAATTTACGGCGTAACCGGTGGACAAAACATCGGATTATAGAAAGTAAAAAAACCGCTATCTTTACAGCTTATTTCTGTAAAGATAGCGGTTTTTTATGCGTTCCACAACACTACTGCGCTCTGCTTCAGACTTTCTTTGACTTTGATTATACGCTGATTGGAACTGCCACGAAATTGTAACGTTAAATCCTGTTTAGCTAACTCGAAACGACCATCAACTAAAATATCTACACGTTCGAGCAACTCTATTTTATCCGCTGTTTCAACTTGAAGTTCCTCCCACGTGTAGCCCGTCCAACTCCAAATATCTTTTTCTTTACCGAATTTTTCCCGCACTTTATTAACTAAAGGCAATAAGATACCGGTATTCAAAAATGGTTCTCCGCCCAAAAGCGTTAAGCCTTGAACATAATCAGGTTCCAAATCTTTTAAAATTCTTTCTTCCAGTTCTGGTGTATAGCGTTCGCCGTAGCTAAACGACTGTGCAACTTTATTGTAACAGCCCGCACACGCAAATAAGCAGCCGCTCACATACAAACTATTGCGGACGCCTTCACCATCCACAAAATTAAATGGCTTATAGCTCGCTACTTTCCCCCGTGAATACTGTTCGGATGTCCATTCACCCGGCTCTGGATGTCGCAATCCCCTCACACTCCTACATATGTTTCTTACGTGCTAAAATTTCTTTGTGGCGGCCTGATACCATCGGACGTTTTTGAGGATTCCCGAGATACCCGCATGTACGCTTCACGACATCGCACGTTTCAGGGTTATGATTTCCGCAGTGCGGGCATTCAAAGCCTCTGGCAGTCGGATTGAAATCGCCACTATAGCCACATTCAAAACATTTATCGATAGGCGTGTTTGTTCCTAAGTACCCCACTTTATCATAAGCATAATCCCAAACAGCCTCTAGCGCTTTCGGATTTTGACGAATATTGGGATATTCACAGTAATGAATAAAGCCGCCTGATGAATACACCGGATAATCCTTTTCAAAGTCTAGTTTTTCAAAAGGCAATGGTTTCTTGCGCACATCATAGTGGAAACTGTTCGTATAGTAGCCTTTCGACGTAACATCTGAAACTTCTCCAAATTTTTCCATGTCCAGTCGGCAAAAACGGTCTGTTAAACTTTCGCTTGGTGTCGCATAAACGCTGAAGTGATAGCCATATTCATTTCCCCAGTTATCACAATTACGCTTTAACTCTTTCAGAATCTCTAGGGTAAATGCTTTTGCTTCAGGATTCTTTTCCCACGCCGGTCCATAAAAAACTGCGGCACTTTCATAAAGTCCAATGTATCCCATTGATACCGTTGCCCGTTTATTTTTGAACAACGTATCCACATCTTCTTCTGCCGTTAATTTGTGTCCCCATGCCCCATTCATATATAAAATAGGTGCGTTTTCCGGGCGTGCCTCTTTCACACGCTCTACGCGATAAACAAGTGCGTCTTTCACAATTGCGATACGCTCGCGTAAGAGTTGCCAAAACTCCTGCATATCACCATTTGATTCAATTGCAATGCGGGGTACATTCAAAGTCACCACACCCAAGTTCATCCGGCCGTTAGTTACCTCATTGCCGTCAGCATCTTGCCAACTTTGTAAGAAAGAACGACAGCCCATGGGCACTTTATAAGAACCGGTTAATGCGACCAACTTATCATAATTTATGATGTCAGGATACATCCGCTTCGTTGCACATTCAATTGCGCGTTGCTTGATATCGTAGTTTGGATCAGTCGGCCGTAAGTTGACACCATCGCGAATACCAAAAACTAATTTCGGGAAAATAGCCGTGCGGCGTTCTTTCCCCAGTCCTTGAATGCGCACAGCCAGAATGGCTTTTTGAATTTCGCGTTCATAGCGATTGGTTCCTAGACCAAATCCAAACGTCACAAAAGGCGTCTGTCCATTCGAAGTATAGAGTGTATTGACTTCATACTCCAGACTTTGCATCGCATCGTAAATATCTTTCTTCGTTTTTTCCCACGCGTAGTCCGCTTGCTTATCGGATTGCACCCATTTTTCTGCTTCGGCGCGGTGTTTTTGTTCATTCATTTGTGCGTAAGGAGAAAGTAATTCATCAATACGGTCAGCACTGGTTCCCCCATATTGACTGCTGGACACATTTGCAATGATTTGTGCCATTTGAGCAGCTGCTGTTTGAATCGATTTTGGTTTCTCAACTTCTGCATTCCCAATCGTAAAGCCCTGTTCGAACATATATTCAAAATCAATCAAGCAGCAATTAGTCATCGGGGAATAAGGATGGTAGTCCAAATCATGGAAATGAATATCACCACGTAAATGCGCATTTTCGACATGCGCGGGCAACATTCTGAGACCTAGTGCTTTTGCTGTTACCCCGGCGGTTAAATCACGGATTGTATTAAATACGCGACTATCTTTATTGGCATTTTCATTCAAAATCGTTTCATCTGCTTGGATGAGACTTTGAACACGTGATTCAATACTGCGTTGTGACTCTCTAGCTTTTCTTTTGTTGAGGCGATACTGATGATAATTGGCAGCCGTTTGGGTCAGTTCACTCGTTGCCAACATACTCTCAACGCGTTCATGAATAGCTTCTGTTGTAATTTTTTCACCTGTATAAGACTGCATTTGAATGTGAATTTTGTTGATGATGTTTTGTAGTTCCGCAGCATCTTCACTATCACTTTGTCCGTTCATATGATTGGCTTTTTCAATAGCAGCCACAATTTTTTCGATTTTGAATGGCATCATTCTTCCATCTGTTTTTAATACAGTTAAAGGGATACTTTTTACTTCCGGTACAATTCTACTCACTTAAAAAACCTCCAACACACTATATATAGTCTAAATAAAAATAAAAACACTAGATGTTGTTATAACTCTATCACAATCTTACTTGTGAGTAAATACACAAAAAGTAAGCAAAAGAAAACTACTCTTGCCATTTAGAGACAAAGAGTAGTTCTCGAATTGTTAGTTAAAATCCTGGTTCTAACCCATCTTTTTCATCAGAATTGTAAAATTGTCGCCAATCAATCAGTCCCACATCCAAGCCGCGCAACAAAACTTCTGCTGTTCCGATATTGGTTGCCAAAGGAATGTCGTAAACGTCACTTAAGCGAATCAAGGCTGTTACGTCCGGCTCATGTGGCATCGCAGCCAATGGATCACGCAGGAAGATAACAACATCCATTTCATTTTCAGAAATTAAGGCACCAATCTGCTGATCACCGCCTAGTGGACCGGATTTAAAGCGATGAACCTTTAACCCTGTTGCTTCTGAAATCCTTAATCCCGTTGTCCCTGTTGCAAATAATTCATGTTTTTCCAATACAGGTTGATACGCCGTACAAAGTTGAATCATCAAATCTTTCTTACGATCGTGCGCAATCATTGCAATTTTCATAACTCTATTACCCCCACATGAAATGATAAATCCAGTATAGCATTTTTCTTATTTTTATCGTGAAGATTTCATACTTTCTTCATATCTAGAAGTTAATATATAAATAAGCCAATCACAACAATCTTTTTTCTTTGCTCCTCCAAGTAAAGAATAACTCCTTATAAAGAAGCAGCCTAGCCGGGCTGCTTCTTTTTTTAGTATGTCCGACTGGGTATAAGGGTTAATCCCGCTACAAGAGTCAGGTAGTTCTCACTGTTTAAGGTCGTAACGAACCAATAAATGTTATCTGGAAGCGGCAAAGGAAAAGTTACGGCTAGCGGATTCAAAACAGCAATAATCAGTGCCGGCAACGCCACCATAAAGAATAATGATGTGTCCTTCATACGAAAATTATTCCACATAAATAGCAGTGACAGATACAGACCCGTTAAAAAGGGTAACGCAAACTGCAACCATGCATATAAAATGGCGTCATCCGGTGTCGTCAATCGCCACAAAACATTTTGATTAAAATAATTACGAGAAAAAATGACCAATACAAGACCTGCTAACCAAATAAGATTCATTAACCATGGATTATTTTTATTCCTGCGCATCATACACCTCTTACCTATTTTTTAACATTATACCAAATCCACTTCTTTTTGGAATCGACAAAAAAGCGCAGAACTATTTAAATGAGTCCTACGCATAAAATTTTCTGTTTTATTCTCTTTCTACATGTGGGCTATTGTCAGGGAGCAAGGGTTCTGGCACAGCTGCATCAGCCAAGCCGCTCTCCTGCGCCCCATTACCGGTACTCGTAATAACATTGGTCCGCATCGCGTCAGTCGCATCCAAAAACGCTTGATTATCAATCGGTTCGTCCAAATATTGGCTTTCTTCTTCTGTCTCCGTCTCTAGTAAATTCTTTTGGGTTCCCTTCACCAAAACGAGTACACACCCGTTTTCCAACTGCTCTTGATAGCCATAAAGCGGATCATCGTCGGTACGGAAATCAGGCGTATAATTTTGCTCCACTTTCACCGTGCTACGCACTTCATTACACAACCGTTCTTCTGTTGTCACTTCCGGAGCCGTCGGTGCATCATATTTCTGATGAAAATTCTCATGCGTAATCAACGTAATATCTTCATTTGCGCAGCCTTTATTCTTCAGCTCTGTAATCACGTTTGTCACTTTTTCAACTGAGTCATAACAACCAATAATGTAGCGATTTTTTAGTACCATCTCAAACACTCCTTTGGTTTTATTACCTTTATTATAGCGGTACCATCTGATGTCCCCAAAACAAAACCATTATCCCAAGCAATTGAAATCATTTGATAAATATAGTACGATAGTGTTGAGGTGTTTGTTATCTCATTCACAATTAACATTTCAATAAATGCAAACGATTACAAATATATTTTAAAGGGAGAGGTTTTAATATGCTTCATTTGAATGATAAAGTTGCAATTGTTACGGGCGCTGCGATGGGAATGGGAAAATCAACGGCAGAATTATTTGCAAAAGCAGGAGCAAAGGTTATTGTTGCTGATTATAACGTTGAACAAGGACAAGCAGCTGCCGATGAAATAAAAGCAAACGGTGGCGAAGCAACCTTTATTCAAGTGGATGTATCCATCGAAGAAGAAGTTAAAAACTTAGTCGAAAAAACAGTGGAAACGTATGGTCGACTGGATGTCGCTGTAAACAACGCGGCTATTACACCCGATGACAAACCGATTGCAGAAATGGATATGGATTATTACGAGCGTTTAATGGCAGTCGATTTAAAGGGGGTTATGCTGTGCATGAAATATGAAATCAAACAAATGCTTGCACAAGGCAGCCCCGGTTCTATTGTTAACACTTCATCGGTTAGCGGCTTGCGCCCACAGCCGTCCAATCCAGCTTATGTAACGGCGAAACACGGTGTAATGGGAGCAACGAAGTCCGCCGCCATGGATTATTCGCCACAAGGAATTCGCATCAATACGGTTTGTCCGGGTGCCATTGATACACCGATGTTACAGAATGCGTTGCTTCAATTTAATCTTGATCCTGAAGAATACGCGAAGAAATTAAGTATGTTGGGCCGCTTTGCACAATCAGAAGAAGTTGCGCACGCCAACCTCTGGCTTTGTTCCGACCTCTCTTCATACGTTACCGGGGCAACCATTGCAGTTGATGGCGGCTATACTGCGATGTAAGAATATAAAGAAATCACTCCAACAAGAGGCTCGGATGCTAATCCGGCCTCTTGTTTCACCTCTACCCTTTCCCTTACTTCAAGTTTTGAACTTTTCGTGATAGTATTGAGCAAAGTAATTAAAATCAAATGAGGAATAGATATGAATATACGAAAAAAACTACAAAACAGTAAACGCATTGTCATCAAAATTGGAACCAGTTCTTTAATGACTACCAACGGAAAAGTGAACTATCAACAATTCGACCGTCTGGCTTATGTGCTTTCAACTCTGAATAAAGCCGGCAAAGAAATCGTGCTTGTTTCTTCCGGTGCGATGGGCGTCGGCATGGACAAGTTGAATATTTCTAAACGCCCGGTTTCTATTCCCGGCCAACAAGCCATTTCTGCCATTGGGCAATGTGAAATGATGAATCTTTACTCACGTTTTTTCTCTCACTACAATCAAACAGTCGGCCAAATTTTATTAACGCGTGATATTATCGAATTTCCAGAGAGTTTGAAAAATGTTACCAATACCTTTGATGCGCTTCTTGAGATGGCGATTATTCCTGTCGTGAATGAAAATGACACTGTTGCAGTCGAGGAATTGGATCACCAAACCAAATTTGGTGATAACGACCAGTTATCTGCGATTGTAGCGAATATTGTCGGTGCCGATATGCTGATTATGCTGTCCGATATTGATGGTTTTTATGACAAAAATCCAACGACTAATCCCGACGCGACGCTTTACCATACTATTTCAGATGTAACCGAAGATGTGATGGCAAAAGCGGGTGGTGAAGGTTCAGCATTTGGTACCGGAGGCATGATTACGAAGTTAAAAGCGGCACGGTATTTATTGCAACATAACCGGGAAATGGTATTGGCGAAAGCAGAGGACCTGACGATTATCTTTGATATTCTCGAAGGATACGAGATTGGCACCTATTTCACTGCTAAACCCGAGATTATAAAGGAGGCCGAATAATGATGAATAATATGCTCGAAACAATGGGTAGACAGGCAAAAATAACCGCAAATATTTTGCGTAAGACAAAAACAGCCCAGAAAAACCAAGCTTTACTGGCTATGGAAGCAGCTCTGATAAAGAATCAAGCAGCGATTATCGTCGCAAACGAAAAAGATATCGCACGTGCTGAAGAACGCGGTTTGACGCCACCTATGATTGAACGTTTAACCCTCACTCCGGACCGTATCCAAGCAATGGCCGATAGTATTCGCCAAATTGCCGGCCTACCCGATCCAGTCGGTTATATTGAGGAAATGAAAACAAACGAAGATGGCCTGCGAATTGGGAAACAACGGGTGCCGCTTGGTGTGATTGGGATTATTTATGAATCACGTCCAAATGTAACTGCCGATGCTGCCGCACTTTGTTTCAAATCCGGCAATACCGTTATTTTACGGGGTGGAAAAGAAGCATTAGAATCCAACCAAGCGATTCTTGTCGCTTTACGGGAAGGTTTGAAAGCGGCCGATCTACCGATTGAGATCATCCAACTTATTACCGATCCTTCGCGTGAACTGGCAACTGCCTTTATGCAAACGAATGAATATTTAGACTGCCTTATTCCACGTGGTGGTGCTGGGCTTATTCAAAATGTTTTGAAAAATGCGACTGTTCCGGTTATTGAAACGGGAGTCGGGAATTGTCACCTTTACATTGATAAGGACGCCGACTTAGAAATGGCGACCCGTATCTTAGTAAATGCAAAGTGCGACCGCCCTTCCGTCTGTAACGCCATTGAGAATTTAATTGTGCATACCGAAGTCGCTGATGCCTTTTTACCTGTATTCGCAGAGGCGCTTCAACCCTATGCAGTTGAAATACGTGGTGACGAAAAAACGTGTGCGATCCTGCCCCAAGCTATTCCAGTAACGGCCGAAGATTACGATACGGAATTCTTGGATATGACATTGGCAGTAAAAGTGGCCAGTCACTACGATACCGCAGTAGCTCATATTCAGAAACATTCCACTGGTCACTCTGAAATCATCGTGACCGATAACTACCAAACGGCCCTTGATTTCCATGCTGATATCGATGCAGCGGCTGTTTATGTAAATGCTTCTTCTCGCTTTACCGATGGCGGTTGCTTTGGCTTAGGCGGCGAAATTGGGATTAGTACGCAAAAACTACACGCACGAGGACCTATGGGATTGAATGAACTGACTTCCTATAAATATATTATTTTTGGTGAAGGTCAAATCCGTGGCCTCACTGGCGATACATTTAAACGCTAAGAAATTTAAAATGAAACAGACGACTTTCATTTTATGAAGGAGAAAATGATGACACGTAACATAGCGATTATCGGCGGCGGCATTGTGGGTGCGACTGCGGCTTATTATTTATCACGGAACGGACACCAAGTTACCGTATTCGACGAAGGAACCGGACAGGCAACGTCTGCGGCTGCCGGCATTATTTGCCCGTGGCTTTCTAAACGCCGGAATAAGAAATGGTACCGGCTCGCTTCAGAAGGAGCTGCATTTTATAAACAACTTTGTAAAGATGTTCAGGAAGATGGCGGAGACGCGTCTTTCTATACTGTATCCGGCGCGGTTTTATTGAAAAAAACGGCCAAAGCAACCCAGGAACAATACGAAATCGGGTTGAAGCGACGTGAAGATGCACCCGAGATTGGGGACTTAAAGATTTTGAGTAAAGAGGAACTTACGACTTTACTCCCTTCTATTCAAACACAAGAAAATGCCCTATACGTAGCAGGCGGCGCGCGCTTAGATGGTGATGCGATGGTACGAGAACTTCTCACCCTGGTAAAAAAAGCAGGCGGAGAAGTCGTTAGAAAATGGCAACCCGTCGACTCCTCATTACTAGAGACATACGACTCTGTAGTTCTTGCTACCGGTGCTTGGTTGCCGCAAACCTTAGAACCACTCGGCTATGAAGTTGCGATTCGAGGACAGAAAGGTCAACTCGTTGTCCTTCAAACAGGTGATTACGAGAATGAAAAGTTGCCCGTTATTATGCCCGAAGGTGAAATTGACATTATTCCAGTTGGAAATGGAAAAGTATTTGTAGGTGCCACCCACGAAAATGATTTGGGCTACGATTTGACTGTTTCTCCAGATATTATTGCGAATCTACTTGCACAAGGTGAGACTTTATTTACCGGCCTTGAAGGTGCTGAAACCATCGCAGTAAAAGTCGGGACGCGGGCTTATACGCCTGACTTCAGTCCCTTTTTCGGTTATGTCCCAGGTGCTACACAGTTACTGGCAGCAAGCGGTCTGGGTTCTTCTGGGTTAACAACCGGCCCACTCATTGGGTATCAACTGGCCCGTTTAGCCGCAGGAGAAGCCAGTACATTGCCGCTTGAGGATTATAGTCCTGCAGCCTACATAACCTCTAAATAAGTATATTCATTTCATTCTCGTAAAAATTATTTTATAATAGGTATAGACAAATAGGAGGTGAAAAACATGATTAAAGAATTTAAAGAGTTTATTATGCGCGGTAACGTATTAGATTTAGCAGTCGGGGTTATCATTGGGGCAGCCTTCTCAGCAATCGTTAATTCATTAGTTTCTGATATTATTACACCGTTGATTGTCTCTCTGACATCTCAAGCGGCTATTGGTGACTTGGCCATTCAAATTGGTGCTGCTACTTTGACTTACGGTAACTTCATCCAAGCTATTATTGACTTCCTGATCATTGCATTCGTACTGTTTATGATTATCAAATCTGCGAACAAATTCAAACGCAAAAATCCAGATATGGATACAGAAGAAGTGGAAGCACCAACGGCAGAAGAATACCTACGTGAAATCCGTGACCTATTAGCTAGCCAAAACACAACTGACAAGCTGTAACTATCTAAAAAAAGACAGGAAGAACAGAGATGAAGTTAAAGACTTCTGTTCTTCCTGTCTCTTTTTGTTTCTTGATAATATAAAACAAGAATGTAAAAGTATAAAATGAACTGCCCCTTGTTAAGTAGACAGGTAAATAAACAAAATAGTTATGGAGGCGGAAAAAACTCCCGGCTCCTCTACTATTAACGAACGATGCCGGTTCATTGCACACTTTCGGACATAAACGGGGAATCATGTCCGGTTCATTGCACACTTCCGGACATAAACGGGGAATCATGTCCGATTCATTACCCACTTCCGGACATAAATAGGGAATGATGTCCGGTTCATTGCACACTTTCGGATATAAACGGGGAATGATGTCCGATTCATTGCACACTTTCGGACATAAACGGGGAATCATGACCGGTTCATTGCCCACTTTGGTTCCTTCTCCCAGATATAACGCAATATACCTTTCAAGTTTTTCGATAGGCTTATCGAGAAAAATAAAAGCCTCATCCATTAGAGTTCGGAAGAGACTTTTAGTGCATCAGAACATGCATAAGTGCTAAAAATATTGGGAGTGCCACAAAGTGCACCTTACGATAGATTAAAAATAATGCTAAGTACTCACGTATCAAAGCATACGGTAAATAATACAACGGGCTTTTAGCGCCAATTCCTTCTGCTTCGATTCCTAATTGACGGGCGTAAACATTTCCGCGCAGGACATGATACGAGCTAGTCACGAACACTGTATTTTCACCATTTCCCAACAACCGTTGGCTGTAGAGAAAATTTTGATGGGTATTAATGGATTGATTTTCTTGAATAATCTGGTCTTCCGGGATGCCACGGTCCGTCAAATAAGCAGCCATCACTTCTGCTTCGGAAAGCGAATTCCCCGGACTCTTACCACCAGTAACAAGAAAAGTAGCTGGCTGCACATTTTTGGCCTTTTGATTCTCGTAGAACTGAATAGCCTTATCCAGACGATACTTCAGCATTAAACTAATCGTTTCCTCAGCGGTCAAACCTGTTCCTAAAATGACAATAAATGCTTTTTCTAAGCTCGGGCTAATAACACGCGATGAGCCAGCCAATCCGAGAAAGACAAGGAAAGTTGCGAACAAGTAGACAAACAAATAATCCAGTGTATTTTCTAAGCTATACAGCCATTCATTCTGGAGCCAGCGGGCGTTCACCAACACCAAAGCGGATAAAGCTATCATCACACTTCCACTGAAAGCAACCACCCAGTACTTACGTGATTCCGGTCGTTCGCGCAAGCGCGTAACCGCATGAATCAGTAAACCCACGCTGCAAAATCCTAAAACGTAAGGGGCAATTAAAAATAAAAAACGCAAGAACGCACTAACTCCCCCCACAAATACTGCTTCCATGGGCTGAGATTTTCTTACGAAAATCCCCAGCCCAAAGAAAAAAAGGGCAAGAAGTAACAGGGTATTTTGTTCGGTACGCTTCCGTTCTTTGCGCCGTGAATAACGAAGTAGTCCGCTAAAGACTATGCCGATTCCATAAAATACCATGTGCTTCTCCCCTCTACAGTTCGTGGTAAGCTTGATAGACGTCTTGCTTTTTTAACTGACGGATTTTAGCAACGTGCTTAATCGCGTCTTTGGCGGTACTGTTTTCAAATGCCATTACCTGTTCTACATGCTCTTTTAAGTCTTCCGGGAAAAAATGTGTTTTCTCTTCTTCCGGCTCGTCATTTCCTGCTACCATAAAACAAATTTCGCCCTTCACTTCCGTCTGATCTAACCAGTCCAGAACTTCCGCAGCGGTGCCACGTATGAATTCCTCATACCGTTTCGTTAATTCACGGCAAATGACAACTTGACGATCTGCACCCAATACACTGCCCAGGTTCGCAATCGTTTCCTTGATGCGGTAAGGAGACTCGTAAAAAATGAGGGTCTCTTCCTTGTTCTTCAGCTGTTCCCACTGTTCTTTTTGATCCTTTTTCTTGCGTTTCAAAAAGCCAATAAATGTAAACGGCTGTGGATTCAAGCCCGAGGCAATTAAAGCTGTTACCCCTGCATTGGCACCGGGTAATGGCACAACCGGAATACCCGCTTCGATACAGGCTACCACGAGGTCATGGCCGGGATCACTGATAGACGGCATTCCCGCATCACTCACTTGCGCCATATTCGCACCTTTTTCCAACATATCGATAAAATGTGGAATTCGTTCCGTGGAATTGTGCTCGTGATAACTAATCTGTGAAGTCGTAATTTCAAAATGATTCAGCAGTTTCTGCGTATTGCGTGTATCTTCAGAGGCAATCCAGTCGACTTCCTTTAACGTCTCAACAGCGCGGTAAGTCATATCGCCTAAATTTCCGATGGGTGTCGGAACAAGGTAAAGTGTACCAGATTGGTGTGTTTCGTAACTTTTTTGGGTTTCAATCATCGGGTATCTCCTTCTTCCACTCTCTCAAACGGATTTCTTTTTGTCTTCTCGTTAATTGCTTAAAGGCATACTCGGCCTTGGTTGCTTCGCTTCTCGTTTCGAATCCTTTTTCATGGATCATCTGAACCGGACGGCGCATTTTTGTGTACTTCGAACCGATTCCGTTATTGTGTTCCTTTTCCCGACGTTCGGGATCGGTTGTATAACCCGCATAGAAGGAAGCATCCGCGCACTGTAAAACATAAAAATAATGCCGTTTATCTTCATTCGCCAAAAAGGATCGCCTTCACTTCCTCAGAATACTCACGGGATGCATCATGAATGAAAAGAGGTGGCAATATTTTCAGCCCTTCTTCTTTTCCGTCTTTAATCGCTTCGATTAAAATCATATTCGCTTCTTTGCCTTCATACGGATAAATAAAGCGAATTTTCTTAGGCGCCAAACGATTCGCACGCATGGCATCCAGTATTTCAAAGAAACGGTCGGGACGATGAACGAAGTAGGCCTTCCCATTCATTTTCAACAAACGGCTCGTCTGATTCATCAATTGTGGCAAGGTCAACAATATTTCATGGCGCGCAATCGTGTAAGCATCCAAATCATTTTTGGTGCTGTCCGATAAGTCCTTGAAATACGGCGGGTTACACGTGATGACATCGACAGAATCGGCTTTCAGATGCTGGGTAATGTCATTAATATCCGCATGTACAAATGAAACACGTTCTTCAATGGCATTCAACTGAACAGTCCGTCTTGCCATATCGACAAGTTGATCCTGTACTTCTACACCGATAATGGGGTTTTTTGTTTTACCGGTCAATAAAAAAGCGACCGCACCGTTCCCGGAACAAAAGTCCACGATAGTCGCTTTACGTGTTCGAGGTAAGTCGGCGAAGTCGGCCAATAAGACTGCATCCAGTGAAAAAGAAAAAACAGAGGGACTCTGAATAATCTGGATGTTTTCACGTTTCAAAACATCCAGACGTTCGCCCTCTTTCAATAGGGTATCTTTATCTATCACCATGACCGCCCCGTTCTCCGTAAATGACATCCAGACAGAAAACACAGGATTCATCATCTACGCGACGGCTGCCGTAATATACATTACAGACATGGAAGCCATCCTCGTATAACTTCTGGAGATTCAACCGTGATTTAGACATTTCCGGTTCCGTCACGACTGTATCAGGAGCGAGTTGCTTGTCTAGATACTCAATGCGATCACGTAAATGTTGGTTTTCAATCTGCAGATTCGTATTTTCCTCAATCAGTTCGGTCAATTTTTGTTGGATTTCCTGTAAATCTTCACTGACGGAAGAGATACGGCTTTCAACACGATGAAACTGATCAAATAAGGTTCGTTTATCCATTATATTCACTCACAATTTCATATTTCTTAAGCCCATGCAGCTGTCAGTTCTTCCCAAGCGTAATCGACTGTTTTGCGTTCTTCAAACAACTTCACAGTGATGACTTGAGACAGGATATCCAATCCTACAACTTTACCATGGCCTTCCGGGGTAGTGATTTCTTCCCCATAATCCGGCATGGATTTTTTTAGTTCTTCGTATGTTTCATTTTCAAAATTTAAACAACACATCAAACGGCCACACAGACCGGATAGTTTGTTACTATTCAAGGAAAGGCCTTGATTCTTAGCCATCTTGATTGATACAGGAACAAAGTCTCCTAAAAATGTTGAACAGCATAGAGGACGTCCGCAAGGTCCAATGCCTCCCAGATATTTGGCTTCGTCACGTGCACCGATTTGGCGCAGTTCAATTCTCACCTTGAAAATTGCCGCCAACTCTCTGACTAACGAACGGAAATCGACGCGTCCTGGTGCGCTAAATAAAAAAGTCAGTTTTTGGCGATCAAAAGAATAACTCGCACCAATAATATTCATTTCCAATTTAGCTTTGCGCGCTTCCTTCTTTCCTATCTGAAAAGCCTCGGTAGCATCGGCTGTGTTCTTTTGTTCTTTAACCAAATCATCCGGCGTTGCAAGGCGCTCGATGAGTCTGGCAGGCTCCAAAAGATCTTCTTTCTGGCATTCCTTTGAAGCAATAACCACACGTCCGATTTCTAAATATTCGCCTTGTTTGATGATGACCTTATCATCTACTGTGAACATATTCGACTCATCTTCATAATAAAAAATAGGGCCATTTCTTACAAAACGAACACCAAGTGCTTTTTTCACTTTAGCCGCCTCCTCTATTCACTCATCACTTTATGGTCTGATTCTTAATCACAAGACTTTCTAAAATGCCTTGTGCTTGTACATTTGCCTGAATTGCTTTTTTACCATCTAAAATATTCTCGATTTGTTGGGTCAGGTACCGACTCTCACTTTGCAGTGCGTGATACGCTTTGATTAAGTGTTGGTGAACGGCTGCTTGTTCATGGCCGAAGGAAATATATAGCATGTCCCGGTAATGGAACAGTAATAAATCCAGGCACATGGTTACTTGCGCACGTTCTTTCAACACAGGCATTAGATCCGTCTGAACAGTTATGAAAGCAAGAGGATTCCGGTTAACCATTTGATTGAACCAAGTCCAAACCTTGCCTTTTATTTCCTGAAACCACTCATCCTCTTCCAGACGCTTTGCTTCTTCATAATCATTCGTCAAAGCCGACAAAACACCGATATTTTGTTCGGAAATACCTGCTTCCCTAAACGCTTCCGCCATCACTTTCGGTTTCAATGGTTGGAAATGGATAATCTGGCAGCGTGAACGAATCGTTGGTAGAATATTTTCTTTTACCGTTGTCAGTAAAAATAAATACGTATCAATTCCCGGCTCTTCTAAAAAAGTCAAAAGGCTGTTGGCCGCGCTGATGGTCATCTTTTCCGCCTGTTCGATGATATAGACCTTCTTGCTGCCTTCAACGGCACTTTTAGAAAATTCAGCCTTTAACTGTCTGATTTGATCCACTTTAATAGATTGACCGTCCGGTTCTACTGAAATCAAGTCGAGTTGGTTTCCCTCATTCAAGCGGCGACAATTTCGACACTGTCCGCATGGCTTACCTGTTTCCCCATTCTCGCAAAACACGGCTTGGGCAATCCATTCCGCGAGTGCACGCTTCCCAGTTCCGCGGGCGCCTTCAAATAAATAAGCGTGTCCGAGGCGTTTTCCTGTAATAGCGTTGGTAAAGAGACGTTCGAGTTCGGGCTGTTTTTTCTCGACTTCAGTCATTAAAGTCATTAGAACTGGTGGAAGCTTTCCACTGGTAAGACGAAGACGGTCGCCCCACCTACATGTACTTGCATCGGATACGTTAGACTACCATTTAAGGATGTATCCATATTAACCGGAGTAGTCATGAACTGCTCTCTGGATTCACAGTTTACCTTGATAAGATTTAGTACTTCTTCTACTTGTCCGTCTTCAACCCCTATCATGAAGGTTGTATTTCCGGCACGTAAGAAGCCACCAGATGATGATAATTTTGTTGCACGAATATTTGCTTCAACAAGTTCATCCGAAAGTAATGCACTATCTTTATCTTGAACGACTGCCATAATCAGTTTCATAACGCTCTCCTCTTTCTCTCTTCTAATTCCCAAAGAAGCGGGCTTTGATGATTTGCATACAATCTGCCACAACTTCTTCAGGTGTCTGTGTACCATCAATTGTTACAATACGCGTTGGGTTTTCGCGGGCTATATTTAAGTAACCAGCTCTTACTTTGTCATGGAAAGATTGTTTCTCTTGGTCCAGACGATTAAATTCGCGGGTCCCCATCCCTTTTTGAATACGACGCAAGCCAACTTCAGCAGGCACATCGATATATAACGTTAAGTCAGGTTGAACGCCGTCCGTTGCAAAATCATTAATCTTGAAAATCCCAGTCTCGCCAATACCACGCGCGTAGCCTTGATAAGCAATGGAACTATCAACAAAGCGGTCGCAAAGGACAATATCACCTGCTTCAAGAACCGGCAGCACACGTTCAACCAAATGCTGTCTACGGCTTGCAGCGTAAAGTAAGGCTTCCGTCCGTGCGTCCATTTCCGTATGTGCTGTATCGAGAATAATCTCCCGAATTTTCTCAGCAATCGGACTTCCACCCGGTTCACGGGTTGAGACAATCTGTTTATCCGTCAACGTCTTCAGTTCTTCAAAAATCGCCTTCAACGCCGTCGTCTTTCCAGATCCATCCGGTCCTTCCAATGTAATAAAAATCCCATCCATTTTGTACTAGCTCCTTCATATACATAATCTCATTATACTCTAATTCCGTGCATTTTTATAGCTTCTAAAAAGATTGTCAGTTCTTATAAAGGTTGTCTTTCTTGTAACCGCGCTTCTTCAAACCCATCGCCTTTGCTTTCCTCGGCTCCGCAATGTCTCCTTGGATGTTACGACGACGCGCTTCACGCATCAGACACAGATATTTTGCTCCTTCAATCTTTCTCAACGCATTCAAGTCTTCTGGAACGTCATAGGCTTCTTCTTCGAGGTGCAGGAGTAGTTGGTACCTTTTAAAAACAGTTTTTAGGCTCTTGCTTAGCCGCTCATCCATCTCTTGTTTCTGCTGTTTCTTCCTGCTTTTATTCAATAAACGGAATACCATCTGTTTCATACCCCTCATACTTTCTTCTTACAATTCACGACGTCCATCAATGGCACGAAACAGGGTCATTTCGTCAGCATACTCGATATCACTGCCGACTGCCAATCCGTAAGCCAGGCGTGTGACCTTGATGCCGGCTGGTTTAATCAGTCGGGATAAATACATCGCAGTTGCTTCCCCTTCAGCGGTCGCATTGGTCGCAATGATAACTTCATTCATTTCTTCATTTTGCAGCCGTTTAATTAAACCGGGAATGTTCAAATCTTCCGGTCCTGTTCCTTCCATTGGCGATAGAACACCGTGAAGAACATGGTATAAACCGTTAAATTCACGAATTTTCTCCATAGACATAATATCGCGGGGATTCTCAACGACTAACACCGTTGTCTTATCACGGCTTTGATCCTGACAAATCACACAAGGATCCGATTCCGTGATATTTCCGCAAACGGAACAATAATGTAAATCTCTTTTTGTACTGATTAAGGCATTCGCAAACTTCACGACCTCATCCTCTTCCATATCCATACAGAAGAAAGCAAGGCGCGCGGCTGTTTTTTGACCGATGCCTGGTAATTTCATAAAACTTTCAATCAGTTTGGCTATTGGTTCAGGGTAATGCATTTAGTCAGCACCTCTCATAAATTAAAAGTTAGGCATTGCGTTTGCAAATTTACCTAATTTTGCTTTTGTTTCCACATCAATTTTTTCTAGTGCAGCATTTGTTGCCATTAAGATTAAGTCTTGTAGCATTTCGACATCATCTGGATCAACAGCTTCAGGTTTGATAGCGACATCCACAACTTTTTTGTCACCTGTCATTGTTACGAGAACTAATTCGTTTGCAGCTGCACCCGTAAATTGTGTTGCATTGATTTGTGCTTGTGTTTCCTCTACTTGTTTTTGCATTTTTTGCATTTGTTTCATCATACCTTGCATATTTCCCATATTTCCACGCATTATAAATCGCTCCTATTCATTAATCGTTTATGATTGTGACATTTTCTTCACCGAAAATGCTAATTGCTTGCTCGACTACTTCTTGCTGTTTCTCTTCTTCTCTGATGTCTTCATCCGAACCCATCGCAAAATCATCGAATGGTGGCGGTGGAACATCATGATCAGAAAACTCTTGCGTCACCGGTTTATTTGGTGCGGGGTTCTTTTCGGCTTCGGATTCCGTTTGTTTCGGTTGAATCTTGCCGGCTTTTAAATCTTGCACGTAGTTACGACGCAATGTTGCCCATTGTTCAACCGTTAGGCACACCACTTCACCCGGACGATTCGTCATTCTTTGAATGGCCTCCGCTAATGCTTCACGAAGTTCCACATCTTCCGTTGCTTTCTGGCACAGGATATCATATTCAAATGCTAAGATACACGCCTGACCATTCGCTGCCACCGGCTCTGCTTGGCGCAATACTGCGCGTTGCGTAACAGACAGGTAATCCAAAACATCTTTCCAATGTGTTTGTAACGTAACCAATTCTTGCTTGGTTGCTTCCCGCATAATTTGTTGGGCACGCCCGATGTCTGGCTTAAAGACATTGGGACTCTTACGTGATGGGGTCGCTCTGGCCGGTGCTTCAGCAGCTGCCGTTTCGAACTTCCCGTTCTTCAACGCATCCAGTACGGACTTCAATTCCTTTTTTAAGCTAGCTACTTCTTTTTCCAAACGAGTCACTTCTTGGCTATCCGCTGCTTGAGCAGGCGCTTTTACTTCCGCCGCACTAGGTTGAGACAATTTAACCGCCAGCACTTCCAAATAAACATCTGGCTGTGTCGAGAAACGCATTTCTTTTTGGGTCTGACTGAATTCTTCGATAGCCCGATATAAAAACGGCGCTGCCACTTCTTCCGAGAAGGACCGGAATTGCTCCGTTAAACGGTCCGCATCTTGCATGCCTTTCCCGTTGGTTTGCTTATAAACCAAGATGTCACGTGCAAATAAAATCATTTCTTCTAAGAACCGACCGGCTTCTTTCCCTTTCGCCAAAATCGCGTTGAGGATTTTCAATGCTTCCTCCGCATTCTCCGCTTTCAAGGCACCTAAAAAGCCTAACATCATCTCTTCGGTCAGACTGCCCGATACTTGAATCGCATTGTCAAACGTCACCAAGTCAGAGTTATAAGAGATAACCTGATCCAACAAACTAAGGGCATCACGCATCCCGCCATTTGCAGCACGCGCTACGACATGGAGTGCTTCTTCTTCAAAGGCAATACCTTCTTCATTCAAAATGTACGTCATCCGTGCCAAAATATCGGTATAAGTAATGCGCTTAAAGTCAAAACGTTGCGTCCGCGAAATAATCGTCAGCGGAATCTTATGCGGTTCCGTTGTCGCCAAGATAAAGATAACATTCTCAGGTGGCTCTTCCAAGGTCTTCAACAATGCATTAAATGCACCAGTTGAAAGCATATGGACCTCATCGATAATATAAATCTTGTACTCTGCTTGGGTAGGGGCATAACGTGCTTTATCACGAATATCACGAATTTCCTCGACCCCGTTATTACTGGCAGCATCGATTTCAATAACATCATTCAAGCGGCCCTCGGTAATCGCCTGGCATATTTCACATTCATTACATGGCTCGCCGTCTTGTTGATTCGGGCAGTTAATGGCCTTAGCAAAAATTTTAGCCGCACTTGTTTTCCCTGTCCCTCTTGGACCGGTGAATAAATAAGCGTGGCTAGATTTATTTTGTTCAAGGGCATTTTTTAACGTCCGCGTCACTGCTTGTTGACCGGCGATATCTTCAAAGCGCTGTGGTCTCCAGACACGATAGAGTGCTTGATAGCTCATTATTTCCCTTCTTTCCGTCAGTATTTCATCTATTCATTATACGTTAAAAGCAACAAAATAGAAAGCATAGCTCTCAGCACATTTCGGGCCGAAATCGTGATAAACCGGCTTTTTGAAAGGGTATCCAACATTCCTTTGTTTTTATTTAAGTTCAAGCGTATACTAATTATAACGAGACGAAAGGAGGATAAATCATGGACATTCAAATTGTAGCCGCCACGACCTCCATCGCAAATTGTCTACAAATAGTAAAAGACTTACGAAATGACGGAATCGCCAAAGAGGATCTGTTGGTTATCACGAACCTCACAACCCGTGAGATTATTTTCAATAACCACAATCTGCGTCAGAGTGACGGTTCCGTCTTCTCATCACACTCATTGATTCAAAACGTCAAGCACATCCTGATTCTCTCTGACCTAGAAAAAGATGGCCCGATTCCGGAGGCACTCGTTCCTTATAAAGAACGTATTGAATTCGGCAGTATGATTATTGCAGTATTAAATAAATAAACAAGTGATGACAGACTGCCTTTGCTGAACTGCCCCCTGTCAAGTAGACAGGTAAAAAACAAAGTATTTTAGACCATGCATGTAAAAATGTGTGGTCTTTTTTTGTAGCGTTTATGCAATCATTTGTAGAATCTTCTCTTCCGTAGGAATCGCTAATCCCATATCCAAAGTAACGCGTTCATTGTTGAAGAACGCGATGTATGCCTTGATTTTCCGGTCTAAGTACGCTGGTCTGTCAAACGTATCCAGGTTAAACATCTCCACCTTGAGGGTACCCCAAAAGCCTTCCATAGGGCCGTTGTCAATACATTTCGAGACGCGTGACATACTATGGATTATCTGGTGATCTTTAATCATCTTGTTAAAGGCATGGGAGGTGTACTGGGAACCGCGGTCGCTATGAATCAGTGTGGTTTCAGGCTTTACATCACCCAAAATCTGCTTTAGTGTATCCAGTACTAACGGGTTGTCATTGCGGTGACTGGTTTTATAAGCCACGATTTTCTTTGACCCGAGGTCATAAATAGCGCTCAGGTAACGTTTTGTCCCATTGGTCAACCGGAATTCCGTGACATCCGTCAATAACTTTTCCATGGGTCTTTCAGCGTGGAAATCACGGTTTAAGATGTTTTCAGCCACATGTGCGGCTTTGTGTGGCACGTAGTTCCTTCTTTTGCGACGGATGACGGCTGTGATCCCCATGATTCTCATGAGGCGGTGTACACACTTATGATTCACTTTCGCTCTTCTAAAAAAGTTGAGAAAGATGGTCATTCTTCGGTAGCCGTAAATCCCACCGAATGCCTCGTGGATTCCTTTGATCGCCCGCATCAGTTTCAGGCGTTTTAATTCTGTTTCTGAGGGTTCCCGTTTTAACCACTTATAGTAGCTGGATTTGGCGATACCCAGTATGTCACAAAGATGGATAACGGGATATTTATGCTTTAATTCTTCAATAGTTAAATATTCCACTTCTTGTCTAACCCCTGTGATTTGTGATTCCCAGCGATTTTTCGGCGCTTTTTTAACGCATCGTTCTCCATTTCTAGCCATTTATTCCGGGCTTTGAGTGTCTCTACTTCTGCGTTTAAACGTTCTTCCGTTGTTTGAATTTCCGTGGGCTTCCCGCGGCCCCGGTTGTCTTCCAGACCTATCGGTCCATGCTTTTTGTATTTATTCACCCAGGAATAAATGTTACTGTAACTTACATGGTTTTTCTCCGCTGCTTCCAGATAAGTCAGGCGATTGGCTATGTAATCTTCTACGATTTTTAATTTTTCTTCATATGATTTTTTAACACCCGTCATGTTGTACACCTCAGATTTCGGAGAATATGTCTCATTCTCTTTTCCTTCAGTATATCGAATTACCCATTTGTTTACCGTTGTTTTAGATGGAATGTTATATTTAGCGGCTAAGTATGAAAAGCCGTAACCCGTCTGTAGGTATTCAGCTACAATTTTCTGCTTGAATTCTTTCGAGTAACTGCGGTAATTCTTCTGGGAGCGGATCCCTTCCATGCCATGGTCCTGGTACCGATGGACATAATTCATAAAAGTGGTATCAGATAGTTTGAGATGGTGCTGATCAACAAGCGTTCGATAAGAAACACCCCTTAGGTGTAAATCAATTAAATGTAACAGTTCTGGATCGGTATGTTTTCTAGTCATAGAAAAAAACCCCCTTCAAAGTAGTTTGTTTTTTTCAGTGTCTACTTTGAAGGGAGCTTATCATGCAGTTATGTCATCACTTGTTTTTTTGTATAAAAAAAGCACTTATCCATTGATAAGAACAACGTGTTTATTATAACTTACAGCACATGGCGAGTCCTATTTATAGCTGCTTCCTTCCGGATCTGACTCATTCATAAGACCGCCATTGCAGTAAGGCCTTTCGGCAAAATTTAGTATAACATAGATGCTTCCCTCTTTTCAAGGGGTATCAGTTCATCCGGCGCAAATGTTTCCGGTTTTCTTCTTTTCGTTTCAGGCGCAGTTCTTTGAAGAACGTTTGAAGCAAGGCCTGGCATTCATCGTGTAAAATACCCGTTTCGACTTCTGCTTGGTGGTTGAAGCGCGCGTCTTGCAGTAAGTTCATCAACGTTCCCGCTGTTCCGCCTTTTAAATCGGCAGCGCCATAATAAACTTTTTTTATGCGCGAAAGAATAATCGCGCCGCTGCACATTGGGCACGGCTCTAAGGTAACGAATAGTTCCGCATCTTCCAGACGCCAATTGGAAAGGTGCTTATTCGCTTCACGAATGGCTGCCATTTCCGCATGCGTTGTAGCATCATGTGTCGTCTCGCGTTCGTTATGTCCGCGGCCGATAATTTTACCATCCAATACGACGACGGCCCCAATCGGAACCTCACCAATCGCACGGGCCTTCTCTGCTTCGGCAATTGCTTCCTTCATAAAGTGTTCTTTTGTAGTTAATTCCATTGTTTGCCTCTTTCTACTCTGTACTTCTCGTCCTTCATAATATAAGCTATTTCGAATCATCTTTCCAATTATTTTCTATCAGTGTTAAAATGATACTATTATCATACGGATTGCGAGGTCTCGCTTTATGGAAGACTTACTGAAAGAATTATTTCCAGACGGAGTCATTAACCATTCTTCCTGGATGGGAAATGATTATTTTTCTGTACCGTTGGAAGATCGCTACATGCACTTCGCGGCACACACAATCTCAGACAGAGAAAAAAGACTTATTATTCAATTGGTACAACCCGATACTGTTCTTCACACATCATTAAAGAACATCTGGGCTCACTACTTACTCGAAGATGCAACTGCTATTCCATCCGGCTATGCGCGCATCCAAGTCCTGCAAGTATCCTTGAAGCATACTGAATTGGAACCCTTGGATCAGAAGTTATGGTTGGATGCCTTTAAGAATACTTTAGCCTTTGTGATTGACGGCTTCTTTATTTCAAATCAATACGCTGTATTAATCGTCCATAATCCTGACTTTTTTGATTTAACTGCAGAAATCGAAGGATTGTTAAATGTGTTGGATGACGACTTTGGTATTCGGACCAGCGTGTATCTCGGCCAAAATTGGGAAGTAGATAGTCGCCTCCCTACATTGTTCGCCGAAGAGCAAAATATCTTTATGGATACACGCTCACGTAGCCAACGTGATCAAATCGTGACACTCTCAACGACAGCGCTGCCCCATTTTACTTATGAGGCTGCAGCTAAAAGTCCTATTTTAGCAACATTAAAAGAAGGCATCCAAAACATCGATGGCGGTGCCGAACTTGTTGCGGCACTGTGGCAGAACCAAGGAAATATTTCCAAAGCAGCTGCTGATTTATACGTGCACCGTAATACGTTGCAATACCGAATCGATCGCTTCATGGATACGGTTGGTCTGAATCTGAAAAAAATGGATGATTTATTGTTGGGGTATCTGGCCCTTCATGCGCGTGTAAGGGAATAGTTTAATATATAGGAAAGGGACTGGGGTTATTGAACTGCCCCCTGTCAAGTAGACAGGTAAAAAACAAAGTATTTTAGACCATGCATGTAAAAATGTGTGGTCTTTTTTTGTAGCGTTTATGCAATCATTTGTAGAATCTTCTCTTCCGTAGGAATCGCTAATCCCATATCCAAAGTAACGCGTTCATTGTTGAAGAACGCGATGTATGCCTTGATTTTCCGGTCTAAGTACGCTGGTCTGTCAAACGTATCCAGGTTAAACATCTCCACCTTGAGGGTACCCCAAAAGCCTTCCATAGGGCCGTTGTCAATACATTTCGAGACGCGTGACATACTATGGATTATCTGGTGATCTTTAATCATCTTGTTAAAGGCATGGGAGGTGTACTGGGAACCGCGGTCGCTATGAATCAGTGTGGTTTCAGGCTTTACATCACCCAAAATCTGCTTTAGTGTATCCAGTACTAACGGGTTGTCATTGCGGTGACTGGTTTT
Source organism: Jeotgalibaca porci (assembly GCF_011299095.1). Taxonomy (NCBI): domain Bacteria; kingdom Bacillati; phylum Bacillota; class Bacilli; order Lactobacillales; family Carnobacteriaceae; genus Jeotgalibaca; species Jeotgalibaca porci. The sequence continues at coordinate 1,292,781 of NZ_CP049889.1, read as the reverse complement.
ATAAGCCACGATTTTCTTTGACCCGAGGTCATAAATAGCGCTCAGGTAACGTTTTGTCCCATTGGTCAACCGGAATTCCGTGACATCCGTCAATAACTTTTCCATGGGTCTTTCAGCGTGGAAATCACGGTTTAAGATGTTTTCAGCCACATGTGCGGCTTTGTGTGGCACGTAGTTCCTTCTTTTGCGACGGATGACGGCTGTGATCCCCATGATTCTCATGAGGCGGTGTACACACTTATGATTCACTTTCGCTCTTCTAAAAAAGTTGAGAAAGATGGTCATTCTTCGGTAGCCGTAAATCCCACCGAATGCCTCGTGGATTCCTTTGATCGCCCGCATCAGTTTCAGGCGTTTTAATTCTGTTTCTGAGGGTTCCCGTTTTAACCACTTATAGTAGCTGGATTTGGCGATACCCAGTATGTCACAAAGATGGATAACGGGATATTTATGCTTTAATTCTTCAATAGTTAAATATTCCACTTCTTGTCTAACCCCTGTGATTTGTGATTCCCAGCGATTTTTCGGCGCTTTTTTAACGCATCGTTCTCCATTTCTAGCCATTTATTCCGGGCTTTGAGTGTCTCTACTTCTGCGTTTAAACGTTCTTCCGTTGTTTGAATTTCCGTGGGCTTCCCGCGGCCCCGGTTGTCTTCCAGACCTATCGGTCCATGCTTTTTGTATTTATTCACCCAGGAATAAATGTTACTGTAACTTACATGGTTTTTCTCCGCTGCTTCCAGATAAGTCAGGCGATTGGCTATGTAATCTTCTACGATTTTTAATTTTTCTTCATATGATTTTTTAACACCCGTCATGTTGTACACCTCAGATTTCGGAGAATATGTCTCATTCTCTTTTCCTTCAGTATATCGAATTACCCATTTGTTTACCGTTGTTTTAGATGGAATGTTATATTTAGCGGCTAAGTATGAAAAGCCGTAACCCGTCTGTAGGTATTCAGCTACAATTTTCTGCTTGAATTCTTTCGAGTAACTGCGGTAATTCTTCTGGGAGCGGATCCCTTCCATGCCATGGTCCTGGTACCGATGGACATAATTCATAAAAGTGGTATCAGATAGTTTGAGATGGTGCTGATCAACAAGCGTTCGATAAGAAACACCCCTTAGGTGTAAATCAATTAAATGTAACAGTTCTGGATCGGTATGTTTTCTAGTCATAGAAAAAAACCCCCTTCAAAGTAGTTTGTTTTTTTCAGTGTCTACTTTGAAGGGAGCTTATCATATTTCTCCCAGTCCCTTTCCTACGAATAATAGTGGCGTAAACGTGCTCAAAAAGGCAGATCCGACATCCACTTCACGAATAATGCGCGGATGGCCTGCGTCCATCCTGTGCTTATTCGTTACAGTGATTCGGATCTAAACGCCTTTTTTCACACTCCCTCATTTATTATTTTAACTTTTTAGCCATGTGGTCTTTGTAGTCCACTGCTTTGTCTTTTAGGTCATCTAACGTTTCAAATACAGTATCTTTCCAGCTTCCTGTACGGTCAAAAACATTTAACAATGTTTCGATTTCGTTGTCGCTCAATGAATCAACGACACGCGTAATTTTGTTGTTTCCTTTAAATTTGTTCTTCATGCGTTGGCGGTTTAAATACGCACCAACACGATCAACCGTATCTTCTTCGTAGACAAGAATCGTTGCGACAGCCGCAACAGCAGCAGTTGCAGCCAAACCAATGAGAAATGCTTTTTTAGAATTTGAATTTTTCATTATAAATCGCTCCTTTTCATTTGCCTTTATTTTATCATACTAAAAATGGTATTCCGAATGATTTGGTCGGAGAGATATGGGATAATAGGTCTACATTCTTTATTAAAAGGAGTTTTAACATGTTTGAAAAATGGCTAGACGCTTATGCTTCACACACAACGAGTGAGAAGAAACGCTATCGCATTGGTACGCTTTCCGGCATCGTTGGGTTATTCTCGAACCTTATTCTCTTTTTTATTAAATTGATAGCAGGCTGGTTATCAGGCAGTGTTTCCATTCTTACGGATGCCATCAACAGCCTTTCCGATACAGCTTCCTCCGTCCTGACCTTACTCGGTTTCAAAATCGCGGCAAAGCCGGCTGATAAAGAACACCCCTACGGCCATCAGCGTTTTGAATATATTAGCGGCTTCCTGGTTTCAATCATCATTATTTTTGTCGGGTTTCAATTTTTAACGACCTCGATTGAGCGGATTATTAACCCCAGTAAACTGGAGGCCAGCCCGCTCATTTTTGTTTTATTAATCATTTCGGTTGGTGCCAAAGTAATTCAAGGATTCTTTTACCGCTCCGCTGCTGATACGATTCATTCGACAACACTTCGCAGTGCTGCTCAAGATAGTTTTAACGATGTTTATACGACAATCATTGTATTAGCAGCCTCTCTACTTGAATTTTTCACTGGTTGGACGGTCGATGGCTATGCAGGTACTTTATTGGCTATTTTCATCATTTACAGCGGTATTAGCATGATTCGTGAATCAATGGATGATTTACTCGGAACACGCCCGAACGAGCAGGAATTGGCCGAAATACAGGACCACTTTGAACAGTTTGATTCCATCTTGGGCTATCACGATTTACTAGTCCATAATTACGGACCCAATAAAACCTTCGCATCCATTCACATCGAAGTCGACGATAGTTGGTCCCTCACGCAAGCCCATGTTGTGAGTGATCACATCGAAAAACATTTTAAGGATGTTCTTGGTATCGACCTCGTGTGTCACTTGGATCCGATTGCCGTTCAAAATGAAGAACATACGCGTATCTACCGGGAAGTAAAAGCGATTCTGAAATCAAATCAGCTCAACTTGAAGTTCCATGATTTCCGAGTCGAGGAACTAGAAAATCAATTAAAAATTTCTTTCGATATCGATGTCCCGGAAAAAACCACTGCTTCCAATGACCAGTTGCGCGCGAGCATTACGCGCGACATTATCCTTAAAGTAGGTCCGGCTGAAGTCGTGATTGAAGTCGATCGCTTGAGTTTGTTGAAACACTAAATCGGTATTAAGACCTTTTCACCATTAAAATATAATTAAAACGTTCCAATAATTGTTTATTCGGCCTTTTAGGGATTAAAATTAGATTAAAATGTTCCAATCATCAGTTATTGGACCTTTTTAATCGTTTTTTCACCCTAAAACGTTCCAATAAATAAAAAGTGCACACAAAGAGGCGCGGACAATTTGTCCCCGCCTCTTTTTATGCGTTTCAATTAGGAATTACTTCCTACTAAATCTTTCGTTTTTTCTTCTTTTTTGGCCTCACGAACAGAAATACGTATTTCGCCATTGCGTGCGCCGATCGTAACGGAATCACCATATTTAACAGTGCCGCTCAGCATTTCTTCACTCAATTTGTCTTCGATTTCTTTTTGAATTGCACGACGAATTGGTCGTGCGCCGTATTCAGGGTCGAAGCCGGCTTTGGCAATGACATCAACCGCAGCTGGGGTTACTTTGACATGAATGTCCAAATCTTTTAGACGTTTCACAATCGCATTCACCATTAGCTTCACGATTTCATGCAGCTCATCCTTAGCCAGTGAGTGGAACACGATGGATTCATCAATCCGGTTCAGGAACTCAGGACGGAAGCTGTTCTTCAATTCTTCACGAATTCGTTTTTCCATCTCTTTGTAGTCCTGCTTCACATCTTTCACATTGAAACCAACTGACTTGTCGTCCCGGAGTGCTGTCGCACCCAAGTTAGAAGTCATAATTAAGATGGTATTACGGAAATCGACTTTACGTCCTTTTGAATCGGTCAAATGCCCGTCATCCAAAACTTGCAATAGGATATTAAAGACATCCGGATGGGCTTTTTCAACCTCATCCAACAAAATAACCGAATAAGGCTTTTGTCTAATTTTTTCGGTTAGTTGACCGCCTTCGTCATAACCCACATACCCTGGAGGAGATCCTACCAAACGGCTTGTCGCAAATTTTTCCATGTACTCAGACATGTCAATACGCACCAAAGCATCTTCAGAACCAAACATTGCATCTGCCAACGTCTTAGCAAGCTCTGTTTTCCCGACTCCTGTAGGTCCCAAGAATAGGAAACTACCGATTGGACGTTCTGGATCTTTTAATCCTGAACGCGCCCGGCGAATCGCGCGTGAGACTGCGCCAACCGCTTCTTCTTGACCAATCACACGTTTATGCAATACTTTCTCAAGTTGCATCAAACGGTCGCTTTCCTTTTGCTCCATTTGGTAGACAGGAATTCCTGTCCACAACGCGACAACTTGGGCAACGTCATGTTCATTTACACTCAGCGTATAACTTTCGCTCGTTGCAACTTCTTCTGACTCTTTAAGGGTGCGCTCCAAACGTTGTTTACTGCTCATCTCTTTTTTACGGATACGTGCTGCTTTAACAAAGTCTTGGGCGAGAATAGCCTCTTCTTTTTCTTTATTCAGACGCATAATTTCGTCTTCCAACTTACCGACTGGCGTTTCCCCATGCGTGACATCTAGGCGGACTTTTGCTGCAGATTCATCAATCAAATCGATTGCTTTATCCGGCAAACGACGTGACGTAATATAACGTGTTGACAATTTCACTGCCGCTTCAATCGCTTCGTCCGTTATTTCCACATGGTGGTGGTCTTCGTAACGTGAGCGTAGTCCCATCAAAATATCAACTGTTTCCTCCGCAGTCGGCTCATCGATATGAATCGGTGCAAAACGACGCTCCAAAGCTGCATCTTTTTCGATGTATTTTTGATATTCATCCAATGTTGTCGCACCAATTGTTTGAAGTTCACCTCGCGCAAGCGCTGGTTTTAGAATATTCGAAGCATCAATTGCTCCTTCTGCCCCACCTGCTCCGATTAAGGTATGCAACTCATCGATAAAGAGAATGACATTTCCATCACGGTACACTTCATCAATAATCTTCTTCATACGTTCTTCGAATTCACCACGGTACTTTGTCCCCGCAACAAGTGAACCCATATCTAGCATCATTAAGCGTTTATTCGCTAATTGTTCCGGCACTTCGCCATTCACAATCTTTTGGGCTAAACCTTCTACTATAGCCGTTTTACCGACTCCCGGCTCTCCTACTAATACAGGATTGTTCTTCGTACGACGCGAAATGACTTGAAGGATACGTCTAACTTCACGGTCACGTCCAACGATTGGATCGAGTTTTTGATGACGCGCAGATTCAGTCAAATCACGTGCCAAGGAATCAAGTGTTGGTGTTCCTTCAGTAGCTTTTGTATTTTTCTTAGCGCTTCTGACTGAATTTTTAGTCGGTTGTTTCAGGCCGATTTTTTCATACATTTTTTTACGCAGGAGATTTAAATCGACTCCTAAGCTCTTCAATATTTTCACGGCCAAAACTTCTTCTTTTAGTAAACCAATTAGAAGATGTTCCGTTCCAACTAGGTACACACCTAGTTTTTGCGACTCCGTAGTTGCATACATAACGACAGTTTTAGCGCGAGGCGAAAACGGCATTGGTGCAAATTGATGCGTTAACGGTCTTGCCGTTCCATAGCCCGTTAGATGTTCAATCTCCTCACGGACATGTGTTTCGTCAATATCAAAATCACGTAGAATCTTTCCAGCAATTCCTTCTGGTTCGCGAAGAAGTCCTAAAAGAATGTGTTCAGTCCCAATTGATTGATGTTTGAATCGATGCGCCTCTTCTGTTGCTAAAATGAGCGCTTTATTCGCTTTTTCTGTGAATAGTTCATCCATTCCTAACGCCTCCTTTACGAACGTTATACCTCATAAATTATGCCTTGTAGCGTATACTTTGTAACTGTTTGGTTAAAAGGTGTGCGCGTACAGCATCTTCATCATTTCCAAAAACTTGAAGAGAACCTTTATCCAAAATTGCTAAAATAATGTTGCCTTCTCGTTTAGAGATTAGTTTTTTATTGAATATGTTTTGGACGATTGCAAATGCGTCGCGTTCTGAAATCGAATCACCAATCATTTTAATCATTTCGTCCAGATATTCCACTTCATCCATAAATGTGACTTTCATGATACGAATATAGCCGCCACCGCCTCGTTTACTTTCAACAAGGTAACCATGTTGCTCGGTGAAACGCGTATTAATCACATAATTGATTTGCGAAGGGACACAATTAAAATGACTCGCCATTTCGTTACGTCGTATCTCAACTTGTTCTTTTTGCTTCAGGATCTGTTTAATGTAAGCTTCGATGATATCTGACATATTTTGATTCTGCAATTCATCCGCCCCCTTTCACCTGACTAATTTTGACTATTACACTTCAAATAGTATGCTATTCGAGAGCGAGTGTCAAATAGAAAGAACGCAGGAGCGTCTATTAACCAACTATTATAGCCTATTCAAATCCATTTTTGAACTCTTTTGTTTTGAAATCCGTCTCATCTTTCCCTTAGAATTATTGACAAAGAAACGCTTTCGCTTTAGAATTATTTTAATACAAAAAAAAGGGGTAATTATACTAGTGGAAATCCTTTACGTAAACTCAAAAGAAGAAGGCTCACAAAAAGGCTATGAAATGATTCGCGAAGCTTTAGACAATGGTGCGAAAGTATTTGGCCTGGCAACAGGATCGACACCAGAACGGTTGTACGAGAAATTGACTGAAAGTGACGTTGACTTTTCTGATGCCATTTCTGTTAACTTAGACGAATACGTTGGACTACCAGGAACACATGAACAAAGCTACCGCTACTTCATGGAGCAAAAGCTGTTCAATCAAAAGCCTTTCAAAGAATCACATCTTCCTGATGGAATGAATGAAGAACAAGCAGAAATTGAACGCTATGAAGCAGTTTTAAGTAAATACCCAGTCGATATTCAAATTTTAGGTATCGGCCACAATGGACACATCGCATTTAACGAACCAGGAACAGCACTGGATTCACACACACACAAAGTAGCGTTAACACAATCAACAATCAATGCTAACAAACGCTTCTTTGAAAAAGAGTCTGATGTACCCGGTTATGCTTACACAATGGGATTAGCTTCTATTATGAAAGCAAAGAAAATCCTTCTACTCGCTTTCGGAGAAGATAAAGCGGAAGCCATCAAAGACTTAGTTACTGCGACAGAACCTACAGAAGATATACCATCAACTGTATTAGTAAACCATCCTGATGTAACAATTATTGTGGATCAAGCAGCAGCATCACTTATTAAATAAAGTAGAGGGGGCCGGAAGCTATTTTCCGGCCCCCTTCCTATTAACGAAAAATAGAGACAAACAAAAAAGCCTCCCAAGGGAGACTTTTTTTTGTATTGCGCGGCAACGTCCTACTCTCACAAAGGGAAACCCTTCACTACAATCGGCGCTAAGAAGCTTAACTTCTGTGTTCGGGATGGGAACAGGTGTGACCTTCTCGCCATTATCACCGCACAATGTTATATAAGAAATAAAAAAGACCGGAAACGATACCCAGTCTTGGATATCGGGAAGACAGGATTCGAACCTGCGACCCCTTGGTCCCAAACCAAGTGCTCTACCAAGCTGAGCTACTTCCCGGTGTTAAAAAAATGCAACCAGTAGGAGTCGAACCTACAACCGCCTGATTCGTAGTCAGGTACTCTATCCAGTTGAGCTATGGCTGCAATATACAAAAGCGGAAGACGGGGTTCGAACCCGCGACCCCCACCTTGGCAAGGTGGTGCTCTACCACTGAGCTACTTCCGCAAAGAAATGCCGGCTAAAGGACTTGAACCCTCGACCCTCTGATTACAAATCAGATGCTCTACCAACTGAGCTAAGCCGGCATTACAGTAATAAAACATAAAAATATGAGGCATGCAGGGTTCGAACCTGCGACCCTCTGATTAAAAGTCAGATGCTCTACCAACTGAGCTAATGCCTCAAACAAATTAAAACTCTTTATCCTATCTGTTTGAGAAATCAGATAATGGAGGTTGACGGGATCGAACCGCCGACCCTCTGCTTGTAAGGCAGATGCTCTCCCAGCTGAGCTAAACCTCCGTAAACAAAAAAAGAGAAAATAAATGCGCGGCAACGTCCTACTCTCACAAAGGGAAACCCTTCACTACAATCGGCGCTAAGAAGCTTAACTTCTGTGTTCGGGATGGGAACAGGTGTGACCTTCTCGCCATCGTCACCGCACAATTATTTAATTAAAGGAACAACGTTCCCTCAAAACTGAATCCATAACACGACTGAACAGCTGACCAAAGCTCATTCATCGCTTGCTTTTTTTATTCTAAATCTTGGTTAAGTCCTCGACCGATTAGTACTAGTCCGCTCCATACATCGCTGCACTTCCACTCCTAGCCTATCTACCTGATCGTCTCTCAGGGGTCTTACTCATTCTAGATGATGGGAAATCTCATCTCGAGGGGGGCTTCACGCTTAGATGCTTTCAGCGTTTATCCCTTCCACACATAGCTACCCAGCAATGCCCTTGGCAGAACAACTGGTACACCAGCGGTGTGTCCATCCCGGTCCTCTCGTACTAAGGACAGCTCCTCTCAAATTTCCAACGCCCGCGACGGATAGGGACCGAACTGTCTCACGACGTTCTGAACCCAGCTCGCGTGCCGCTTTAATGGGCGAACAGCCCAACCCTTGGGACCGACTACAGCCCCAGGATGCGACGAGCCGACATCGAGGTGCCAAACCTCCCCGTCGATGTGAACTCTTGGGGGAGATAAGCCTGTTATCCCCAGGGTAGCTTTTATCCGTTGAGCGATGGCCCTTCCATGCGGTACCACCGGATCACTAAGCCCGACTTTCGTCCCTGCTCGACTTGTCTGTCTCGCAGTCAAGCTCCCTTCTGCCTTTGCACTCTACGAATGATTTCCAACCATTCTGAGGGAACCTTTGGGCGCCTCCGTTACTTTTTAGGAGGCGACCGCCCCAGTCAAACTGCCCGACTGACACTGTCTCCCCGCCCGATAAGGGCGGCGGGTTAGACTGGTCCTGCTACAAGGGTAGTATCCCAATGATGCCTCCATCGAAACTGGCGTCCCGACTTCTATGGCTCCTACCTATCCTGTACATGTAGCAGAAACAATCAATATCAACCTGCAGTAAAGCTCCATGGGGTCTTTCCGTCCTGTCGCGGGTAACCAGCATCTTCACTGGTACTATAATTTCACCGAGTCTCTCGTTGAGACAGTGCCCAAATCGTTACGCCTTTCGTGCGGGTCGGAACTTACCCGACAAGGAATTTCGCTACCTTAGGACCGTTATAGTTACGGCCGCCGTTTACTGGGGCTTCAATTCAAAGCTTCGCCGAAGCTAACCTCTCCTCTTAACCTTCCAGCACCGGGCAGGCGTCAGCCCCTATACGTCATCTTTCGATTTTGCAGAGACCTGTGTTTTTGATAAACAGTCGCTTGGGCCTATTCACTGCGGCTGACCTTGCGGTCAGCACCCCTTCTCCCGAAGTTACGGGGTCATTTTGCCGAGTTCCTTAACGAGAGTTCGCTCGCTCACCTTAGGATTCTCTCCTCGACTACCTGTGTCGGTTTGCGGTACGGGCAGTTGTTTTCTAACTAGAAGCTTTTCTTGGCAGTGTGACATCGGGAACTTCGGTACTTAATTTCCCTCCCCATCACAACTTGTCCTTAAAGCAGTAAGCATTTGACTCACCACAAGACTTGTTGCTTGGACGTGCTCTTCCATCCGCACGCTTTCCTTAGCCTCCTGCGTCCCTCCATTGTTCAAACAAAAACAACTGGTACAGAAATATCAATCTGTTGTCCATCGCCTACGCCTATCGGCCTCGGCTTAGGTCCCGACTAACCCTGGGAGGACGAGCCTTCCCCAGGAAACCTTAGTCATTCGGTGGACGGGATTCTCACCCGTCTTTCGCTACTCATACCGGCATTCTCACTTCTAAGCGCTCCACCAGTCCTCACGGTCCAGCTTCAACGCCCTTAGAACGCTCTCCTACCACAGAACCATAAGGTTCTATCCACAGCTTCGGTGATCTGTTTAGCCCCGGTAAATTTTCGGCGCAGGGTCACTCGACTAGTGAGCTATTACGCACTCTTTAAATGATGGCTGCTTCTGAGCCAACATCCTAGTTGTCTGTGCAACCCCACATCCTTTTCCACTTAACAGATACTTTGGGACCTTAGCTGGTGGTCTGGGCTGTTTCCCTCTTGACTACGGATCTTATCACTCGCAGTCTGACTCCCGGACTTGAATCGATGGCATTCGGAGTTTATCTGAATTCGGTAACCCGAGAAGGGCCCCTAGTCCAAACAGTGCTCTACCTCCACGATTCCTTGATCCGAGGCTAGC